>CAVGUB010000077.1:0-4521 GCA_963632375.1 Phocaeicola dorei | reverse complement strand
CATTAGGCACTAGAGTTTTATTATCATATTCTCTTGCTCCTTACACTAGTTTAGGAGTTGTTTGGATCTGGCTTTCTATTCCAATTGGATGGATTTTAGCAGATTTAGTAGGATTAATATTCTATTTAAATAAAAAGAAAAAGGAAACTAAGTAGTTTCCTTTGTGAATTAATCTTTTAATGATTCTTTTTCGTCTTTAACGATTTTATCCCATTTCTTTAAATCTTCTTTTGAAGGTGTAAAGACATAGTCAATATTACGAGCGAGTTCATAATAATCAAGTCCATATCCTACTAAGAATTTATTTTCTTTTAAAGTAACACCTACTAAATCAGCTTCTAATTCAACTTTTCTTAATGGTTTTTTATCAATTAAAGTACATAATGTAATACTTGCTGGTTGGTATTTAATTTTTAAATATTGTTTTAAATAAGATAAAGTTAATCCTGTATCAATAATATCTTCAATAATAACAACATCTCTATTTTTAATATCACTTGAAACATCTTTCTTTAAGTGAATAACACCTGTTGAAGCTGTTCCATCATAAGAAGAAACTTGGATAAAATCTTCTTCAAGTTCAAAATCACAATGTTTTACTAAATCAATCATAAAAGGCATAGCACCTTTTAAAACTCCAATAAAGACTGGAACATTTTTAGAATCTTTGAATCTTTCTTTTAATTCATTACCAAGTCTTGTACAGATTGATTCAATTTCTTCTTTTGAAACGATAATTTCTCTCATAAATACCTCTTAAATTAATAAATATAAAGTATATTTAATAACTTTAAGATACGTATTTCAAACTTTTATTGTAAAATTCTCTATTTCTTTATACTATCTTAATTTTAATTGATAAATTTATATAATTTATGATTGAAAGCGCTTTCACAAAATTTATTTTAAAATTTGAAAAATATTTCTTGATTATTTTTGAAATCATATTATTATATTGACATATAAAAAAGATAGAGGTAGCGATGTAGATGAGTAATTCATGGAGGAGGCATCCTGAGAAATGAATGAAAGGTAATCATCGCCGAACGTAATACTAGCAAAGGTATTAACGTGGGATTATAGGAAATACCTATAATACTCCTACATTTATTGTAGAGGCGCTATGTACAGATTTTTAATAAAATGTATATGGGCGTCGAAAGACGCTTTTTTATTACCATCAATAAAAATAAATTATGGAGGTAATTAATATGAGAAGAAATTTATTTTTAACATCAGTTTTAGCTTTAACAAGTGTTTTATCACTTGCTTCATGTGGAGGATCAACATCTAGTAAATTAAAAATTGTTAGATTTGATCAAACTATTTTAGGAGATAGCGCTAAAGATTTAGGAGTATCTATTGGAGTTAAAAAAGGCAATACTGATTTATTAAATAGAGTTAATGAAGCATTAAACAACTTATCAAATGATACAAGAAATACTTTAATGACTGAAGCAACAGCAAGATCAAATGAATCAAGTGCAGCTTCAACATTAAATTACACAGCATTAGAAGGACAAGCAGAAACAATTAGAATTGGTCTTGAATGTGATTACGCACCATTTAACTGGACTGATACTTCAAAAAATGATTATAACTATCCAATTAAAGGTACATCATTCTACGCTGATGGATATGATATTCAAATTGGTAAATACTTATCTTCAACATTAAAAGTTAATTTAGAAGTTGTTAAACTTGATTGGGAAGCTTTAATTCCTGCATTAAATTCAGATACAATTGATTTAGTTATTGCAGGTATGACAGATACTGAAGAAAGAAGACAATCTATTGATTTTACAAGTGAATATTATAGAAGTGAATTAGTTTTAGTTGTTAGAGAAGATTCAAAATTCGCTAGTGCTACATCTTTAACTGATTTCAAAGGTGCTAAAATTGTTTCTCAAGTTTCAACTGTTACAGATGATGTTATTGAAAATTGGGTTTCTCAATTTGGTGTTACACATTTAAGTGCTATGGATACATTCTCAACATGTGCTTTAGCAGTTCAAAATAATTCAGCTGATGCAATGACTGCAGAACTTCCAGTTGCTACATCAATTGTTAATGGAAGTAATTAATCATGAGTAGTTGGGATAAAATACTTTCATTATTATCTAATTATTGGCAAACCTTTCTTAATGGCATTGCTTCTACATTAATTCTTGCAATTGTTGGTACATTTGTTGGATTAATTATTGGTATTTTTGTAGCGTTACTTAGAAATTTAGAAATTAGAGAAAGTGATGCTACTGCAATAAAATGGCTTAAAGGATTTGGAAAAACAGTTTCTTCTATTTACGTTAATGTCTTTAGAGGAACTCCAATGATGGTTCAAGCAATGATCTTCTTCTTTGGAGGAAGTGCCTTAGGAATCAATTGGACTGATATAGGAAATGTTTGGATTTTTAATGGATATTTCCTTTGTGGTATCATTGTTATTATCATTAATACTGGTGCTTATATGTCTGAAATTATAAGAGCAGGACTTAATGGGATTGAAAAAGGTCAAGAAGAAGGCGCTAGAAGTTTAGGTATGGGATACTTTAAAACATTAGTATTTGTTATTATGCCTCAAACTTTAAGAAATGCTTTACCTACAATTTTAAATGAATATATTGTTAACGTTAAAGACTCATCAGTTTTAAATGTTATTGGATTAACTGAACTTTATGCATCTGTTAGTATTGCTACTAATAAGAACTATTTCAAAGTAGAAGGTTATATCATTATTGCAGTTATTTATTTAATTTTAACTTTAATTGCAACATTTATTGTTAGAATTATTAACAATAAATTAAATGGAAAGAAAACAAATTTAAACCCATTTAAACATTTTAGAAAAGGAGAATTAATGTAATATGGCAGAATTATTATTAAAAGTAGATAACCTTGCTAAATTCTTTGGAACTTCTAGAATCTTAAAAGATATTTCTTTAGATGTTTATAAAGGGGATGTTATTGCAATTATTGGACCTTCTGGTTCAGGTAAATCAACTTTCCTTAGATGTTTAAATTTACTTGAAACTCCTACACGTGGTACATTATCTTTTGAAGGTAATCCATATTTTGATATTCATAAATGTAAGGATGACTTTGTAGATTATTCAAAATATAGAGACGCAAAAGCAAAATATGAAGAAGAACTTGTAAGAACTGAAGATAATTTAGCAATTTATCAAAATAAATTACTTGAAAATATTACAAGTGAAGAAAGAAAAGAATTAAAAGAAGAAGTTAAAGTTGCTAAAAAAGAATTCAAAGAAGTAAGAAAAAATCCTGTTAAAAAGGTTGATTACTTCGATAAAGAAGCTTATGAAGCTGCAATAAAAGAAAATCCATCTAGTAAAATTTCTAATAAAGAAATTAATGAAATGAGAACAAAAGTAGTTATGGTTTTCCAATCATTCAATTTATTTAATAATATGAATGTATTAGATAATTGTATTCTTGCTCAAAGAAAAGTCTTAAAAAGAAGTTATGAAGAAGCAAAAGAAATTGCTATTAAGCATTTAACTAGTGTTAATATGCAAGATAGAATGAATTATCGAATTGATTCTTTATCAGGTGGTCAAAAACAACGTGTTGCAATTGCTCGTGCATTATGTATGGATCCAGATATTATTTTATTTGATGAACCTACTTCAGCTTTAGATCCAGAAATGGTTAATGAAGTCTTAGATGTTATGAGAAAATTAGCAGAAGAAGGAATGACAATGATTGTTGTCAGTCACGAAATGAGATTTGTTAAGAATGTTTCTAATAAAGTAATGTTTATGGAAAAAGGACATGTTGTAGAATTTGGAGATACTAAAGAAGTATTTACTAATCCTAAAGAAGAAAGAACTAGAGAGTTCTTACATATTGAAGAAAAATAATCAAAAATGGAGAGAAATCTCCATTTTTTTGTAGAATTTAATTATAATATTAAATATATAAATTATTGGGAGATTAATTATGGATGTCAATTTTAATATAAAAGTAGATAAAGAAGTTAAAGATAAATCAGAAGAAATATTTAATGCACTCGGATTAGATATGAATACTGCGATTAATATTTTCCTAAATAAAACAATTTATGAAAATGGAATTCCTTTTGATTTAAAATTAGATACTCCAAATCAAACTACTATTGAAGCAATAGAAGAAGGAAATAGATTATTAAATGATCTAAATACAAAAAGTTATAGTTCAATTGAAGAATTTAAAGAAGCATTAAAATAATAGTTTGCCAAACTTGCGGTTTATTTTAAGGCAAACTTTCGATTTTGTTCATTTCACACTTACTATTTAGTATGATGATATTGAATATTGGTCTTTATTTAGGGTAAATAAGAAAAAGCAAAAGATATACTAAATGTTGATAATAAAATAACAAAACTCAAGTATTTTCAATGATTATTGTTGCAAGCAATGTAGCGTATAAAGACGATAATGGAGTCTATATTATAACTCCTAGAAATTTAGGAATATAGTTTAATTTACATATTTGTCAGGCGCAAACGTGATAAAATGCCT
>CAVGUB010000076.1:0-12440 GCA_963632375.1 Phocaeicola dorei | reverse complement strand
TTAGCACCATTCTGACACGTTGTCAATATATATTTTGACTTTGTGTCAGAATACTCATCGACATGTTGGATAAGTATCTTTTAAATCATTCCTCTAACCTCCTGCCAACCCTTTACATACCACCTGATTCCAACATACACCAGTTGTACGAATAAAAATAGAAATAGCAGATTGATTGGCAAAACTGTCTTTATCCAATTCCCAAAGTAGATTTTGTATGTATAAATTATTTTTAAAAATATCATAATTTAAGTATCACAAAGGAGAAAAACATATGAAAAAATTATATTTAAAAATTGCTAAAAGAAAATATGAAGATTCATTAAAAAGTATTGATGAATTAACAGAGGTTATTAATAAATATTTACCTGATTTTAGTAATGAAGAATTAAAAAGAAGTTTCTCTTATTCTTTAGAATCTATTCTTTTAAAAGAAGCTTTAAGTGATAATCATATCAGTGAAGAAGAATTAGATTTATTAAAAATATTACTTTCTAAATATAACTTACTTGATGAATTTAAAAAAGAATTCAAAAATACTTTATTAAGCGAAGTAATTGATGAAATTAACATTGATGATTTATCTACTTATGGTGTTAAAGTTAATAAAATTATTTTAGAATTACTTGAAACATATGGAAATATCTTTACTGAAGAAACTGCGATTATTTTAGGAGCATTAGACGCTATTACACTTAAAAATTATTATAAAAAATTCTCTAAAAACGTCTATGCTTTAATCTATTTATTAGCATTAATGGATGGTAAAAAAGAAAAGAAAGAAATCGAAAGTGCATGTAATGACTTCGTTAATAAGTTCTTAGAGACTTACTATGAAACTAAAGAATACGTAAAAGAATTAATTAAAGAAGGAAAAGAAATTAAAAAATACATCACTAAAGATATTAAAAAAATAAGAAAAGAACTCTTTAAATATTTAAGAACACATAGCGATGAAGAAATTAAACAAGATTTAAATTCATTAGTAAATGAAGTTTTAAGTGAATTAGGTGCTGAATTTAAAGAAGAAGAATAATTTAAAAACGAGGTAAGGCAAAACTTATCTCATTTTTTATTCTCTTATACTTTTCAGCGGATTTTAAAAATTTTTAGTCAAATCCGCTCCATTGTCTTGATTGTCAATTTTTAAAATCAATTTTTTTGAAAATTTTATATTTTTTAATCAAAAATTATCAAAAATATATCTATTTTAAAGACTAAAATTTTAATATTTTTCTTAAATTATCGCTTTTCAAGAGACTTTTGAGCGGCGAACGACATTTTTTTGTCTAATCCGCTGAAAAGTCTTATTTACTTCGAACAAATCATTTGCAAAATACGTGCATATAATGTACAATATAATCATTAGGTGGGAATATTATGGAAACAACAAATTTTACGATGAGAATTGATAAAGAATTAAAAGCTGAAACGGAGGAATTATTTGATAATTTAGGTTTAAGCATGAGTTCAGCTATAACAATTTTTTTAAAACAAGCAGTGAGAGAACAAAAAATACCTTTTGAAATTTCTATGACTTCTAACAATAAAGTTGAATTTGTTAATAAAAAAGATTTATTAAAAGCAGCTGAAAAAGAAATTGAAAATAATTCAGAAATTTATGAGGCATTAGGAAAATAATGATTTGGTTTACTAAAGAAGACATTATTGATTTACATAATTTATTAATTGAGAAAAAAGGAGGATTAACAGGAATAAGAGATGAAAATATGCTTGAATCAGCAATTAATTCACCATTTCAAACTTTTGATGGACAAGATTTTTATCCTTCTCCAATAGATAAAATTATTAGATTATCATACAACTTAGCAACTCTTCATACATTTTTTGATGGAAATAAAAGGATTTCAGCATTAACTTTAATGCTTGGTTTACAATATAATGGTTATAAATTAGTTGCAGAAAAGCAAATTATAATTGATAAATTTTGGGATTTAGGTGCAGGCAAAGTAAATTATTATGAATTAAATGAATGGGTTTATAAAAACATTCAAAAAATATAAAAAAGCGCCATTAAGACGCTTTCTTCTATTCTTTATGTTTCTTTTTTAAAATCCATTTAATTCCAAGATAAATAACAGATGATCCAATAAATGCAAATATCAAATATAAATAACTATGTAAATTAAATTCTTTAAATATTTCATAATTAAATAATCCTTTTCCAAGTAATGCTAATTGATCTTTAATTGATGATGCACTAATTAAGAAATTATTATTTAAGAATAGTGAAGGAATTAATATAAGTAGCAAGATACATGCAACTCCTACAACTCCATATACAATTCCAGTGTATTTATTAAATGGATAAATAATTCCTAAGAATATAATTAATCCTTCAAAAGTAACAAGCAAAGTTGCAATTCCAAATGGATTTCCAATTAAAGTAGGATTTACATTATTAATAATTCCAAGTATTAATATTGGTAAAAATAGATATAATCCTGATAAAGATGAATTAATCAATATCTTTTTAATTAAATGATCATCTTCTTTTTTAGGAATATTATTTTCAATTGAAAGGAGGAATCCTCCAAATGCAACTGTAATCCATTCAAAGATATAAACAGATTCAATATCAATTAACATTCCACTTGAGAAGAAAATTGAAGTAATTGCATTTAAGAAAAAGAATATATTTTTAGTTAAAAATAATAATAAACTTCTTTCAATATTATTAATAACTCTTCTTCCTTCATAAATAATTCTATCTAATGAATTAAAATCATTATCCATTAAGATAAAATCACTGATATTTTTAGCAGCACTGCTAGCATTTTCAAAACTAATTGAGCAAGTTGCATTCTTTAATGATAATAAATCATTAATACCATCTCCAATATAACAAACTTTATGGTTATTTTTCTCTAAAGTTTTAATAATTGCTTCTTTTTGAAGTGGGGTAGAACGTGTAAAAATATTGTACTTTAACGCTAATTCTTCCACTTCTTCAATTGATTTATTTTCTAAAGAAATACATTTAGAATTATCAATTCCTACACTTCCTGCAATTGCTTTAACAGTATTTAAGTTATCTCCACTAATAACTTTAATATCAATTCCTAATTTATTGAAATTAGCAATTGATTCTTTAATACCTTTTTGAAGTTCATCACTTAAAGTAATTAATGCTAAATCTTTATCATTTTCTTTAAAAAGTAATACTCTTTTTGATTCATTTTGGTATTTAACTGCTAATTCTTTAGTTTTTGACTCATTGCTTAACATTTCAATTGCACCAAAATACAAGGTACTATTATCATTTAAAATAACTTTAGAATGTTTAGTTTCACTACTAAATTCAACAATTTCTTTATAATTTAAATCTATTTTATTAACATTTTTATTATTTAAATATTCTTTAATAGCACTACTTGTTTTATTATCTTCATTAAATAAATATAAATAACTAAGTAATTTAGATTCATCAAATGAATCATCAAGTTTAACAATATCTTCTACTTTTAATTTATTAGTAGTAATTGTACCTGTTTTATCAAGTGCTAAAGTATCAATCTTACTTAAATTTTCAATACTATAAATATTTTTAGTTAAAACATTTTTATTAGATAATTTAATAACACTATTAGTAAGAGTAATACTACTTAATAAAATCATTCCAATAGGAATCATTCCTACAATTATAGTAGATGTTTTTGAAATAACTTCTTTAGATAAATTCCAAGAATTTAAACTTAACATTTTTAAAAATACAGTTAATGCAGCTGGTATCATTAAAAATATCATGATTAATATTAAGGTATTTAAGAATTTTTCAAGTGGTGTTTTCTTCTTTTTAACTTTAATTAAATTACATTTAATCTTATTAATATAAGAATCTTTACCAACTTTAGTGACTCTCCCAACAATATATCCAGAAGTAATTGATGATCCTCCAAGTAAAGCATCATTTACATTTTTTAAAATTAAATCACTTTCACCAGTTAAAACTGATTCATCTACTTTTAAAGATCCTTCTAAAACTTCAATATCTGCAGGTACAACATCTCCACCTTTTAAAATAATAATATCATCTTCTACAATATCTTCATCATTAATTTCAGTTTCTTTAGCGTCTCTAATAACAATATATTTAGATTTATTAATTAAATTTAATTTAGATAATTTTCTTTTTGCTTTTACATTAGTAATAAATGAAATTAAGGCATTAATAATAACAACATTTAAAAATCCATACTTACTAATAGGAATAACATCCTTTGTAGTAGATGAATACACGATAAATATAATTGCAACTATATATAAAATAATGTCATAAAAATTAAAGAATGAATTTAAAAATATCTTAAAATATTCCTTCGCTTCATTAACTTTTACTTTATTAACTTTATTTTCTTTTATTCTTGTTTCTACTTCTTCTTTAGATAATCCTTTGAATTCCATGTTTACTATTATATCAAATTAATTATGAAAAAAGGTCTAGAAAGTTAATTTTCTAGACCAAAGGTGAGATTTATATGAATTGGAAATTCTTCTATTTAATTAAATGTGAATCTTTAAGTAATAATTCAACATCTGTACCTTTAAATTTCTTAACAAGTTTCTTAATAGCTTGTTTTTCAACGAAATTTAAACAATTACTATCTTCTAATGCAACTTTATCTAATGCATAGTAAGTAGCTCTTAACATTTCTCTAACATCATATTGAGATCCATAGACTTCAGGAACTGCTCTATCAATATCAAGTAATGTATAAACAGCTTCCATACCTGTTCTAATAGAATATTCTGTAGTGAAAATTGTATCACGTGGAGTTTCAGCGAATTGTCCAACGAATGCAAAGTTAACTGCACCATGAGGGACAACAAGTGGTCTATCTTCATGTTTTCTTGGCATAAAGAATGCATTAATGTAAGGCATATAACATGTAGTTGTATTACATCTTTTTTCAGCCATTTCTTTAATCTTTGTGATTGGAGCACCAATATGGTATAACCATTCTTCACAAACTTCAGCACCTGTACAATCTTTCATTGCTTTTTTGACATAATTTCCAGGTTTAACTGTATTTAATGAATATAACCAAATTAATACACTACCTTCTTTTTGAGCTTTGAATTGAGGTTGTCTATTAATTGTCCATGACATGTACCAGTTATCTCTACTATCTTTAATAGTAACAATACCACCAGTAGTAACTTTTCCAGCACGTGGATCTCTCTTACAAATCTTTTTGATTAATTCAATAATTTCTTCATCACTTGTTTCAACTGTTGCACTCATCCAGTTTGTTAAATCTGGACGTGAAGTGAATTTTGTTGGATTACCAAATGAACCATCTTGATCTTGAACTTTAATATTGTTCCATAAATCCCAAGATTCACCTTTTGTAGCAACAACACCTGTAATATCAGGAGCAGTATTTTGATCACCATAGCAACTTGAATCAGTTGGACAACCATTTGTGATAATAACTAAATCGCTTTCTAATAAATCAATCTTATTTTCAACGCCATCTTTTTCGTAAACGATTGCTTTTGCAACTTTTTTATCTTTATCGATATCAAATAAGACATTTTTACAATCCATACCGAATTCAATTTTAACACCTCTATCTTGTAACCATTTTTGAAGTGGTAAAATCATTGATTCATATTGGTTGTATTTAGTAAATCTTAATGCACTGAAATTTGGTAAACCATCAATATGGTGAACATATCTACATAAATATCTCTTCATTTCAAGAGCACTTGATGTTCTTTGGAATGCAAACATTGTTTGCCAATAAATCCAGAAATTACTCTTAAAGAAATGTTCATCTAAAACATCTTCAATTGTTTTATCTTCTAATTCTTTTTCTTGAGTTATATATAATTTTAATAATTCTTTACTTGCTTCTCTATCTAATGTGAATTTATCTTGAGTATTAGCGTTTTCACCTCTATTTAATGTAACTCTACATAATGAATAGTTAGGATCTTTTTTATTTAAATAATAATAGTAATCTAAAACGCTCATTGATGGATCTTCATAAGAAGGAATATCTTTATACATATCCCACATACATTCAAAGTGGTTATCCATTTCTCTACCACCTCTCATATAGAATCCTTTATTCATAACTTGAAGACCATCACAGCTTCCTCCAGTTACTGGTAATTTTTCTAAAATGTGGATGTGTTCTCCTTTCATTTGACCATCTCTAACAAGATAGAAAGCTGCACTTAAACCAGCGAGTCCACTACCAATAATGTAAGCAGATTTATTATCAACTCCTTCTGGTTTTCTTGGGTGTGCAAATGCTTCATAAGTTCCTTTATCGTAATACATATTTATTTCCTCCATTACTTTATGCTTATATTTTATGGATTTTAAAAATAATGTATTTAGACAAAAACACTAAAATATATAAAATTTAGACACTTTTAAAAAAATGTATAAAAACTTAATTTTATACATTTTTCTATTAAATACCTAATAAATATATAGGAAATGTGTATGCATCATCATTAATTGGTCTAATTTTATCAGTACAATCAATAACAAGTCCTGGTTTAATTTCCATGTTATATTTTTTTAAAACATTAAAGTTTTTAGTAGGTTTATTTGGGAATATTCCTTTTTTAACTTCAATTGGATAAATTGAATTGCCTTCAATATATAGTAAATCAACTTCTTTTTGATCGATATCTCTATAGTAATAAAGATAGAATTTTGGATTTTCAGCATGGTTATAAAAACTTTTAAATATTTCACTTACTACAAATGTTTCAAAGAAAGCTCCACCCATTGCACAATCTCTTAACATTTCAGCATTAGGCCACTTACATAAATAAGCACATAATCCAGTATCCATAAAATATAATTTTGGAGCTTTAATAATTCTATTTGATAAATTCGCCATATATGGTTCAAGTAAAATGATAATTCCTGAAGTTTCTAATATTGATAACCATCTTTTTATTGTTTTTACGTTAATTCCTAGTTCTCTAGCAAAAACTTCATAACTAACTTCTTGAGCAGTTCTTAAAGAAAGATAGGACATAAATTTTCTAAATTCCATTTCGTTTGTAGCAGAAATTAACTTTCGTACGTCTTTTTCCATGTACGTATCTAAATATGACCTAAAAAATATATCTCTTTCTTGTATTCCTGTTACCCTATCAGGCATCCCACCTCTAAATATTCTTTCAAATATTTCTGCTTGATCAGCATATTTAATATTTGTACTTCTTTCTTTTTCTAAAAGTTCATCTATATATGGTTTAAAAATGTCTCCTTTTATTTTTAATGCTTCTAATTGAGTCATTGATGACATATCTAAAATTGCAGTTCTTCCTGCTAAAGATTCTGAAATTCCATTTTGCAATTCAAATTGATTTGATCCAGTTAAAATATACATAATTTGTCTTTTTTCATTAGTTTCAAGACATTTAAACCTTTGATTGTCTACAATTATTTTTAAATAATTTAGTAAATTAGAAGCTTTTTGCACTTCATCAATAATTAAAGGCCATTTATAAATTTCTAAAAATCTTTTTGGATTATTTAAAGCAAGTTCTAAATTATCATTATCATCCAAAGTAACATAATTAAAACCTTTAAATAACTTTCTAACTGTTGTAGATTTACCAACTTGTCTTGAACCATAAATTGAAATTATTTCAAATGATTTACTTGCTCTTATTAATGATTCTTCTATATCTCTATTAAAATACATTTTTTATCCTCATCAATATTATAGCATAATCGTAAATTATTAATAAAGAAATTTCGATTAAAACGGTAGTCGACTACCATTTTCATCGCACTTTTTGAGTAAAGAAAAAGTCACTCCTATAAAAAGTGACCTAAATTTAATCAAAATTAACGAAAAACATCGCGGATAAAATATTGCCTCTCGCAATTGCTCTTCCACTCATTAATCTAGTATATGTTCCATCAAAATAACCAATTTTAACTCCTGAAGGTTTTCTTGCATACCATTTTCCACCTTCATATACAATTTTTCCAATTAACGTTCCACTCATTTCTCTAATTTCTTGATCCATATATTTTACTTCCTTTGTTTTTGATCATAATTTGATAATGAATTTTCTAAAGTTCCTTTAATCATAATATCTAATTTTTGAACAATTACTTTTGGATCATCTTTAAAATTAACTTTAATCCATTCAAGTAATACTCCAAAAAAAGCATATTTATAGAAATTAGCAATAAATATCATATCTTCTTCTTTAACAACTACATTCATTTCTTTAGATTTAGCAACTACGACACCATAAATATAATTGAAAGTTAAATGTAATAAGTAATCTGTAACGTATTTACTATATTCATTATTTTGAGAAATAGCATAAATTAACTTCTTACTCTTACTTATTTCATCAAGAATAATAATAAATCCATTCTCCCATGACTTATTTTCAATATTTTCTTTATTTTTATTAATAATTTCTTGTTCACTAGTATTCATTACCCATTCAATTAAATCCCTAATATCTAAAAAATGATAATAGAAAGTTTGACGGTTAACTCCCGCTTTTTGACTAATATCTTGTATGGTAATCTTATCAAATGGTTTTTCTTCAAGTAAATCTACAAAAGCTTTAGCAAGACTTCTTTTAGTAATTGTATTCATAAATTAATCCTTTATTAAATTATAAGTTTTAAAATTAAGAACTTTCTTTAAATCACTTACCTTAACCTTAACTTGAATCCCAACTTTTCCTCCAGAAAAGTAAATATATTCATGATTTTCTACACTAGAATCAATTGTAGTAATAAATTCTTTTTTCATTCCTAAAGGAGAACATCCTCCATGAATATATCCAGTTAAAGGTAATAATTCTTTTTGATGAATCATTTCAATATTTTTTTCGTTCACACTTAAAGCACACTTTTTTAAATCAAGTTCTTTATTAACAGGAATCATAAAAACATAATGTTCTTTGCTTTTAGCGACAGTAACTAAAGTTTTGAAAACAAAAGCAGGATCTTGCTTTAAAAATTTAGCAACATCTTCTCCATTAGTGTATCCTTCTTTAACGTAATCAAAAACTTCATATTCAATTTTATTTTTATCTAAAATTCTCATTACATTTGTTTTAACCATAGTTAAATTATAAATTATTTTTATTATTTTTTTAAGAGAAAAAAATCTAGAAGTTTCCTTCTAGATTCCTAAATTATTGTTTATTTTCTTCTTGTGGTTGAGCCTCTTCTTCTGACTTAACTTCTTCAGCTTGAACTGGTTCTTCAGGTTTTGCTTCAGGAGCAACTTCTTCTGATTTTACTTCTTCAACCTTTGGTTCTTCTGCTTTTGCTTCTTCTTGAACTGGTTCTTCAGCCTTTACTTCTTCTTTAGAACATTCTTCACATTCACATTTTTCATCGTGATCATGACATTCACATTCTTCTTCATCTTCATGATGACAGCAACAACAATCATCATGTCCATAGATTTCTTCAAGTAATGCTTCTTCAGCAGCTTCAACTTTTTCATCACTAGCATCAACAACCATAACAACACCAGCAATTAAATTAGCAAAAATTAAAGTTAAGAAACCTGCAAGTAAGTAATTGTTTGGATCTTTATGATGATCAACTTTAACTAAACCAAAAATTGCAAAAATAATTGGAAGAATATACCAAACTAAATTAATGAGTAAAACATAAGATAATTTGTAATAATTGTTATATTCTTGCAAGGTTTTTGCTGACCATGTCCCAAAAACACATCTAATTCCGTATCCTAATTGAGCTGAAAAACAAACAACAATTAAGACAATTTGAAGAATTAATAAAACTTTGCTTATTACTTTCATATAAATTCACCTCTCTTAAATTAATAATATATTATTTTTATGTTTTTTACTAATAAAAATAGTGTAAATTTATAAAAAGTAGCCTATTTATCTAATTTATTATATTTTGTAGATTTACCTTTACATTTTTCAATTGGATATTTCTTCTCGGTTTTGTCTAATTTTGAATTTACAATATCTACTAAATCTAAATTTAAAACTTGGCACATTTGAATACAATAATTAATTGTATCTGCAAGTTCTTCTTTAACATGTTCTAAATCATAATTTTCTTCATCCCATTGAAAACATTCTAATAATTCACTTGCTTCTAAAACAATTGATTTAGATAAATTAGCAGGTGAATGATATTTATTCCAATCTCTATCATCTACAAATTTCTTGATTCTTGCTTCAACTTCTTCTAATCTTTCCATGCTTTAACCTCATTTACTTATTTTGATGATTTAAATAGCAATTTTCATCATGAGAATTAATGATTCCAATCGCTTGAAGATATGAATAAATAGTAACACTCCCTACAAATTTCATTCCTCTATTCTTTAAATCTAAAGATATTTTATCACTTAATTCATTTTGAACCTTATCATATTCATAAATTATTTCTTTATCCCAAAATAGAAATAGATAATTTTTAAAAGATCCATACTCATTTTGAATATTTTTATAGATTTTTGAATTAGAAATACTCGCTTTTATCTTTAATTTATTATGAATTATACCTTCTGTTTCTAGTAATTCTTGAGTCTTACTGTCATCAAATTTAATAATTTTATCAATATCGTAATCTAAATATGCTTTTTTAAAATATTCTTCTTTATTTAAAATACATTCCCAGGATAACCCTGCTTGAAAAGTTTCTAAAATAAACATTTTATATAAATAATGTTCATCTAGATTTAATTTACCCCATTCTTTGTCATGGTATTTAATATATTTTGGATTTTTTAAATTCACCCATTTACATCTTTCCATATTAATAAAAATAATAAATTCCTTTATTTTCTAGTAAATCCTTGTTTGCTTTTTCAATATCTAAATTTTTAAATAATGCAGGATACATGTAAGATGCTGCAATTAACTTAAAATATAATCTTCCTTTTGAACTTTCTAGCAATTCTTCGCTCATTAATAAAACATTTTGAGTTTTAATAAAATTTAAATTATTCCAATTTTCTCTATTTAAAATATTATTTTTAATATTTTTAGCGTTATTTAATGAACTTACTCCATCTCCTAATATATTCTTATTGACAATTTTTATCATTATTGAAACATCTAAATTCTTTAATAATGATGAAGTTACATTATTAATATCTACATTAAATAAAGAATCTAAAACATTAATACCCCCACTTTGAATAATTAATGAAGATAAACTTGATCCAGAAGAATAAGAAACATAATCTACACTTGATTCAATATAAGAATTAACATATTGACAAGGATATAAATCTCCAATTCCATCTTTTAATAAATTATCGTATTCTCCTTCAATAATATTAACTTTATCTTGAGAATCATTCTTATTTTCATCTATTTTATTTTCATTATTTGATTCATTTTGGTTTTGACTTACTCCATCACTACTAACTCGATATCTAGAACATGAAGAAATAGATACTAAAGATAATAAAACAAGTGAAATTTTATATATTTTATTCATATTTTCTAACTACCCTCCAATACACTTTCTTCATTCCTTTTGACTTTTTAAATAATTCTTTTGATGTTTCTTTATAGAATTGTTTTATTAATTTTATCTCATCTTCAGTAATTTTATTATCGCTATAAGATGATTTTAAATAAATATTTGATGCATTTATATATAAATTTTTATATTTTTCATCAAAATCCTTTAAGTCACTCACGTATTCTAAATACCCTTTATTTTGATATTTAATTCCTAATTTTCTTAATATTTTAATTGATTCTAAATAATTTGATTTAATTAATATTTTAGGATCACTTGAATTTAATAGTTCCCTATTTTTCTTATTTTTTATTACATCTTTAATAATTAAAAATATTGGAATTAAAAGAAGAATACTAAAAATAACGATTAAAACGATTAATAAAATAGGTATTCTTGATACAGTTTTTCCAGCTTCATCTTTTGTATCGTCACTTGAACTTGTATTTTCATTTTTGTTTTCACTATCAATATTATCCTTATTATTTGAAGTATTTTTCTCATTAATTGGATTATTAAAATAATCTCTAATTGATGTAGATACATTCGATACAGAAGTTAAAGATGAATAGGATGAAGAAATTAAAGATATTGATCCTCCAAAAATAAGGGAAAACGATAATAATATTCCTATATTTTTAAGTTTTACTTTCTTTAAACTACATTCATACCTTTTAGAATTAAAATAAATATTTAAAATAATGAAAATAGTATTTAATAAAATCATTAAAATTATTGAAGCATTATTAAAAGGAACTTCAAAATAAATAGATAATGCAATAAGTGGAATATTAATTATTAATATTAAATATCCTTTTAATAATTGATAAAAATTATAAATAATGTACGAAAATAATAAAGAATTGATTAAATTATTAATAAATAATGCGTATTTTTGATTAATAAGTAATGCATTTATTGAATAAAATTCATATTT
>CAVGUB010000075.1:0-7345 GCA_963632375.1 Phocaeicola dorei | reverse complement strand
TATTTATTGAATAATTTTATTTTGTCTTTGAATAAGAAGTAAAAATTTTATAGAATATAAAGGGCACCTCATAAAGCATGTTATGGGTGTTTTTTGTTTATTATGAAAAAAGAGATGAAGTTTATTTTTGTTACAGGTGGAGTTGTATCTTCACTTGGAAAGGGTATCAGTGCTGCAAGCATTGGTAGAATTTTAAAAAGAAGAGGTTTAAATATCTTTTCTGTTAAGTTAGATCCATATTTAAATGTGGATCCAGGTACAATGTCACCTTATCAACATGGAGAAGTTTTCGTTACTAAAGATGGTGCTGAAACTGACCTTGATTTAGGACATTATGAAAGAATTATTAATAGTTCTTTAACTAAAGAAAGTAGTGTTACTAGTGGTAAAGTTTATTCAACCGTTATTGAAAAAGAAAGAAAAGGGGAATATTTAGGTGCTACAATTCAAATTATTCCTCATATTACTAATGAAATTATTTCAAGATTAACTGCTGCTTTTAATGCAAAAGAAGATACTGATGTTTGTATTGTTGAAATTGGTGGAACAGTTGGTGATATTGAATCTCAACCATTTTTAGAAGCTATAAGACAATTAAGAAGAGATTTAGGATATCATAATACTTTTTATGTCCATAATACTTTAGTACCTTATTTAAAAACTACAGGTGAAGTTAAAACTAAACCAACTCAACATAGTGTTAAAGAATTATTAGGACTTGGAATTCAACCAGATGCTTTACTTTTAAGATGTGAAGTTGATATTGATAAGAGTTCTTTAGATAAAGTTGCATTATTCTGTAACTTACCATCTCAAGCAGTTATTCCTGTTGTAGATGTTCCTATTATTTATCAAGTTGCATTAAATTTAAAAGCACAACATTTAGATGATTTAATCTTAGAACATTTAGGATTTAATGGATTAAAAGAAGCTGATTTAAGTGATTGGGAAATGTTAATTGAAAAGATTAAACATTTAGAAAGTATTACTAATATTGCTTTAGTTGGAAAATATGTTGAATTACATGATGCTTATATTTCAGTTGTTGAATCTTTAAAATATGCTGGATACGCTTTAGATAGTAAAATTAATATCATTTGGATTAATAGTGAAGATTTAAATGATGAAAATGTAAAAGAAAAATTAAAAGACGCTAATGGTATTTGTGTTCCAGGTGGTTTTGGAAATAGAGGAATTGAAGGTAAAATTTCTGCTATTAAATATGCAAGAGAAAATAACATTCCATTCCTTGGATTATGTTTAGGTATGCAATTATCATTAATTGAAATTGCTCGTGATGTATGTCATTTAGAAGACGCTTCAAGTAGCGAATTTAATCCAAATAGTAAACATAAAATTATTGATTACTTACCAGATCAATATGAAGGAATTAAGCTTGGTGGTACAATGAGACTTGGAGAATATGATTGTAAACTTGTTGAAGGTACAAAAGCACATTCTTTATACAAAAAAGAATTAATCAAAGAAAGACATAGACATAGATATGAATTCAATAATGAATTTAGAGATATTTTAAGTAAAAATGGTGTAATTTTTAGTGGTGTTAATCCTCAAACTAATTTAGTTGAATTAATAGAACTTAAAGACCATCCATATTTCTTAGCATGTCAATATCATCCTGAATTCTTATCTCGTCCTTTAAATCCACATCCTTTATTTGTGGGACTTGTAGAAGCAAGTATTAAGAATAAATAGATATGAATAAGAATTATAAAGAGAATTTAAAAAATAGAAATATTAAAGAAAATCCTAATAAAAGATTAAATATTAAAGAATATACAGTTAAATCTAAAAATACTTTATTAAATTATTTAATTGAAGTTTTAGGATTTTCTAGAAATAACGCTAAAGGTTTATTATCTCATCATTTAATTGCAATTGATGGGGCTCCTGTTTCTCAATTTGATTTTGAACTTGCAGTAGGTGATAAATTAATTATTGCAAGTAAACCAATTAAAAAGAAAGAAAGAGATAAACTACCTATCATTTATGAGGATGAGAATTTTTTAGCAATTAACAAACCTTTTGGACTTTTATCTGTTGCAAGTGATAAAGAAAAGAGTTCAACAGCATTTAGAATGTGCATGGATTATGTTCGTGAAGAAGATAAACGTGCTAGACTTTTTGTTGTTCATAGACTTGATAAAGAAACTAGTGGTGTATTACTTTTCTGTAAAAAAGAAGAATTAAGAGACACTTTACAAAATGAATGGAATAAAATTGTTACAAAAAGAGGATATTACGCTATTTGTGAAGGTGTTTTAGATAAAAAAGAAGACCGAGTTATTAATTATTTAAGAATGAATAAACTTAATTTAATGTATATTTGTGGTAAAAATGATAAAGGAAGTTATAAATGTATTACAAATTACAAAGTTATAGAAGAAAATAAAAAGTATTCATTATTAGATATTAATCTTGAAACAGGTAGAAAAAACCAAATCAGAGTTACTTTAGGAAGTTTAGGTCATTATATTTTAGGTGATGATAAATATGGAGAACCAGAAAATCCATTAAATAGATTAGCACTTCATTCATATAACTTAACTTTTACTAATCCTTTAGACAATAAAAAATACTCATTTAGCGCTCCAATGCCAAATGAGTTTAAAGAATTTATGAAGAAAAATTTAAAAAAATAGTTTCTTCAAATAATTTTTATTAATATTTTTTAAAATAGAAAGCGCGTTTATCGCGTCTTTTTTATTTAATCCAGATTTAATTAATTCATTAAATAAATCTTTAATTTCTTTTTCATCAATTTCTTCTTTTGAAGTGTTGCCTTCTACTACTAAAACAAGTTCACCTTTATAATCTCTAGGAGATTCTACTAAATCTTTTAATGAAGAATAAATAAATTCTTCATACATTTTGGAGATTTCTCTTGCAATAGTGATATTTCTATTACCTAAAACTTCATATAAATCTTTTAAAGTATCATTGATTCTATGAGGAGCTTCGTAGAAAATAATAGTATTTTTAAAATTTTTAATTTCTTTTAATTCTTTAATTCTTTGAGAAGATTTAGAATCTAAAAATCCATAGAACATAAAGTGGGTTGTATCTTGAGAAGATGCTACTAATGCATTAATAAAAGCACTTGGACCACTTAATGGAGTAACTTTTATATTATTTTTAATACATTCTTTTGATAAAATTTCTCCAGGATCAGAAATTCCTGGATATCCAGCATCACTTAAATATCCAATAATTTTACCTTCTTTAATCATTTCAATTAATTTAGATGATGCTTCTTTTTCGTTATGTTCATGACATGAAAAAGTAGGTTTAGAAATTCCAAGTAATGAAAGAAGTTTACTAGTATTTCTAGTATCTTCACATGCGATTAAATCACATTCATTTAAAACATTTCTAATTCTAGGAGAAACATCTTCTAAATTTCCAATTGGAGATGGTATTAAATATAATTTTCCTTCCATATTTATTTACGATTTCCTTTTTTATTAAGATGTTTGTTAACTTCTTCAAGTGGTAAGAATAATGAATTATCAGGACTATCAAGTTTGATAATTTTTGTAAGAATATTAATTGATGCTACTTTATATTCAGTTCCATCAATTTTTAATTTATATCCAATATTTGGATATTTTTTCTTTTCTTCTGTATATAAATCATCTTCAAATTTAAGACAACACATAAGTTTTCCACATTGACCACTTAATTTAGGAATGTTGATTGTTAACATTTGGTTTTTAGCACGATTAAGAGAAATACTATCGAAAGTTTTAATGAAAGTAGTACAACAAAGTGGTAAACCACAAGTACCAATACCTCCAATTAATTTAGCTCTTTCTCTACTATTAACTTGTTTTAATTCAATTCTACAATGAAGTTTTAATGCTAAAGTTTTAAGTAAATCTCTAAAATCAATTCTTTCATCGCTTGCATAAGTGAATAAAACTTTAGATTTATCTAATGTATATTGAGCATTTAAAAGATTCATATTTAATTTTAAATCTTTAATTGCACTATTAAAAATCTTGCTAGCTTGTTCAGCTAATCTTTTATTTTGTTCATTTAAAATTAAATCTTCTTTTGTAGCAACACGTAAAATAGGTTTAAGTTCTAAACCAAATTTTAAATGTTCTTTTAAATCTAAATTGGAAATTACTTCACCAACTTCTCTACCAACACTTGTATCAATAATGACTTGGTCACCAATTTTGATATTTTCGTTATCGGTTTCGAAATAATAACCTTTATTTGCATTATCAAATTTAACACTTACATAATATTTCATACATAATCACCTCTTAGAATAAATGTCTTAATGTGTGTAAAAATAGCAATTGAATGTTAATATTTTTACTAATTAAGTTTTCTTCTTCCATTAAAAATTTAGTTTTTTGATCTAAATTCTTTATATTTTCTTTTATTTTTACTAATGTTTTATCATAATCTACTAAAGTAGTTTTATCATGATAAAGTATTTTTAATGATTCTTTAAAAAGAATAATTAATGAATCATAGATAAAATATAATGATTCATTAGTTAGTCTATTTAATATATCTTTTTCCACTAAAAAGATAAGTTTATCAACATTTTGAATATTAGCGATAAAAATTTCTAAAAATTCTTCAGAAAGTAAGAAAGCAGGATTGTTTTTAGCATTTTTAATCTCTTCATAATCGTTATAGATATTGGAAAGTAATGAAACTTCCTTTAAAGGTAAAGAATCTGCTTTTGCTAAATCCAAAAAATATTCTTTTTTAATAGAATTAAATCTAATTACTTCACATCTTGAAAGAATTGTAGGTAAAACTCCTAATTCATTTTCAGTAGTAAATAATGCATACGTATTAACAGGTGGTTCTTCTAAAAATTTTAAAATCATGTTAATACAATCAGTTTTTAAATATTCAATATTTAAAATAATATAGATATTTTTTGAATTTTTTTCAGTAGTACCTACATAAAAATTACTGATTTTATCTTTTAATTCTTGAATTTTAATACCTTTTTTAGCGTCCATTATTATTAAACTAGGATAGTTATTATTATCAACTCTAGAACATAAATCACAATTTTCACATGCAAAAATAGAAGTAGTGCACACTAAAGATTTTGCAATGAATTTTGCAATATTACCTAAAGAAGATCCTTTTGGACCACTTAATAAATAAGCGTGTGAAAAAGTATCATTCTTTAAGGCGTTAAAGAAAATTTGGTATGGTATAGGTTGATATTTTTTTAAAAATTCACTAGTTTTCATTTAATTTTTCTTTAATAATTTTGTAAGTTTCTTCTACAACTTCATCTAAGGATTTTGTTGCGTCAATAATAATATATCTATCTTTAAATCTTTTAGATAATTCAATAAAAGTATCATAAACTTTATCATGAAAATTTTCACTTTCAAGATCAAGTCTATCTGCTACCCTTTGTTTATCATTAGATAGTCTTTTAATACCTTCTTCTGGAGAAATATTAAAAAATAAAGTGTAATCAGGGAAGATATTTTCAGTTGCAAAAAGATTTAAATTTAAAACTTCATCAACTCCTAAATTTCTTCCACCTCCTTGATATGCTAAAGAAGAATCAACAAATCGATCACATAAAACTAATTTTCCTTCCTTTAATGCAGGAATAATTGTTTCTACTAAGTGTTGTCTTCTACTTGCAGCATAAAGTAAAGCTTCAGCACGTGCGTCTAAAGCAGTATTTTCTTTATCTAAAATTACATTTCTAATTTGTTCTGCAATTTTACTACCACCTGGTTCACGAGTAAGAATTAAAGATATTCCATCTTTTTCTAATTTTTCTTTAACTAATTTTGATACAGTAGATTTTCCACTGCCATCTGGTCCTTCAAAACTTATAAACATTAAATATCTCCTCTTCCTTCTAATGCTTTAATTAAAGTTAATTCATCGCTATATTCTAAAGATCCACCCATTGGGATGCCTCTTGCAAGGCGGGTAACTTTAATTTCGTATTTTTCTAATAATTTTGCAATATAAAGAGAAGTAGTTTCTCCTTCTAAAGTTGGATTTGTAGCGATAATTACTTCCTTTATATTTTCTTTTTTGATTCTTTCTTCTAATTTTTTGATATTTAAATCATTAATTCCTATTCCTTTTATTGAAGAAATTTCTCCATTTAAAACATGATATGTACCTTTAAATGCATTAGTTTTTTCAAATGGAATAATATCTTTTGGGTAAGAAACTACTAAACAAATAGAATGATCTCTATCTAAATTTTCACAAACAGGACATTCTTTAGTATCAATTAAAATACCACAAGTAGGACAAATATGAACTAATTCATCAGCTTCTTTAATAGAATCTAAAATGAAATTAATTTTTTCTTCATCCATATCTAAAAGAGCATAAGCCATTCTTTCAGCAGTTTTTTCACCAATTGAAGGAAATTGAGCTAATGCTTCTTTTAATTTTGTAATTGAATGGAGTTCATTCATTATTAGAATGGGAATCCTCCTGTCATTCCTTTATATTTTGACATTAATTTGTCTTGTTCAGCCATAATTTGATCTTTACAACCGTTATAAGCTAAAGTGATCATTTCTTCTAACATTTCTTTGTTATCTGCACTTAATGCATCTTTATCTAAAATTTCGACTTTTTCAATTGTAAAATCACCTTTTAAAACACATTTAACTAAACCATTAGCTGTGTATTCAAATGATGTTTCTTCAATTACTTTATAAGCCTTTTCGTATTCTCTTTGCATTTTTTGTGCATTTTGAATGAGTTGTTGCATATTCATAAGTTAATCCTCCTTTTTAATTGTTACTTTTCCTATGCTTTGAATTGGTGGTAATTTACCAATTTCAGTTAAATTTCTATATCTTGTTACTAAATCTGTGCTTGTGCTTCTATCAATTCCATAAATTTCAATTTCAGTACCAATAATTCTTGAAATTATTTTTGAAAAATCTTGTTGATAGGCTTTAGTATTAACAATTTTAGCATTTTGAGCGTGTTCAAATCTAATAACTAAAATATTATCAGTGATTAGAAATGGAGTTCCATCGAGTAAAATTGGAACAAATTGTGAATCTTTTTCGTTTTGAATTTCAGTAGTTAATAAATTCCATCTATTAGTTAATTCTCTTTTAGCTGGTCCATTATTTAAAACTGTTAATTTAATTAAATCATCCATATCTAGATGATATGAGTTATCTGAAGATACAAGTCCACTTGAAAGAGGTGCTTTTTTGAAAGAATTATCAAAAAGTGGCTTTAAATTTTTAGAATCTTCTTTTTTAATCTCTTCTTTCTTTTCTTCTTTTTCTTTTTTACTTAAAGCACTAAGTAAATCTCCATTAGGAGTGAAGAT
>CAVGUB010000074.1:0-4694 GCA_963632375.1 Phocaeicola dorei | reverse complement strand
TTTAAATTTATAACAATTAATATTTAATACATTAATAAATTTAGATATCAAAATAGCATTTTCCTTTTATTGGAAAATGTTTTTTTATTATAAATTTTTTAAATAATATCGATTTTTATCTAAAAATTTTTATAGAAAACTATCTCTTTTAAACGATTAAAACCATATTTTTTGAAAGTATACTTAGTTATTAAAAATACATTATTATTAATAAAAATAAAATAATTACTTGTCTTTTCTATATTTTTCAATTTCAGCGATAATTTCATCAAATGTAATATTTGAAGAACCATTTTCATCTGCTTGTTTCTTTAATTCATTCAAAGTTTTCATGAATTCTACTCTTTCTTTTGTTTTCTTACTTTCTTCAATTTCAAAAGGTATTTTTCTTTCTCTAACAACTGCTTTTGCAAAAATATTAATAGCAGTAGTCATATTCATTCCAAAATCATTACATAATTCTTCAAATTCTTTCTTTAAATCTTCATCCATTCTAACACTAAATATTGCTTGTCCCATATATTTTATCTCCAACTATGTTATATTTTAAACTCAATAGGTTATAATTGCAACTTATTTTATTATTTTGTGTTGAAAAACACATTTACTAGGTATAAAATAAATATCAATAGGAACCTTATGAAATTTTTTAATTCCTATTTAAGAAAACAAAAACTCCTATGAATTTCTCCATAAGAGTTATATTTACCATACAAAGTTAAAATTAGCAGCTTCTCCATTATCAATCAAGATATCTTGAGCAGTCATTGATTTATTAATAACTGTTACAAAATAAGCCCATTTTGCAATTTCTTCAACATCACTCCATCTTTTAAGCAAAGCTTCATTTAATACTTCATTATATAATTTCTCATCTTTTAAGATGTGATCATTTAAATCTGTAATGACTCCACCTGGAGAAATTGAATTACTTGTTGCTTTATATTTAGCAATTCTCATTGCAACATTTTTCATGTACGCAACAACTCCTCCTTTAGATGCAACATATTCAGGAAATTCTGCACCACTTGATGCACTAGAAGATGCAATAAATAAAACTGATTTGATGTTTGATTGAAAAGCATATTTTTCAGTAACTTTAATAACTGCTTTTAAGTTATTATCAATATCATTTTCATTTTGAGTACCTGCATTATTAATTAAAATATCAATGTTAGGAATTTCAGGTAACTCATCTTTAAATAAATCCAATTTATAATGAGTATAATTTAAATTATTAATTGAAGAATCTAATTTATCCATTCCAACTACTTTAAAATTATTCTTTAAAAATTCTTCTGCAATAGCTTTTCCAATCCCTCTTGAAGTTCCAGTTATTAAAACAATTTTACTTTCCACTTATAACTCCTTCTATAAACTTAGATATTTTTGTATATCCTTTATCATTTGGATGCATATTATCTTTATCAATTTCAGATTCATTAAGTAATGGTAAATCAATAACATTTTTAATACACTTTTTAACAATAAAATCAAAGAAATTGTAATATCCCAACCATTTATCGTATAAATCTTCTTTCTTTAAATCTTTAAATAATGCTTCATCAACATTCTTAAAATAATCATTTTTTAAATAATCTACTTGCCCTTTTGCAAATCTTTTCTTATTTTCACCTAAACACACAAAATATAATCTAGCATTATCATTAACTTGACTAATTGCATCAACTGCTTTAACAAGTTCAATTAAACAATTATTAATATTAGTATAATTTAATAAAACACTAGAAATATCATTAGATCCATATTCAATAAATATGATATCTGCATCTTTAATTTTTTCTTTTTCTTTAAAAACTAATTCATTTAGGTTATTTTTACCAACTGGATATAAAGAATAATCTCCAATACAAGTACCACTAACTCCTAGATTTATACATTCTTTATTATTTAATTTCTCTACAAATCCATTAAAATTATTATTTTCTCCACTAGTAATTGAATCTCCAAAAAATAAAATCATTAATTATTTACCTCTTTTACTTCATCTCTTGCTTCTAAATAATTATTTCCAACTCCTTCTTTTACCCATTTACGATATACTTTTAAACCTAAAGGTGAGAAAATAATTTCCATAATTAATTCTAATATAGCACCAATTATAGCACTACCACAACATTGAATAAATGTTAAAGAATATCCCCAATAAATAGGTGCAAATCCCATAAATACAATAGTAGCAAATAATAAATTATCTAAAAATTGTCCAATAAATGTAGAAACATATGAAGTTGTAAAGAAAGCTAATTTAGAATCTTTATTATTTCTAAATAAAAGACCAATACTATAATTTAAACAATTATTGATAATGCCTGATGCTAAAAATCCAATACTACTTCCAAGTAAAACAAACCAGCTACAAGAAAAAGTAGCATCAAAACTAGAATAAGTACTCCAAAATTCATCCCATGAAGCATATCCTGGATTAGCGTCACTTACATTTCCAATTCCAATATGAAGGAATGCAATTAATGCCATTAATCCAACAACAACTAAATTACATAAAAGAGCAAAAATAGTTAATTTACTTGCAGCTTTTGGACCATATCTACGAGTAGTAACATCCATACAAATAAAAGGAATCCAAGAAAGTAAAATTCCTCCATCTGCTGCAACAAATTTTGATGAAAAAATAATCTTATTAGCAGCAAAATTCATCATAACTGTAGCAATAACTAAAAATGCTACAACATAGGAAGGTACACTTCTTAAAAGTAACTTCCAATCCTTAAAATCAAATAACCATTTAACGATGCCTACGCACCACTTTCCAAATACTTGGAAAGGTCTTAATACTTTGTTCATAAAATTCACTCCTTAAAATAACAAATAAAAAAGATCTTTCCAGTAACAAAAAGACCTTTAATTTATTTAAAAATAATAAAAGTGATTTGTTCCTGGTTTTGTTTATAGACAGGATGGCAACAACGAACTGTCTTTAACGTTATCAATAATATAGAAAAATATCCTAAATTTCAATTAATTTTTATTGTGTAATTAGTTTTGCACATTAAAAAATCCCATAATTTCTTATGAGAAAATTTAGACTATTCTTCAACAGTAACTTTTTTCATTACTTGTTTTTCAAGAGGTCTATCACTGAAGTCTGTTCTTACTTTTGCAATTTCATCTACTACTTCAATACCTTCAATAACTTTACCAAAAGCAGCATATTCTCCATCTAAATGTGGTGCATCTTTATGCATAATAAAGAATTGAGAACCTGCTGAATTAGGATCCATAGTTCTTGCCATTGAAATAACACCTCTAGTGTGTTTTAAATCATTTTTAAAACCATTTGAGTTAAATTCACCTTTAATTGAATAACCTGGACCTCCATCTCCTCTTCCATTAGGATCGCCGCCTTGAATCATAAATCCTTTAATAACTCTATGGAAGATAATTCCATCATAGAAACCTTTTTTAACTAAAGATACAAAATTAGATACAGTAATTGGAGCAACTTCTGGATATAATTCAATCTTCATTTTCTTTCCATTTTCCATTTCAATTGTAATAATTGGATTTGCCATTTTTAAAATTCTCCTTTAATTTCTTTAATATTTTAAAGAAATAACAAAAATATATCAATTTAAAAGAGGTAGAATTAACTACCTCCCTATAAGTAAATATTTTATAAAGAGTAATCAGTTATTTTATCTCCTGCTACTTTTAAGCTTGCATTATAATAACCCAATAATTCGTTATAAAGAGTTTCATCCCTAAAGAAACAATTATAATAATTACCTTTATTCTTTAAATTTGTACCTTTTATATATATTGTGTATGATGGTGTAATAGTGGTTGTAAATCTAAAATTATCATCTATTGCAACTTCTATATATGTATTATCATTAAATTTATATCGTATATTTTGATACCAAAAACCATTACTTCCTTCCATATCGTAAATTGTAGATTTTTCAAGTATTTTAGAAATTATATTATATCCTTCACTTGAATTATATTTATATTCTCTATATGTATGTATTTGATCAGATATTGTAGTATTATTACATTTATTAATATCAGGTAAATCTATTTTACCTTCAAATTTATCAGTAAGATAATATGCTGGATAATTTTCCATTACATGCTTTTCATTACAAGAAACAAGTGATAAAGAAAAACATATTGATAAAATTTTAATTAATTTATTTTTCATATGACCTCCTATTTGTGAATAAAGTAAAAAGTTTCTACTTCATCAACATTTGTATAATATTCAATCATTGAATCATTTGCTACTTGATTTGCTAAAACAAATCTTGTAATTGATCCATTTGATTGTTTAATCTCACGATATCCAATGCCTAAAGCCGAATGAGATGCAAAGCTAATATGAACCGGATTTTTTGCATTATAAATAGCGTTTACATATTCATTATAATTGTTACTAGAATATGTTTCGTATTCTTCAAAGCTTGCATCATCTAAGTAAAAATTACAACCAGGTTGAATTATTGTTTTTAGTGTACCAGGACTATATTTTCCAGTTGCAAAATATTTATTCCCTAAATAACTTATAAAATCATCAACTTTTGTTTGATTATCAGTATGTTTAATAGGTAAATTAGAATATTCACTCTTAGTAATTATATTATAGTTATTGTCCTCTAAAAAAGCTAAATACATTGCAAATGTTGTAGGAACACATCCTTTATTATTATATT
>CAVGUB010000073.1:0-11611 GCA_963632375.1 Phocaeicola dorei | reverse complement strand
TGCATTAGAAAAATTTAAGATGTTATTAGTAGTTTGTTTTGATTAATGAAAAGAAAGATTGTAGAAATTGATGAATCAAAGTGCACAGGATGTGGACTTTGTGTTAAAGGATGTCATGAAGGTGCAATTGCTTTAATAAATGGTAAAGCTAAACTTGTTAAAGATGATTATTGTGATGGACTTGGAGATTGTTTACCTCATTGTCCAGCTGATGCGATTAAAATTACAGTTAGAGAAGCAATGAGTTATGATGAAAAAGCAGTTGAAGAACATCAAAAAGAATTAGGAGATTTAATTGGACACATGGAAAATAAACCAAGTTCATTAAAGAATTGGCCAATTCAAATTAGACTTGCTCCTATTAAATCTAAAGCTTTTGAGAATGCTCATTTATTAATTGCATGTGATTGTGTAGCGTATTCTTATGCTTCTTTTCATCATGATTTTATGAATAAAAGAGTTACTTTAATTGGATGTCCTAAATTAGATAAAACTGATTATAGTGAAAAATTACAAGATATTATTGAAAATAATAATATTAAATCTATTACATTAGTAAGAATGGAAGTTCCTTGTTGTTCTAATATGGATGAATATTTAAACGATGCAATTAAAAAATCTAATAAGGATATTCATTATTCAATTAGAGTTATTTCACTTGAAGGAGAAATTTTAGAATGTTATTAGAAGATAATAAAAATATCTTATTTGGTAAATTAGTAGGATTAATTAATGGTCTTTATGATGAAAAAGAATCATTAGATGAAATTAAAGATGATATTTATGATTCTTTAAAAGCTTTAAAAGAGAATGAAAATATTGAGACAATGATTAATAAATTAATAGACGATAAAAAGAAATATTTACCTAATTGTTTGACTTGTGTTTCTCCATGTGGAAGGACGAATGATTTTTATATTAATGACTACGATGATAAAGAAGAAAAGATTAATCGTTTAAATCATTTGCTTGAAAATTATACCTCTTATGATTATCGAACTTTACAAAAAGAAATAATTAAAGTTACATTTTAAAAATAAGATATTAAAGAAGAAGTTTAACTTAAAAATGGTTAGCTTCTTTTTTTATGAATTTTAAATGTTTTACTAATGACATTTTAGAAGCCTCTTTAATTTACAAATTTTACAAATGTAGTATTTTTTACATTAAATATTGCGTCAAATGTCCTGGAGAAATAGGGACAATGAATGAGGTGATATTGAATTTAAAAATCTAATATGTAATACTTTCATTACCAAATATTTTTATAAAAAAGTTGTCTATAAAAGTAATTGTAACAAAAAGAATTTATTCTTAATTTGTAATTAATATCTATGTGTTAGAAGATTCAACAATATGGTTATTTGGTGATTTTAAAATATATTTTTAGTTAATAAAAGTATATTAGGTTATTTTATAAAGAGGGGGAAAATAATTATGGAATATCCAAAAATTAAGAATGTTTTTAAATTTGATGAAAAGTATAGGACTATTTTAAGTTTAAATGAACCATATGAATCACTTAAAAGTATCAAGTGGTATGGAAGTGAAAAATGTGATGGAATGAATATTAGAATTAATTGGGATGGTCATCGAATTTCAATTGCAGGACACACTGAAAAAAGTGTTGTTCCAGATCATATGATGAAATATTTATCTGATTTATTTTTAACTCAAGAAATGGAATATGTTTTTGAACAAATTTTTGAGGATAAAGAAGTTACAATATTTGGTGAAGGTTATGGATATAAAATCCAAACTAATGGAGAAAAATATTTAAAAGATAAGGTTAGTTTTATTGTTTTTGATATTCATATTTCTGATTATTGGTTAGAAAGAAAAAATGTTGAAGATATTTGTGAAAGGATGAATTTACCAATTGTTCCTATTGTTTTTAATGGTACGCTTGATGAAGCAAAAGAATATGTAAGAAATCATCCTGCTTCAACTTTATCAAGTGAACATGAAATGGAAGGATTAGTATTACGTCCAAAAGTTAATATTTTTGATAGAAATGGATTCTTTATTACTTGTAAATTAAAGTATCGAGATATGATTAAAGGAGGAGAAGTAGTTAATAAATAAGTAATTAAAAAGGATGCTAGAAATTAATCTAGCACCCTTAAAATAAATACTATTCATTAAATGTTTGATTTTGTTCAATTCCTTTATAAAGGGAAGCATATTCACCATTTTTATTTAATAATTCTTCATGGTTACCTTTTTCGATAATCTTACCTTTTTCTATAACATAAATTAAATCTGCATTTTTAATTGTAGAAAGTCTATGTGCAACAATTAAAGTAGTTCTACCTTTTGCTAAATCATTTAAAGATTTTTGAATTAAACTTTCAGTAACATTATCTAATGCACTTGTTGCTTCATCTAAAATAAGGATGGATGGATTTTTTAAGAATACTCTAGCGATAGAAATTCTTTGTTTTTGTCCTCCGGATAATTTTACCCCACGTTCTCCAACAATTGTGTCATATCCTTTTTCTAAACTAGTGATGTAATCATGAATATTTGCCATTTTACTAGCTTTTATAATATCTTCGTCTGTAGCATCATAATTACCATATCTAATATTATCTTTAATAGTTCCATTAAATAAGAATACGTCTTGTTGAACAAGTCCAATATTTTTTCTTAAAGAATCAAAAGTCATTTTATTAACATCAATATCATCAATATAAACGTGTCCTTTACTTGGATGATAGAAATTAGGGATTAAATGACAAATTGTAGTTTTACCACCACCTGAAGCTCCAACTAAAGCAACTGTTTTACCTTTTTCAATTTCAAAACTTATATCATCTAAAACATTATCTTCAGTTTGCTTAACATCATAATTGAATGTAACGTGATCAAAAGTTATTTTGCCTTCAAGTTTTCCAACATCTTTAGCATCTTTATCAGTTTCTTCTTCTTTTTCATCAATAATTTCAACAAATCTTTGGAAACCTGTAACACCTTCTTCAAATTGTTCAACGAAATTAATTAAAGTAGTTAAAGGAGTAATAAACATAGAAACTGAAACAACGAAAGTAACATAACTTGCTGTATCTTTACTTGGAGCAACAATTAATCCACCTGCTACAATAATAATAAAATTAAATAAATCAGTTAAAAAAGCAGTAGAGGATCCAAATTGGCCCATTGCTTTATACATTTTTCCTTTAGATTTAACAAAATCTGAATTACTTTCTTCAAATTTTTCTAATTCTTTTTTACTATTAGTGAATGCTTTTGTAACTCTAATTCCAGTAATTGATGATTCTAATCGAGCATTAATATTTGCTAAAGATTTTCTATTTTCCATATTTGCTCTATTTAATCTTTTTCTAAAGAATAAAGATACAAAGAATAAAAATGGAATAGCTGCAAGAATCCATAAAGCAAAACGATAATCAATTGTTAATAAATATATAAAAGAAAGAATGATAGTAATTCCACAAATAAAGAAATTTTCAGGACCATGGTGAGCAAGTTCACTAACTTGTTGTAAATCATTAGTCATTCTTGACATGATTTTACCAGTTTCATGTTCATCAAAATAAGAAAATGGAAGTCTTTGAAGTTTTATAAACATTTCTCTTCTCATATCAGCTTGCATATGTGTTCCAATCATATGTCCATAATATTGGACAAAATATTTTAAAAACATTCTTATCATATAACAGATTAAAAGAAAAATTCCTAAAATTAAAATCATTTTAGTGTTGTTATCTGGTACATATGTTTTAACAACTTTATTTGTAATAATAGGATATAAAAGTCCAATTAATGCAATTAAAAAACTTGCTAACATATCAAGAAAAAACATACCTCGATAAGGCTTATAATATTTGATGAATCTACGTAACATAAAATCTCCCTTGACAATAAAATTAATTATATATCATCGAGATTTTTTGTCATTAGAAAATTAATTATTCTTCAATCTCTAAAAGTTTTAATAATTCTTTAAATGTATCTTGAGCGTCTAAACAAGTATCAATTAGCCACCCTTTTTCTTCGTTCCATTTAGAAAGTCCACGATAATAATATGCCTTCTTAGAATCTTCTATAATAAAAGGAACAATATTAAATCTTAAGCATTCTTTTAATGCAATTAATCTTCCAACTCTTCCATTACCATCTTGAAATGGATGTATTTTTTCAAAATTAGCATGAAATTCAATTATATCTTCAATAGTAATATTTCTTTTAGAATTGTATTTTTTAATTAAATTATGCATTTTTGTAGGAACATCTTTAGGTAAAGTAGTTAATTTTCCGCCAACCATATTTGGTTTTATTTTATAGTCACCAACTTTAAACCACTCTAAATCTGAATCTTTTGTACCTTGTTTTAATAAGAAATGGATATGTTTAATAATACCTTCATCTAATGGTTCTAATGCATTTTCAATGATATAATCTATTGCCCTAAAATGATTACTTGTTTCAATAATATCATCAATTAATACGCCTTCACTTGCATCTATGGTTCTAGTTTCAAAAATTAATCTTGTTTGATCTTCACTTAATTTTGATCCTTCAATATGGTTTGAATTATAAGTCATTTTTACTTGTAATTCGTGATATAAACCACCTGAAATTTTAGCGTTCTTTTCTTCTTTTAATATTTGTAATATGTGATTATCATAAATTTCTTCAAATAAATCATTTGTGTTGCAATTTAAAAATTTTGCAATTTTATCTAAAACATGATTAGCAATTTTCTCATTTTTAGAAATTTTTGAAATTGTTCTTGATGAAATACCTAAAATATTAACTAAATCTGATTTTTTTAAATTGTTAGATTTTAATTTATTTTCTAACTTTTTGTAAGAATACATTTAAATCTCCATAAAATCTTTACTTATTATTTCAAATTATGTCTAAAAAGTAAAGATTTTATCATTTAATTTCAAAAATCTTTACTTGGTAAAAAATACTTTCTTATTTTAATGATTATTCATTCTTGATATAATTATAAAAATTAAGAGGTAACAGTTATGAAGAAAAACAAAATAATATATGTACTTGTATCATCACTTGCTATTACTTTAACTGCTTCTTTATCTTCTTGTGCAAATAGTGAGGCTAAAAAGTGGGCATATACAAAAGATGAAATGTCAGATTTTTTATCAATGGAAGCAATACAAAAAGATAATAATGACAATACAATTACTTTTAGTGCAGATACTGATGTAGAGATTTTTGATGAAACAATTGACCATGACGATGTTATTGTTTTTAATAAAGATAAAGTAAAAGAAGAACTTGAAAAATCTAATAAAAATTATGCTGATTATTCAGTTTTAAAGAAAGCATCAGTTGATGTAGTTGATATTAAAAATCTTGATGATAAAGATGGATTCCACATTACATTTAAAAATGAAGATAATTCTTCAAATTATGGAATGTTATTATTTTCTTCAGTTTCAACTATCGATAAATTTACAATGGTTAGTAAATTTGAAGAGAAGAAAAATGATGGTAGTAAAGATCCTCAAGCTGAATTTGAAGAAAAATATGTTTCAAGTAGTGGAAGTTGGGAAGATGGTGGAAAATATGCAGTTTCAATCATATCTAATATAGCAGTATGTCTTGCAGGTGCATTTAGTAGTAATCCTGCTGCATTTGTAACTGGATTATTTGGAATTTTTAGTACTATTGTAGAAGGTTGTAGCGATAAAGAAGCAACTATTCAAGATGTTATGAATCAACTTAAAGAAACTGATAAAAAGATTGATGAACTTAGTAATAAGATTGATAAAAACACTCAACTCTTACAAGAAGAAATTGTTAGAACAAATGCAAACGTTGATCAAGCAAATTTAAATGTTTTAAATCTTGCTATTAATGATTTTGCAAATAATGCTATTGCTCCAATTAACAAATTCAATAGAAATTTATCTGATGATTTAAAAGATTATTATAAAGATTTTATTTCTAAAGAAGAAACAATTAAATTAGTATTACGTGATACTAAAAATGGATACGAATCAATTCCATTAAGTGAAATTAGCGATGAAAGTTCATATAATACAGAAATTTCTATTAGTGATTTTACTAATGCTAAGAAATTTTTAGCATCAAATAATGATATTATTAAAAATGGATTTATTGGAGAACTTGCAAAAGATATTGAAAATGCTTTATCTAAAAATACTAAACTTCCAAGTAATGTTGCTTTAGATACAGTTAATCAATTTGTAAGAGCAAGAATTATTGAAAATTTCACTAAAGAATATTTTTCAACTCACAGAGAAAAAGCACAAGAATACCGTAATTTAATTATTGATTTAGCTGAAAGAATTGCTGGAGTTAATGGAAGAGTAAATTATTTAAATTCTTATTTATCTCGTTTACAATACATGTATAATTTTCAAGGTGAAATTAAACCATTGATTCGTTCATTCTGTACTAACTTACTTAAAATATTAGATATGAATAATGCTCTTGCTACTCAAGCATGTTTATATGCTAAATATGATTATGAAGATTTAAAAACTGTATATAAAACTGCAAGAGACCAAATTCAAAATTTTTATAAAGTAAACAATGAAAAAGATGATACTTATTCATTTATTACTCAATCTGCTTTAACTGGTGCATTTTATCAAAGTAAATATAATCCTACTTATTCAAATCTAGGAAATGAACCATCTTTAAAAGTTAATTTTGAAACTAAAAAGATTGAAAAAAATGGAAATGCTATAAAAACTATTGATGATGATATTTCAAAACATGAAGGCATTTCAGAATCTAATCATTTAAGAATTTCTACAAGATGGAATTTATTAAAAAATGTTGGAGAAACATCAACTACTAATGATTATTTGCATTACTTATCTTCAAATAAAGTTGTTTCATCTAATTCAATTGAAGCAGCAGAATTCTTATTTGGAATGAAATCTATTGATTCCTCATGTTATAGAATTTTAACAAATGATCGAAATGAAAGAGATTTAAATTCTACTGATTCTTCATTAAAACTTAAATGTGTTGGAAGAGGAAATCCAGATGGAGATTATTTTGGATTAAATAATGAATATAATTATAGAGGTCATAAGGAATCATCTTGCTGGAGTGGAAAGATGTTTGAAGCTAAATTTATTGGAGCTGAATCAGGAACAAGTCTTGGAAAACAAAGTATTGCTTCTTGGGCAAGATATTCAGAAAGTCATTGGTATTGGAGAAATGATGAATATTGGGCTTTTGTAAATAATGATATTTATAATTATTACTTTATAATAGAAAGTGTACAAAAATAAAATTTATAAAGATGTGGATTAAATTCTGCATCTTTTTATAAAATTAGAAGGCATAAAATTAATGTTTAATATGATTATTTAATTAATGTTGTTAGTTTATGCTTTCTAATTTTTTATTTTAATGATTTTTTAAACTTGCTATAATTATGAAAATTAGGAGAAAAACTATGAAGAAAAAGAAAATGATATATTTACTTGTATCATCACTTGCTATTACTTTAACTGCTTCTCTAACTTCTTGTGCAAATAGTGAAGCTAAAAAGTGGGCATATACAAAAGATGAAATGTCTGATTTTATTGAAATGGAAGCAATTCAAACTAATAATTCAGATAAAACTATAACTTTTAGTGCAGATACAAATGTTGAAATATTTGATGAAAATATAGATAAAGATGATGTAATTGTATTTGATAAAGATAAAGTAAAAGAAGAACTTCAAAAATCAAATAAAGAATATGCAGATTATTCTATTTTAAAGAAAGCATCAGTAGATGTAGTAAATGTTCATACTCTTGATACTAAAGATGGATTTGATATTACTTTTAAAGCTGAAGATAATTCTGCTAATTATGGAATGTTACTATATTCTAAGGTTACTACAATTGATAAATTTACTTCAGTAAATAAATATGAAGAAAATAAAAGTATAGAAAGTGATCCTCAAGCAGAATATGAAGAAAAGTATGTTTCACAAAAACGTGCAACTTGGGAAACAGGTGGAAAATTATTTACATCAATAATATCTGGTTTTACAATTTCAGCTTTGGGTTTTAAAACTGGAAATCCTATTGCTATTTCTAATGGAATATTGGGTGTTTTTAGCACTCTTATAGAAACTGCTTCTGATAAAGGTACAAGTATTAAAGATGTAATGACCAAACTTAAAGACATTGATAAAAAAATTGATGATATTAGTAACAAAATTGATAGAAATACTCAAATTTTACAAGATGAAATTGTTAGAACAAATGCAAATGTTGATCAAGCTAATTTAAATATTTTAAATATTGCTATAAATGATTTTGCAACTAATGCTATTGCTCCTATTAACAATTTTAATAGAAATCTTGAAGATGAAGTTGGAAGTTACTATAAAAAATTTATTTCTGAACCTCAAACTATTAAACTAGTTTTAGAAAAAAATAGTGATGATGAATATACATCAATTCCTTTAGTTGAAATTAATGATATTGGAAAATATAATTTCCAAATAGAAATTAGTGATTTTACAAATGCAAAAGCTTTTTTAGCACAAAATAATAACATTGTTAAAGATGGATTTGTAGGTGAACTCCAAAAAGATATAGAAAATGCATTAAATAAAGCTTCTAATCTTTCAAAAGATATTACAATTGAAAATTACAATACATTCATCAGATCAAGAATTCTTGAAAATTTTAGTAAAGAATATTTCTCAACTCATAAAGAAAAAGCTCAAGAATACCGTAATTTAATGATTGAGTATGCTGAAAGAATTTGCGGGATGAATGGTAAAGTAAATTATTTAAACACCTATTTATCTCGTTTACAATACATGTATAATTTCCAAGCTGAAATTAAACCTTTACTTCGTACATTTTGTTCAAATTTACTTAAGATTTTAGAATCTAATGGTGCACTTGCTGTTCAAGCATGTTCTTTTGCAGAATATAACTATGATGAATTAGGCAAAGTATTCATTTCTGCAAGAGATGGAATTCAAAATTTTTATGAAGCTAATAAAAATAAAGCTGATTCTTATTCATTTATTACAACATCAACTTTAAGTGGAGACCTTTATATAAGTAAATACAATGTCAGTTATACGAATGCAGGAGGAAACCACCCAGATTTACATGTTAAATTTGAAACATTTGGAATTAGGAAAGGTGAAAATTGCGTTGTTTCGTATCTTTCTGATATCTCAAATCATAAAGGAATTGCAGAAGCAATTCATTTAAAAATATCAACTAGATGGAATTTATTAAAAAGTATTGGAGAAGCATCAAGTGATAAAGATTATGTTCATTATTTGACCTCAAATAATGCAATTTCATCTACTGGAACTGATGCAATTGATTTCTTACGTTCTTTAAAAATAATTGATTCTTCATGTTATAGAATTTTAACAAATGATCGTAGTGAAAGAGATTTAAACTCTAATGATTCAATTTCTCTTACATGTATTGCAAAAGGTGGAAAAGAAAGTAGTTACTATTTTACTGTAGGTGATAAATATACTTATAGAGCAAATAGAGAAGCTGATTGCTGGAGTGGAAAAACTTTTGAAGGTAAATTTATAAATGCATCTTCAGGTACAAGCTTTGGAACTCAAAAGATTTGTTCTTGGGCAAGATATGCTGAAGATCATTGGTATTGGTCAACAGATGAATTCTTTGCTTTTTCAGCTGATAGTCCAAATAATTATTACTTTATAGTTGAAAGCAATTAAAAATTAATATAAATAAGGTGTAGATTAAGTTCTACATCTTTTTATTTCATAAAAAATGTTAACAAAATAAAAATTATTGTAAATATATAAAATATTTATTTTTATCTAAATTTAATAGAAATTCATCATTTTCTAAAGAAAAATAACAAATTTTATCAATAATTGAAGTTTTTTCTAAAATTTACTGTTTACTTAATTTTTGTGATATTAACAAAAAATAAAAAAATGTTAATATTCTTGTTGACATCAAAACTTTTTGTGATAAAATATAACCATAACAAAGTTACAAAACAAAAAGAAATGTAACGGGAGGAAAAGTTATGAAAGGCAAATTAGTTAAAACATTATTAGGAACATTCGTATTTACAGGAGTTGCTGGAATTAATGCACCTCACGTTAATAACGAATTAAAAACAAATACAAACACAAATACAGTAAGTATTAATGGAAATAAAGTATTTGCAACTAACGTTAAAAAAACTCTTGGTACTGCTAAAGGTAAAGATTACTTCTTATTACTTTTAAAAGAAAAAGGACCAGATATCATCACAAATACAATTGGTGTTGTTGCTGGTGGATTACTCAAAAATCTTTGTACAGATATGCTTCTTGAATGTGGAATTGATTTAAGAGATGAAAGTGCTCAAGTAATCGATAACATCTACAAAGAAGTTCAAGAAATTAAAGCTAAATTAGATGTTGTTGAAAAGAAAGTTGATCAATACCATTCAGAAGATGTTATGAACAATTTATATAAATTCATCAATTATACAGAAGTTACATTAAAACCAATGTTACAAGGTGGATTAATGACTATTGTTAATAATGAAAAAGCTGGTACAAAAACAGTTGAAGAAATTGAAAAAGAAAGAGAAAACTTCTTTGAAGCTAACTTAAAAAATAAAACATTAGAAAATGGTGAATTACTTGTTAACTATGTTACAAGATTTGCTAATGATATTTGTAGACCAAATGATGCTAACCAAGCTGAAAATATCTTTGGATACTACCAAAAGACATTAGGTAAACATGATAAATGGAGTTATCAAGAATACACAAATAAGAGAAATTTCATTGCTTACTTAGAAACTACATTATTAATTGCTACTAATATGGCAAGATATGACCTTTACTACAGAACTAAAGGTGCAGATGAAGCTACAGTTGCTACTAATACTCAATACTTAAATAATTTAATCACTGCTGTTAAAAATGTTAATACATTATTCAAAAACGAGTTAGAAAGATTAGATAAGATTGAACAAGAAAGAATTAATAATCATGTAGTTACATACCTTCCAACTAATACAAAATATAGTAATAGACTTGGTACTTTAACATTTAACTTAGATGATAAAGAAAGAGCTGGTTTAGTTGCAAGAAGTACTGCAAATGAATTTGATTATACATTTACTCCAGATAAAAACTTAGTTAATAATGTTACTAATGATTACCTCTTCTTTAAAAAAGAATTTAAAGATGATAATTACACTATTAACACATACTTAAAAGAAGCTGGATTCTATACAAATGATGATAAATTATTTGATACAACTGCTGGATTATACTATGGTGATTTATACCATAATAGATGTGGATTCTGCAATCACGATACAGAAACAAGTATTGCTTATATCGATCAAAAAGGTAATAAAACAAGAAAAGACGTTTATAAAGTAAGTGTCTACCACAATTGGATTGGTGTTGCTACTGATGTAAGAGTTGATAATCTTGATAAAAATTACTACTTTGTATTTATTAAAGATAATCAAACTGAATTAGCAGGAAGATACGAATATACATACTTCAATAACGTTAAAGAAGGTAAGTTAACACAACTCTTCCCTACAGTTATTGAACATAACGCTAACCAATGCTACGTTAAAGCAGAAGTTAAAAAAGGATATTAAT
>CAVGUB010000072.1:6661-9734 GCA_963632375.1 Phocaeicola dorei | reverse complement strand
CTTAGATACTTTTAAAAAAGAATTAAACGATAATAACATTAATTATAGTACTTTAGAAAAAATTGGTAACAACTCCAGTCAGTTTTATGAAATTACTTTTGAAAATCAATTTACTTTAAATAAAATAAATTCATTAATAAACAAAAACGATGATTTACTTGGCATAGAAGAGGATATAAATATAACTTTAGAAGATAATACTTTTAATACAATTGATTATTCTAATCTTAATGACATTAATACTATTAATGATGTTAATGAATTTACAGCACATTTTGAATTAATGAACGCTATAAAAGCTAGAGATATAACAGGGGAAAATAACAAAGTTAATATTGCTGTTATTGATTCTGGCATTAATATTAATTCAATGTTTGTAGGATCCTGTGTCGATCTTGAAAGATCAAAAAGCTTTGATCCAAATTATAAGGATTTAGAAACAAGAATGGAGCATGGAACTAGTGTTAGTTTCTTAATTGCTGGACAAATTTCTGATTCTCATTTTCCTAGTGGAATTTGTAAGAACGCCAACTTAATTTCCGTATTAATTCCACACGATTGTTCAAAATCCACTTTAATAAGTGCAATAGAATATGTTAAAAGTTTTAATGATATTCCTTTAATAAATTTTTCTTTTTCAATGGGAAGTGATACATCGACCGCTATTGAAGAAGCAATAAAGAGTTATGATGGATTATTTGTATGTTGTGCAAGTAATGAAAATGAAAATTTAGATGATAAAAACTTTTATCCAGCAAAATATAGTTTAGACAACATGATAGTTGTTGGCGAATCAACTTTAAACGAAACAAGAAGTGGTTTTTCTAATTATAGTTCAACACTAGTTGATATTTTTGCACCTTCTTGTGACATTTATACAATCAACGAAAATGATACTTTTTCAAAGCATCATGGTACATCATTTGCAACAGCATTGGTAACAGGAACATGCGCACAAATTTTATCAAATGAAAGTGGAATAACTAGAGAAGACATAAAAGATAGGATTATGTCTTACGCTAAAAAAGTTCCAACATTAGTGAATTCATGCCTTGATGGGAATCGTTTAGATGTCTTCGCATCTTTACACGCTAAAAGAGAAGAAATTAACTATTACTATTTAGATACTTCATACCATAATGAAAAATGTGTAATTTGTGGAGATACAAATAAAGTAGGTCATACAATTTCCGGTGGAATAAATGTTGGAACAACAAGATTCTCAACTTGTATATATTGTAAAGGTAAAGCAACTATTGGTTTTATTATTCCTACAAATTCTGCTTCTATACAATACGAATTTATTAATGGATTATATTATCCAAAAGAAACTCAATTACAAGATGGAATTTTAGATTTAAGTTATGAGGACAGTTTAAAATATGAAAAATAAAATAAATAAAATATTAATTTCTTCACTTTGTTTATTGCTTGTATCCTGTAATAATTCAAATAATGAAATTAATAATAGAGAATATAATGAAAATAATATAATAATTAAAAATTTTACTGTTAAAGATTCTAAAGAATGTGCTAAAGCATATTTAAATTTTTATGAAAAAACTGATGATTTTACATATTATGGCGTAGATATATATTATTTTTTAGGGAAATATAATAACGATGCTAATGTTTGCATAATGTTTAGTTATTATAATTCAGAATGGTATGAATCGAGAGGAGATTACGTTTCTAATTATCAATTAGGGAAATATACTTTCGATTGGTCATTAAACAAAAACAAATGTCATATGGATCGTATTCCAGTATATGTTCAAAATAATGAAGCAATGTATATTCAAGATGCATATTTAAAAGGCTTCTTAACAGATTCTGATGTTGATAATATTTACGATATTTGGACAAATAAATTAGACGAGTATTCTGTTTTTATAAGATATCAAGGTACTATATAGAGGAATTTTTATGAAAAATAATATTACAAAAGCATCTTCATTCATTTTATTATCACTATTATTGACTGGTTGCTCCAATAAAACGATTTTGATTGACGATTTTACAGTAGAGAATGCGAAAAGATGCGCTAGAGTTTATCTCAAATCTATTGAAAATAAAGAATCTTTAGAAGGTTGCACTTTAAAAATTGATCAATACTATGGCAAAATAAAAAATGAATATTATGTAATTTCCATTGATTTTAGAAGTAATAATCCAAAAAATTATCAGAAAATTAATAATACATTAAGCGAAGAAATTAATGGTTACGTTTTTTATTGGGGGTTTCATTTTGAAAGAAATCAAGGTTTTATTTATGTAGATAATAAAGCACTTTCTTTAACGGAAGCATACAATAATAAAATTATTAATGATGATGATATCAAAAACTATTATCCAATATATGAAAAATTAAGTGGTTCTTATAATGAAATAAATTACACATTTACCAATTACATTAAATAGTTCTTAAAGTCTATTAGATATTTTACATCTAATAGACTTTTTAAATCTTTATTTAACTTTCTTTAAAAATAAAGTTAAAGAATTTAAGCAAACTGTAACACTACTTAATGCCATAAGCATTGAACAATACATAGGAGATAAAATTACACCAAATGTTGCAAAACATCCTGCAGCAATTGGAATACAAATCAAATTGTAAATGAACGCCCAAAATAAGTTAAAATAAATGTTTTTTCTAATATTCTTTGATAAATTTATAATTTTGAAAATATCTTCAAGATTACTTCTCATTAATATAAAATCACTACTTGCAAGTGCAATATCGCTCCCTTTTGCAATTCCAATTCCAATATCTGCTCGAGTTAACGCAATTGAATCATTGACCCCATCTCCAACCATTATTACTTTATGACCTTCATTTTGTAAAGTAACAATTTCTTTATCTTTTTCAGTTGGTTTAACTTCACTAATTACTTTTTCAATTCCTACTTCCTTTGCAATAAATGAAGCAATATTTTTATTATCACCAGTTAATAAAATAACATTTTTAAAGATTTTTTTAGCATTTTTAATAAATTCTTTACTTTCTTTCTTTAATTTATCTTTTAAATAAAAGATTGCAAGAATTTCTTTTTCACTATAAATGAAAATT
>CAVGUB010000072.1:0-6651 GCA_963632375.1 Phocaeicola dorei | reverse complement strand
TTCATTTAAATAAGAAATATTTGTTGCATAAATATATTCTTTATCTTTAAAAATTCCTTTAATTCCTTTTCCAGGAATCATTTCATTCATTAAAAAATCACTTGATACTTTTATATTTTCTTTATCTAAATATTTAATAATTGCTTTTCCAAGTGGGTGTTCACTATATTTTTCAATTGAATAAATTTTTGAAAATAAATCCTTATAATCTTTATTTAATATTTCAACATTAGTAACACTTAATTCACCTTCAGTAATTGTATTAGTTTTATCTAAAACAATTGTGTCGATTTCTTTTATCTTTTCAATTGCTTCTCCATTTTGAACAACAATATAATTTTTAGAAAATACACTACTTCCAACAAGTAAAGAAATTGGAGTAGCAAGTCCTAAAGCACATGGACAAGAAATAACTAAAACTCCAACTCCAAATGTAAATGCTTCATCAAACCATGAATTAAACATCATTGAATTGATGATTGGACCATTATTTTGAATTCCTAAAATCATCCAAACAATAAAAGTTAATAAAGCAATAACCATGACAACTGGTACAAATACCTTGCTTACTTTATCAACAATTCTTGTTAAAGGTGATTTCATATTACTAGCACCTTCAACTTCTTTAATGATTTTACTTAAAACGTTTTCTTCTTTTTTCTTATTAACTAAGATTTTTAAAGGAGCTTCTTTATTAATTGATCCTCCAATTACCACAGAATCTTCTTCTTTTGTAATTGGTAAAGATTCTCCACTAATAATTGATTCATCAACACTTGAAATTCCACTAATAACAATGCCATCTGATGGAATAGTTTCTCCTGGTTTAACAAGTAAAACATCTTTTACTTGAATATTTTTAGTAGGAATATCAATTATATCTTCTCCCTTTACTAAATGAGCAATTTTTGGTCTTAATGCTAATAATTCTTTAATTGTACTTTTAGCTTTATTCTTACTTAATTCTTCAATATATTTTCCAATAGAAACAATAACTAAAATCATTGAAGCACTATCTAAATATAAATGGAAATGAGGATAGTGATAATTTTTATTAACGATTGTAGAAATAATAATATAGATACTATAAATTAAAGAGAAAAAACTCCCTAAAAATACTAAAGAATCCATATTTAAACTTCTTTTTATAAATGATTTAAATCCATTAATATAATAATTAAAGAATAATCCAATAATTATAAAAGATAAAATAAGTTGTAAACCAGCATTATAATAAATTCCATAATCCATATTTTTAAATAAATCAGGAATTATATCACTATACATCGCGCCCATTCCAAAAAATAGAAGTGGGATTAATAAAACTATACCAATAATTATTTTAATTAATGGTTTATAATCTTTTTTTATATTATAAAGTTCTTCTTCATCTATATTTTCAATTAATTCATATCCTGCATTTTTAACTGCTTTTTCTAATACTTTAAAATCAATATCTTTAGATAACTCTAAAGAACATGTATTAGTCATTAAATTAACATTGCAACTCGAAACATCATTAACTTTTTTTAATGCACTTTCAACATTATTTTTACAAGCAGCACAATGCATTCCTTTAACTTGATATTCTCTAGTTATTTTCTCCTTTTGCATTTTCTTTATTCATTCTCCTTACTTTAACAATATGATATTTGTCTAAGATAGGATCAAGTAAATTAATATTTGTTAAATCAAGTTCCCTCTCAAACATATCTAGGTTTTGTTTTACCATAGGATTCTTTTTTGATGCAAATTTCATGCTCATTTGAAGCATTTTACGCTTTGCAGGCTTCATATTTTTAAGACTCATTCCGCCTGGAAGTAAAAATAATCTTACGTGATAGAATTCTAATCCATTAGCGTATATGACATTTTCTTTCTTTGTCTCTGAAATAGGCTCAATTCCCACTCCTAAAATAAAGATTTCTTTATCTTCCATATTTTTATAATGGTTTAAAAATTTATCTAGTCCTAAAATTTTATTTCCTCTAATTGGACCAGCATAAATAATCATATCTTTATCTAAAACATCTTTTTTCTTTAAATTTTTAATAAATTTAACTTCAATTCCTGGAATTCTTCTTTCAATACTTTCAACATACTTTTTAGTGAATCCAGTTTCACTAAAATAAACAACCATTTCTTTCATATTTAGTATTTTAATCAATTTCTTAATTTAAATAAACAATTTATAAATCTCTTTCTGGACTTTCAAGTAAGTCTTCTATTTGAACTCCTAAAACTACTGCTAATTTATATAAAGTATGAGCTTGAGCCTTATCAATATCATTTACTCTTTGTTCATATAGTTGAATTGATCTAATGTTAACTCCACTTACTTGAGATAATTCATATTGGGACATTCCAATATTTTTTCTTGCTTTTTGTAATTTAGTTTCGCCCAAATTTTCATTTAATTTCACTAATAAATCATCTATAAAATGAGTAATATCCATTTCATGATATAAAGGATACATTTTAATAATGTCACTTAAATAAATCTTATCAAAAATATCTCTAAATCTTTTACCAGTATAAAATTGAAATTGTGCTAAAGCCCATCCTGCCCAAAATTCAGGACTTCGATCTTCTTTTAATCTAACTTCAGGAAATTCCATTTCTAAATAATTTTCACTTAAAATATCCATTGCAAGTTCTGTTCCAGATCTCCCAGCAACAACTCCTGGATTTCCTCTTTCAAATTCTCCAGATAATCTAGATTTTAAAAACAAGTCCATAAAAGTATCTGCATTAATATTGCATTCACAAATTGCATAATCAAAGCAACATGCTAAATTAAACATTGCCGTTCTTAAATAAGAAATATCATAAGCTTGCATAATTAAATCTCCCTTCCTCTTATTAAATCTAAAATAAAGATATCATCTTTTAATATTTTTCCTGTTTTTATACTTTCTTTATATTCTCTTCTTGCATTATCATCTCTAGTTCTAAATTTAGAATAATACACTTCTCTATCGACTTTTTTAAAGTTTAAATAGTTTAATTTCTCAAATCCTTTATTTGAAACAATTACAACTTGTTGACCTAAATTTCCTAACTTTAATGCTTTTTCTAAATTTCTTAAGGATAAATTATTTCCAATAAAAGAAAGAGCATAATCAAAATAAGAATCATCTGCACGATATCCAATAACAACATCATAATTAGATAAATCTAATAAATAATTTTTAAAAAGAAATTCTCTTCCTTCAAATTCTATTTCATATTTAATATCGAATTTTCTATTTTTAATTAAAATTGCAATCCAATGCAAAATATTATATTTAACATCGTTTAAATCTAAAACTTTTAAATCATTTATATTAAAATCATAAACATTTAAAATTCCATCAACATTATTTTTACATGCCCATTCTTTTCCTAATTCTTCGTTTTCAGTCATATAAAAACCTTTACCATAATCATTATTAGATTTAGCAACTTCTAAATTTGGATTTTCGATAATGTGATCACTTCCATGAAAAACAAGCATAATTAAGTCCTTATTGATTTCATGAATATTATATCATTACAAAGATACTATTACAATGATATTATCATAAAATTTAAGAATATATTGTATACATCTTGACATTTGAACAAGTGTTCAAGTATTATAATGTCATAAGGAGAAAGATATGAGTGAAGAGATTAAAAATACATGTTTAATTGATGAAGAAAGTATCTATGATATTAGTGATTTTTTTAAGATTTTAGGAGATTCTACTAGATTAAAAATATTATGTGCATTAGATAATAATGAATTAACTGTTTCAGAACTTTCAAATAAATTAGATATGAATATTAGTGCAGTTTCTCATCAACTTAAGATTTTAAAAGCGAATAAAATTGTTAAGTATAAAAGAAATGGCAAAAATATTTATTATTTACTTGATGATGAACATATTTCTTTATTAATTAACATCGCTAAAACTCATATTGAAGAAAAAAGAGGATAAGATTATGGAAAAGATTTATTTAGTTAAAGGTTTAGATTGTGCTAATTGTGCAAGAGAATTTGAAGAAAAAGTATCTAAAATTAAAGGATGTGACTCTGCAGTTATGAATTTTATGAGCTTAAAATTAATCGTTAATAGTGAATTAGATTTAACTGAAGAAATTATTGAAATTGGAAAAAACTTTGAAGATGGTCTTAATATTAAAAGGATCAAATAATTATGAATAAGAAAGAAAAATTCGATATTACTCGAATTATTATTGGAATAGTAGTTTTAATTCCTTTAATTGTTCTTAACATTCTTTATGGTGATAAAGAATTAATTAATGGAATAAAATTTGAATTATTAATTACGCTTCCTATTTCATTAATATTATATTTTCTTTTGTCATATGATTTCTTTATTAAAACATTTAAAAATTTTAAGAAAAAGAAATTCTTTGACGAAATAACTTTAACTTTAATTGCATCTATTGCTGCTTTTGTAACATGTCAATATGTTGAAGCAGTTGCAGTTTGTTTATTCTTTCAAATTGGAGAGAAATTTGAAGATTACGCAGTTAATAAATCAAGAAATTCTATTAAAGATGTTTTAAATTTAAGAGCAGATAAAGTTACTTTAGTAGATTTATCTACTAATGAAGAAAAAGAAATTGATCCATATGACGCTAATATTGATGATATTTTTATTGTTAAAAATGGAGAAAGAGTACCACTTGATGGAAAAGTTATTAAAGGAGAATCATTTATTGATACATCTTCTTTAACAGGTGAAAGTGTTCCTCGTAAGATAAGAGAAAATGATGATATTTTAAGTGGCGTTATTAATAAAGGAAGTCCTTTATATATTAAAGCTACAAAAGTATTCTATGATTCTACTATTTCTAAAATTATGGATATGGTAGAAAATGCTACTAATACTAAAACTAGTAGTGAGAAATTTATTACTAAATTCTCTAAATATTACACTCCTATTGTTATAATTCTTGCTTTTATTGCAGCAATTATTCCTCCTTCAATTATTTCGCTTATTAATCAATCTACTTCACTTGAATTATGGAGTAAATGGATTATGACTGCTGCTAATTTACTTGTTGTTTCTTGTCCTTGTGCATTAGTTTTATCAGTACCAATGGCATATTTTGTAGGAATTGGAGAAGCTAGTAAAGTAAAAATGCTTATTAAAGGTAGTGCGTATTTAGAAGATTTAAATAAATTAGATACTGTTATTTTAGATAAAACAGGTACTATTACTAAAGGTAACTTTGTTTTAACTGATATTTATCCTGAAAATAATATAGATAAAGATGAATTAGTTAAACTTGCTAAAGTTGCGGAATCCTATTCTTTACATCCTATTGCTCTTTCAATTCTTGCGTTTCCAAGCACAGTTACATATAAAAAAGAAGATTTAACTAGTGTTGAAGAGATTAGTGGAAAAGGAATTAAAGGAATTTATAATAATAAAACTTTACTTGTAGGTAATGCTGAACTTTTAAAATCAGAAAATATTGAATATAAAGAAAATAAAGAAGTTGGTACATTAATATATGTAGCATACGATAATAAATTCTTAGGATCTTTATTAATTAAAGATGAAATTAAAGAAGATAGTAAGGATGCAATTAAAGATTTTTATAAGAATAATATTAAAAATGTATATATGTTAACTGGTGATAATGAAAGAATTGCAAGTTATGTTGCAAAAGAATGTTCAATTAATAATGTATGTTCTTCTCTTCTTCCACTTGATAAAGTTAATAAAGTAAAAGAAATTGTCTCTAAAAAAGATAAAAATAAGAAAGTTGCATTTATTGGAGATGGCGTGAATGACGCTCCAAGTATGACTTTAGTAGATATTGCAATTTCAATGGGAGTTATTGGAAGTGATGCTGCTATTGAAGCAAGTGATATTGTTATTATGGATGATAAATTATCTACTATTAATAAAGGTAAGAAAATTGCTAAATCAACAGTTAGTGTTGTTTATGAAAATATTATCTTTGCATTAATTATTAAATTTGTTGCAATTATATTAGCATTATCAAATGTTTTAGGGACTTACATGATTTGGATTTCTATCTTTGCAGATGTTGGAGTTACATTCCTTTGTGTCCTTAATTCCTTAAGACTTATGTTACTAAGTAAAAAATTAAAATAATTAAAAATTCTCTAAAAGAATCCTTTAAAATAAGGGTTCTTTTTTACATAAAAATAGTAAATAATAAATACTAATACATCTAGTATTGAAAACTAAAATTATAAAAATATCGATAAATCAAGCATTTTATTTATTGACTATTAAATTTTAATAATTTATTATTTAAACTGGTTAAAACCATTATAAGGAAATTTAATTCAATGAAGAATTTAAAATATATATACGCTTTATCTAGTATTTTTGTTTCTTTTTATGTATTTGGATATAATACAAATTTTAAAAGTGAAGATAAAATTAACGATATTCAAGGTAACGAAGAAATAAAAGAAGAAAAAAAGATAAATAAGATTGATAAAAAAGAAGTTATTGAAGGATATAATAACTACTATTCTAGTAACAGATCATTTAAATTATTAAATGGATCTATTATTTCTAATGCGTATAAAAATCCAGTAAAGTTAGAATTTAAAGGAAATTATGAATTTAAATCTAACTCTTTATCATCTTTTGTAATTTCTTCTACCTATTC
>CAVGUB010000071.1:0-4813 GCA_963632375.1 Phocaeicola dorei | reverse complement strand
GTTCAGAAAGTGCTGCTAATTGGATTATTAGTGATTGTAAATTAAATGATCCATCTGCATTTACTTTAACTAAATCATTAATTGAAATGAATTTAAATGCTGCAAACATTACTTTCCCACATTTATAATATTTATTAAGCATCAAAAAAGTTCGCAAATTAAGCGAACTTTTTTTAATTCCTAAATTATGTAGAATAAAAATAGAAGGATTAATTAGTATGATAATGTTTAAACAAAAACAATTATTTATAAAATCAAACAAGGAGGACTAACCAATCCTTCAATTTACAATTTTATAATATCATATTAATTGCAAGTATACAATTATTAATTTTAAATTATTTAATATAATATTCAATTTGTGCTTTAGCGTCTTTTCTACAATCTTCTAAAGTTGCAATTTCTTCTTTAGTAAAATAGAGTTCTTTAAATTCTTCTGCACCATTACTTGTAACAATTGTAGGAAGTGACATAGCGTAAGTTCCATCATCAGAAATAATTGAAACTGGAAGTAAAGCACCTTTATTTAAAGTAATTGCATGGATAATTTCACTTACTGATTCACTGATACCATATCTTGTAGCACCAACTTTTCCAACAATATAGAATCCACCTTCTTTTACAAGTTCATTAACTTTTTCTTTATCAATTGAAACATTGTGGTTAAACATGTAATCTGATAATTTAGCACTATAAACTCTAGTAATAGAATAAATTGGAACTAAATATCTTCCATGTTGACCAAGAACGAATCCTTGTAAAGCATTTGGAGAAACTTTTAATCTTTCAGCAAGTAAAAATTTAAATCTCTTTGAATCTAAAAGTGTACCTGTACCAATAATTTTGTTTTTATCGATTCCTAACTTTTTATATGTATAGTAAGTTAATAAATCTAATGGGTTAGAAGCTATAATAACAAATTCGTTATATTTAACTTTTGCCATATTTTTTAAAACTTCATCATACATTTCTAAAACATCTTTATTTTGTTTTTCTCTTGGATCTTTAGAATTTTGTTTAACTCCAATTGTAATAATAACGAAGCTACATTCTTTTAAATTTTGGTAAGTTCCAGGTTTAACTCCAGTTAATCCATAATTAACTGCAGCATGTGAAAAATCAAGATATAAACCTTCAACTAATTGAGGATCTTTATCAATGATATAAATTGTTTGAAAGATTCCATCCTTTAAAAGTGAATGACAAATTGCTTGACCAACATTTCCCATTCCAATAATTGCAACACTGTTTTTTTCCATATAAATTATCTCCTGTTTTTTCTATTTGTATAAAATAATAGTATCAAGGCAAAAACTACACTCATAATAGCAGCAAATCCAAGTACTATATAGAAACCATATTTATTAAAATAAAGTGGTGAATTTTCTGGATCAAAATTCATTCCTAACGCACTAGTGATTAAAGTAGGAATTGAAATAACAATTGTGATAATTGTTAAACTTTTCATAACAACGTTTAAGTTATTATTAATAATTGATGCGTTAGCATCCATCATAGCATTTAAAATACCACGATAAATATTACACATCTCGATAGCTTGGTTAATTTCAACTTCAGTATCTTCCATTAAATCAAAATCATCTTCATATTTTTTGTAATTTGGAGATCTTAAAAGTTTTTGTAAAACTGCTTTATTAGAATTTAAAGCAGTTGCAAAATAGACTAAAGACTTTGAAATATCCATAAGTTCAAATAATTCTTTATTTTTCATTGAATTTCTAGTGTTTTTTTCAATTTCTTTAGTACGTTCATCAATTCGTTTTAAAACATAAATAAATTCTTTAGATAATTGATAGATAATATTTAAAGTTAATCTAACATGTTTTTGAGGTTCAATCCCACGAGTTTTAAATAAAGTAGCAGGGATTAAAGTTTTATTATATTGTGATACTGTTACATAAAAGTCATCGTTATAAGAAATAATAAATGGTTTTGTAGAATAATTATTTGTAGATTCATCTAAAAAAGGGACATCTAAAACAATTAATACAGAATCATCTTCAGTATCAACACGCGCTGTTTCTTCTTCATCTAATGAAGAAAGTAAAAAATCATAATTTATATTACTTTTTTTAGAAATAAAAGCTAAATTATCTCTAGTTGGTAAAGAAGTTGAAATCCAACTTCCTTTGTCTGGGAAATTATCATCATTTAAGACTTCAACTTCTGTTTCTATAATCTTTTTTGTTTGGTAATTTTCTTTGTAGAGATTAAACATATCTAAATTTTAAAACTTTAAATACTTAATTAAAAGATTTTTATTTTAATTCTTCTACAATTTGTTCAATTGGGGAGATTCCAACGACATCTTCTACTTTTAAAGCAAAAGCAATTCCATTACCTTTTGTTTCAAGTCCAACTGCTTTATAGATTGCAAGTAAGACTTCATCTTTAATTTCATTTGGTACTAAAATTAAAACAAATTCTTTTTCTGGTTGAATAGCAATACCAAAGAATTCTTCTAAATTTTTATTTCCTGTACCACGTGCATTGAAAGTAGTTCCACCACGAGCACCTTTTTCTTTTGCAGCATCCATTACTAAATCAGTGAAACCTTTATTAACAATTGCGACAATTAATTCATAATTTTTATTATTTTGTTCCATTTTCATTTACCTCTTTTGCTTTAGCAACATTTGTTTTTGTATTTGTTAAATATCTATACATTAAAACTCCTGCCATTGAATCAAAAGGAATAGAGAAAGCAACTCCTTTTGCAGCTTTTGAAGCTTTAAATCTATAGTTAATAATTTCTTTAAGTTTTTCTATATCACTTTCTTTAACAAGTGCAAAAATAATATCTTTTTTAGTTTCACCAACACCTAAAACTTCATAAATATCTTTTGTAGCAGTACCTCTACCATAAACAACAAAAGAACATGCAATTTCAGTATTTTTAAATTCATTTAAGAAGTAATCGCTTTGATTTCTTCCAACGATAATAACAAACATTTTAACTTTTTCAATTTTGAATTCATTATCGTATGCTTTTACATCTTTACTTTGTTTAGAAGTTATATTTTTATTTGCAACTTCCTTTTTAACATCTTTTTTATTAGCCATATTACCTCCTAGAAATGAATAATTTGAGCATCATTTTCTTCTTTAAGTAATGCTTTTTTAGCTTTGGAGTAACGCATTTTCTCTGAAATGATTGAGAATAAACCAACAAATTGAATAACAATTGGAGGAACAGATGAAATTAAACCAACAACACCAAATCCAGTACCTGTTTTTAAAGAAGTAGCAATACCAATAATATAAGGTAAAACGAAGCAACTTGACATTGTTCCACTTGCAACACCTCCTGAGTCAAATCCAACTGCAGTGTAGATATCAGGAACAAAGAAAGTTAATCCTAAACTTACAAGATAAATTGGAGCAAGATAATAAATAATTGGGAATGATCCACAAAGTTCTCTTACAACTTCTAAAACAATAGCAACAGCAACACCAATACAAAGAGAAATTAACATTGTTCTTTTTCTAATTGCACCATTACTAATTTCTTCAACCTGTGCATTTAAAACGTGGACACCAGGTTCAACTAAAACAACTGCAAATCCAATAACAATAGCAATAATTATTAATAAGTAATAATATTGGCCATTGAATGATGGATTAGCTAAAGATAAACCAAGTTTATAACCAATTGGAATAAGACCAATTTTAGCAGCAACTAAGAATAAAGTTAATCCAAAGAATGTGTAAGCAAAACCTAAAAGGATTTTAATTAATTCTTTTCTTGGTAACTTAATAAAGATAAATTGATAAATAAAGAAGAAAACAGTAATTGGTAAAATTGCAATAACAATTTCTAAAGCAGTTTGACCTAAAACATGAAGGATTGGATCATCAATTGCAATTGAATTTTTAAGTTGTGATAAATCTACATATTTTGATGTAATAATTAAAAGAATCATTGTAGAAATTAAAGGTCCAATAGAACAAAGTCCTGTAACACCAAATGAGTCACTTGAACTATCTTTACCACCACGAGTAGAAGCAATACCTGCACCAAATGTTAATAAAAATGGAACAGTAATAGGACCAGTTGTAACGCCTCCTGAATCAAAAGAAATTGATAAAATTACGTTACCATTAACATCATCTAAGATACATGCTAAGATAAAAACAATTAAATAAAAGAAAATAATCCATAATTTTAAGTTCTTTTGGAACATAATACGTAAAATACCTACTACTAAAAATATTCCAACACCAACTCCAATACAGATTTTTAAAACCCACGAATTAATACTAGCTCCAAGTAAATCACCTAAAACTGTTAAATCAGGTTCAGCAATTGTAATCATTAAACCTAAAAAGAAAGTAACTACAATCATAAAAACAATTGATTTCTTTTTAGATAAAGATGAACCAATATAAGTACCTACTTTACTCATTGAAACATCACTTCCAAGTGAGAATAATGCCATACCTAAAATTAATGCGATAAGTGAAATTAAAAAAGTAGTTAATTCACTTTGAGCAATCATTTCTGATGGAAAAATTGATGAGAATTGTAATCCATAAATTACACAAACAATGATTGCAATTGGAATGACACTAAGTAATGCTTCTAAAAGCTTTGTTTTTGCATCTTTTAACATTCATTTTCCTCCTTATTTTTTATAAAAATTATTATTTTTCTACTAAAAAATACTTGATAAAAGTTATTTTTGTCAACATTTAATTTTGAATTTATTACAAAACTAGAAAATTATCTAATTTTAAAAGAATAAATCTAAATATTTTGTATATAAAATAATAAATTTTAGTTCTTAAAAAT
>CAVGUB010000070.1:0-4191 GCA_963632375.1 Phocaeicola dorei | reverse complement strand
TTTTCATTATAGAACATTAAGATAATTGCACCTAAAACACAGAAAACAATTGCAACAATACCAACAAGTCTAATACCAAGTTCACTTGCAACGATATCATTTGCATTAGCACTTTGAGTAGTACCAATAATAGCAAGAGATGTAAATGCTAAAGTAGCTAAAGATTGTCCCATTTTCATTGAGAAAGTTCTAGCAGCAAAGAACATTCCTTCTCTATTTTCACCTGTTTTAATTGCTTCACATTCAGCAACATCTGCAACAATTGATTGAGGAATAATTCCAAGAAGTGCCATTGGGAAAGCAGCAACAATAACAATTAAAATACCAATTAAACTAAATTTACCAAAATGAACATCAAATCCATTTAATCCACAAACTGTAGCTAAAACATATGCAATAGCAAGTCCGAAGAAACCAGCAATAGTTAATTTTTTCTTACCAAATTTAGCAACTAATTTTGAAACAACTGGGTAGAAACATGCACTTAAAACAGTCATCGCACCCATATAATAAAGAGTAGTTGAACCATCTGTATCATTCATTAAAACTTTAACGAAGAATGGAAGACCTGTTTGGAATAAAGTAATACCAATCCAATACATAATATCGCTTCCAACGAATACTCTAAAATCTTTATTTTTAAATGTAGCTTTTAATGATTTAAATGCATTTGTATTATCAGGTGGATTATCTACAAATTCTCTTTCTTTTAATAAGAATGTAGGTAAAAGCATACAAATACAAGCAATAACTGCTAAAACAATGAAACAAATTCTATAACTCCAAGCAAATCCAACTGATCCTCTTAAGAATCCTGCAAAGACGAATGGAGTATAAGCAAGTAATAAACCAAAGAAATATGTTAATGAAATTGAAGTAGAAATATACATTCTATCTTCTTGAGTTTTACCAAACTCACTAATTAATGCATTATATGGAGTACAATATAAAGTCATACATGCATAGAATAAAATTAAGAAGATTAAAATCCACGCAAAGTTAATCCAGCTAATCCCTTCAATTGGTGCAAAGAAGACTAAAACTGTTAAAACTGCAAATGGAATTGCACTATATTGCATAAATGGAATTCTTCTTCCTCTTTTATTTTTTGATCTATCAGATAAACTTGCAACAAGTGGATCTGTAACAGCATCAAAAATTCTACAAATAAACGCAATTAATCCAAGTAAGGTTAAAACACCTCCAATAATAAGTCCAGGTTGAATATATTGAATTGCACCATTTTCAATATCACCTTGAGTAGGTAAATAGAATGTAACAAGCCAGGTATTAATAATTCCTCCTAGCAAGCTCCATCCAAGTTGCCCGATAGCAAATATCCACATTTGCCCTTTCGATAATCTTTTCATAAATTTTTCTCTCCTCTATATTTAATTTTTAATAAAATTTATAAAACTATTTATTAATAATTCTATTTCTTCATTCTTCTTTTGCTTTTCATCTTGTTTTATAATTGCTTTTCCTAACGCTAATTTCTCACAAATTCCAAGTAAAGCATGAGTTGAAGAATAAAAGAAAGTTTCATAATCTAATTCTTTTTTTAATGTATTATCATTTAATCCTTTAATTACCATTTTTTGATAAATTAAACCAAAATTTTTAATACGTAGTTCGTACTCTTCTAATTCTTTGATATCATTTCGTAAAATATAAACATCTAATTCTTTTAAAAAAGTGTAGTAATTTTGATGATCATTAAATATTTTTAAGAATATTTCATAATAATCTTTAATTAATTCAATACCTGATTTATTTTCATCAAAATTAAAATATTTAGGTAATATTTCATTTTGAATAGATATTGCTGCTTGAATTACTAAATTATCTTTTTTCTTAAAATATCGATAAATTGTAGCTTCTCCTACATTTGTTTTATACGCTATATCTTTAATTAATACTGATTCAATACCTTTCTTTAAGAATAGGTTCTTACTTTCATTAATGATATAGTCTTTTCTTACATCTATTAATTTTGACATGATAGGTTTCCTTTTGTTTTGATAGATAAACTATCAATATTATAATGTAAGCGCTTTCTTTTGTAAATATAATAATTTAATTTATAATAATTTTATGATTGTTATAGATACTCACGAACACTTCTTCGATGTTGAAAATTTGGATGGAATTAAAGAATTATTAGTAAAATCTAATAAAAAATATAATATTTATGGATCTTTGGTGTCTTTTTCTATTAATGAAAGAGATGATGGCCCTAAACAAATCAATACTTTTTATAAAGCTTTAAACTATACATTAAATTTTTGTAAAGAACATCAAAATTTTAAAATGCTTATTTGGTTTTTACCAAAACATATGAAAAATTATAAATATTTAGATAATTTTATTACTAAAAATAAAAAATATATTAAAGGTTTAAAGATGCATCCTTGGGCAAGTGATATTACAATTGATAATCCTAAATGTTTTCCTTTTATTAAACTAGCAGAAAAACATAATTTACCAATTTTAGTTCACACTGCTTTAGATTTTAATAGTCAAATCGCACATTTAGAACATGCTTGTAATCTATTTCCAAATGTTAATTTTATTGCGGCACATCTAGAGTTAGAAAGTGATAATAAAAATGCAATTGAAACATTAGCAAGAACTCCAAATTTATATGGTGATTTAGCATGGGTAAATCCTTCTAATTTGATGTATGCAAAGAAATTGAATGTCTTAAATAAAATAATGTTTGGTACAGATAACCCAATTGATGGTCTTGATACATTAAATAATCCTTATTATGTTGGATATTTTGAAAATTCAATTAAATTAAGTAAGAAAGAATTTGAAGGTATTATGTATAAAAATGCATTAAAAATTTATAATTTAACCTTGGAAGAATTTAGGTAGCAAAAAGAGTGATTCAACCGAACCACTCTTTTTTAATTTATAAATTAAATAAATTTCCTATTAATCTTAAATGAATTGGACAAGTTCCTCCATCAGAGCAACTTCCACCATTATTTGATGAACCTCCACTTGAGTTTCCCCAAATAGCTAAAATCATAATAGTTAATGCAATAATTAAAACAAGAACAACTATTGAAACAATTAAATATTTTGATGCTTTTGGACTATCATCATTTTGTATATTAAGCTTTTCTTTCTTCATCAATTTTCTCCTTTTTTGACATATCTTCATTAAATTTCTTATTAACTAAACAATAAATTAAATAAATTGCAGGCATTCCAAGATTAGTTTCAATTAAAGAATTTACAATTAATGTTTTTATACTTGTTTCATTAAATGGTCTAATTCCATTAATCAAAAGTGCAAATTCCCATGCAAATTGAACACTTATTCCAATTAAATTTAATTTAATAATATTCGCTACTTCTTTTTTCTTTATAAAAGTAACTAGTATTAATATAAAGTAAGATACAAATAATGCAAGACCCATTAATCCATGATAACTATTTGTAGTACGCATTGTGGTAATTACATTTTGATCTCCAAGAGTTGAAATACTTGGAGCAACAATCCACCATGCAATAATCAAAAATATAAAATATTTAGTGTCTTTATCATTCCTGAGTAATAACCAAATATACACAAAATTAGTAAATCCATAACTAAGTGACATCCATAAAAGTACTAAAAATGTATTTAATGAATTACATAATTCATTATTAAAATAGATTGTTCTTGAATGAGATAATAAATAAAATCCTACGTAATCTACAATTAAATATAAAATTCCTCCAAAAAGACCAAATAATACTGTTTGATTCTTTTTACGAATTAAAAGTAATATTAATAAAATTATTAAAAATATCGAATCAATAATAATGTATGTAATATTAAAATTACGTGTTGGAGTAATTTCATTTATTAAATTATTCATTTTTATTCTCTTTTGTTTCTTCTACTTTTTCAACACTAACAATTTCTTTTTTAGAAATTGCACCTTTTTTTGATAATTTCACTGTTAATTCAAGTGATAAAATTATAATAAAAGTATGAATTAAAGATGTAATAAATCCACTTAAAGCACGAGTACCAAATATAATTTCATAAGTATAATTTAATCTATAAGATAAAATCCAACTTGATAATGGAATCTTAATTAAAAGAAATGTTAATAAAACACTACTTCCGACTAAATAAAGATAATAATATTCATTTATTTTACTATTTTTAAATTTTTTATTAATAAAAAT
>CAVGUB010000069.1:1536-39550 GCA_963632375.1 Phocaeicola dorei | reverse complement strand
TAGCAACACCACCAGTATGGAAAGTACGCATTGTTAATTGGGTACCAGGTTCACCAATAGATTGAGCAGCCATAATACCAACAGCTTCACCTTTTTCAACAATCTTACCAGTTGCAAGGTTACGTCCATAACAGTGTTGGCAAACACCATCTTTAGTTTTACAACCAAATAATGATCTAATTTCAACTTCTTTAATACCAGCGTCAACAATTGCTTTAGCTTTTTCTTCATCAATTAAAGTATTACCTTCACAAATTAATTCACCAGTTTTTGGATCAAAGATGTTGTGACATGAGAATCTACCAACTAAACGATCATATAATTTAACAATAACAGTATCTTGAGATGTATCGATAATATCACTAACAATACTACCATGATCTGAATGACAATCTTCTTCTCTAACAATAACGTCTTGAGAAACATCAACTAATCTTCTTGTTAAATAACCAGAGTCAGCAGTTTTTAAAGCAGTATCAGCACCACCTTTACGTGCACCGTGAGTACCAGTAAAGAATTCAGCAACGTTTAAACCATCTCTGAAACATGATTTAACAGGAATTTCAATAGTATCACCAGAAGCACTACCCATAAGACCTCTCATACCCATTAATTGGGTGTAGTTAGATTTACTACCACGAGCACCTGAATGCCACATGATATAAAGTGGGTTTCTAGTATCATTCTTTAATGATTTTTCAACTTCATCACCGACTTTGCTATTAACTTCATTCCAAACAGAAATAACTTTTTCGTGTCTTTCTTGATCTGTTAATAAACCTCTATCGTATAAAGTTTCAATCTTATTAATCTTTTCATCACCATGTTTAACTAATTCGTTCTTTAATGGAACTTCGCTAATATCACTATAAGCAACAGTTAAACCTGAAATTGTTGAATATTTATAACCATAATCCTTAATCTTATCAAGGATAGCACTAGTTTTCATAGTACCATATCTATGGTAAACACTATCAATTATTTTAGTAATATATTTCTTTTCAACAGCTTCTTTACATTCTCTATTTTTAATAAATTCTTTAATATTAGTTCCTTTTGGTACAAAATCACTTGCAGGAGTTGCAGTTAAATTTGCATCATCTTTGGAGTTAATATATGGGAAATCTTTAGGGAAAATAAGGTTAAAGATAACTTTACCAACAGTTGTAATTAAATAGCATTTATTTTGTTCTTCAGTAAAGCAATTCTTTCTTAAAGCAGTAGCTGGTAATGCGATACGGTTATGTAAGTGAATCTTACCTAATTCGTAACATTTTAAAGTTTCGTCAATATCTCTAAAAACTTTACCTTCCATCTTAGCGAAATATTCATATTTTTCTTTTTCAACTAAGTCACCAACTTCTTCATATTTTTGTGCTTTCTTTAAGAATTCTTTTTCATCAGCTTCCATTGTTAAATAATAGTTACCGATTAAGATATCTTGAGAAGGAGTAACGATTGGTTTTCCATCTTTTGGAGCAAGAATGTTGTTACTTGCAAGCATTAAATTAATTGCTTCTTCTTGAGCAGCTTTTCCAAGTGGAACGTGAACAGCCATTTGGTCACCATCGAAGTCTGCGTTGAATCCACTACAAACTAATGGGTGTAAACGGATTGCTCTACCTTCAACTAAAACAGGTTGGAAAGCTTGAATACCAAGTCTATGTAATGTAGGAGCACGGTTTAATAAAACTGGGTGATGAGAAATAATCTTTTCTACAATATCATAAACTTCTTTATCTTTATTATCGATCTTCTTATCTGCTTGACGGTTAACATTACAAATGCCTTCATCAATTAAAATTGCAGAAATGAAAGGTCTTAATAAATTAATTGCCATTTCACGTGGTAAACCACATTGATAAATTTTTAATTTTGGTCCAATAGCAATAACTGAACGTCCTGAATAGTCAACACGTTTACCAAGTAAGTTTTGTCTAAATCTACCTTGTTTACCTTTTAAAGCAGCAGATAAAGATTTTAATGGTCTTCCATTAGGACCTGTAACTGGTTTACCATTTCTTCTACCATTATCAATTAAAGCGTCAACTGCTTCTTGAATCATACGCTTTTCGTTAATAATCATAACTTCTGGAGCGTTTCTTTCAATAAAAGTCTTTAAACGGTTATTTTTTGTAATAATTCTACGATATAAATCGTTAGCATCACTAGCAGCAAATCTACCACCATCGAGTTGTAACATAGGTCTTAAATCTGGTGGAATAACTGGTAAATAATCAAGTACCATCCATTCAGGTTTATTTCCACTCTTAATAAATGCATTAAAAGCTTCTAATCTTTTTGTGCATTTAACAAGTTCTTGACCTTTTTTCTTCTTAATATCTTCTTTTAAAGCTTCAAATTCTTTTTCAAGATCAACTTCTTTTAATAAGATTTGAACAGCTTCAGCACCTTCACCAAATTGAGCTCCAGTTTTTTTAGAGATAAATTTAGCACATGTATAATAATCAAATGGGAGATTATTATTATTTAAATTTTCTAAAAGATTTTTAGCTTTTGTAAAATCAAAGCTATCTTCTTCACCATTAGCACTTAAATCTTCAATGATTTGTTCTAAACAATCTTTGAATTTTTCTCTACCTGTATGGTCATCTAATACTTCTTTATATTTAATAGCTGTACAAGTACCTTGGTTTAATACAACGTGAGCACTAAAATATACAACTTCTTCTAATTCTTTAGCAGGAATATCAAGAATTAAAGACATTCTTGATGGAGTTCCTTTTAAATACCAAATATGTGAAACAGGGCAAGCAAGATGAATGTGACCCATTCTTTCTCTTCTTACTTCTTTTGAAATAACTTCAACACCACATTTTTCACAAACTACACCAGCATAACGTGATTTTTTATATTTACCACAGTGACATTCATAATCCTTACTAGGACCAAAGATTTTTTCACAGAATAAACCATCCATTTCTGGCTTTTGACTACGATAATTAATAGTTTCTGGTTTTGTAACTTCACCATGGGAGACAGAAATAATCTTTTCAGGTGAAGCAAGTCCGAGTTTAATACTTCCTAATTCATTTACATCAAACATATTAATTCTCCTTAATCTATATCTAATTCAGATGCTTCAATTTGTTCATCGCTTGTTAACTTATCGAAATCATCTTCTTCTTCATCTTCTTCTAAATCACTTATATCAGTTTTCTTAAGAATGTTATTAGCTTTTTGTTCTTCTTTTAAAGAATCTCTTGAAATAGCATCTAAATTAATAACGTTATTATTCTTATCTAATAATGTAACATCAAGTGCTAAACCTTGTAATTCTTTAACTAAAACTTTAAATGCTTCTGGAAGTGATGGTGTTGGTAAATTTCTATGTTGCGTAATTGCTTCATAAGTTTTTCTTCTTCCAACTCTATCATCTGATTTAACTGTCATCATTTCTTGTAATGTATAAGCAGCACCATAAGCTTCAAGTGCCCAAACTTCCATTTCACCAAATCTTTGACCACCGTTTTGTGCTTTACCACCTAAAGGTTGTTGTGTAACAAGTGAGTATGGACCAGTAGCACGAGCATGTAATTTATCATCGACCATGTGGACAAGTTTAATCATATACATAACACCAACGTTAATTCTATTATCAAACTTTTCACCAGTTCTTCCATCATAAAGTGTATATTTACCATCTTTTGGACAGTGTGCATCATCCATCATTTCTTTAATTTCTTCATTAGAAATACCATCGAAAACTGGAGTTGCAACTTTAACATTTCCTAAATTCTTACAAGCCATACCTAAATGGACTTCTAAAATTTGTCCAATGTTCATACGTGAAGGAACACCTTGTGGATTTAATAAAATATCAACAGGAGTACCATCTTCTAAGAAAGGCATATCTGCTTGAGGAACGATTCTTGAAATAACACCTTTGTTACCGTGTCTTCCTGACATCTTATCACCTTCAGAGATTTTACGTTTTTGAACAATATAAACTCTGATTTTTTCAAAGACACCAGTTGCTAATTCATCTTTATTTTCTTTATTGAAAACTTTAACAGCTAAAACTGTACCTGCACCACCATGTGGAACTCTTAAAGATGTATCTTTTCCTTCTTTTGATTTATCACCAAAGATAGCTTGTAATAATTTTTCATCTGGAGTTGATTCTGTTTGTCCTTTTGGAGTAACTTTACCAACAAGAATATCTCCTTCTTTAACATCAGTACCAACAGTAACAATTCCTCTGTAATCTAAGTTAGCTTTTGCTTTATCACCAACGTTTGGAATATCAGAAGTGATCATTTCCTTACCGTTTTTAGTATCACGGCATTCAATTTCATAACTTTCAATATGAATTGTTGTATAGACATCTTCTTTAACGAGTCTATCACTCATAATGACAGCGTCTTCGTAGTTGTATCCTTCCCAAGTCATGAAAGCAACAACAACGTTTTGACCTAATGCTAAATCACCATTATCCATTGAAGGACCATCAGCGATAATATCACCTTTTTTAATTTTTTGACCAACTTTACAAATTGGAGTTTGGTTAATACATGTGCCTTGGTTACTACCTTCAAATTTTTGTAAAGAATATGTTCTTTCACCATCTTTTTCTAAAATTTTGATAGTTTTAGCATCTTTATATGTACAAATACCATCATTAACAGCGATAACTGCTAAACCACAGTCATGAGCAATCTTATGTTCAAGGCCTGTTCCAACAAATGGAGCATGTGGTTTTAATAATGGTAAAGCTTGTCTTTGCATGTTAGCACCCATCAAAGCACGGTGGTTATCATCGTTTTCAAGGAATGGAATACATGCTGTAGCAACAGAAACGATTTGCATTGGTGATTCATCAATGTAATCAACATCTTCTCTATTAGCTAAAATATTTTTACCATTGTAACGAGAAACAACTCTTTCACCAACTAAAACACCATCTTTAACATCATCTCTTGTTGCTTGAGCGATATAGTGGTTCTTTTCATCATCAGCTGATAAATATTGTGTTTCTTCAGAAATTTTTCCTGTTTTTGAATCAACTAATCTATATGGAGTTTGAATAAATCCATATTTATCAATCTTAGCATAAGTTGCTAAGTTGTTAATAAGACCAATGTTACCACCTTCAGGTGTTTCAATAGGACAAATACGACCATAGTGAGTAAAGTGAACATCACGAACTTCCATAGAAGCACGGTCACGAGTTAAACCACCAGGACCTAAAGCAGAAATTCTTCTCTTATTTGAAAGTTCTGCAAGTGGGTTAGTTTGATCCATGAATTGTGATAATTGAGAACTTGCAAAGAAGTCTCTAATAGCACTAGTTAATGGTCTAATATTAATTAAGCTCTTAGGGGTAATATCTTTTTGAGCTTCATTAGTAGTAGCACTTGTTGCCATTCTTTGAACAACATTTTTTGCCATTTTTGTTAAACCAATTCTAAATTGTGATTGAATTAATTCTCCAACACATCTAATACGACGGTTACTTAAATTATCGATATCATCAGTTACACCAAATCCATCTTGTAAATTTAAGAAATAAGAGAAAATAGCAACAATATCAGAAATTGTAACTCTACTAATCTTTAAATTTAAGTCTGTACCAATAACGTTACAAACTGTTTTCTTTTGTTCGTTAGCATAAACTTTAACAATATTAACAATGTTATGTTTATCTAATTTTTCATTAATTTTTAATGCTACTTCGTGAGCACCTTTTTCAAAGAATTCTTCATCTTTTAAAGCATCAACCATTTCTTTTGTTAAAAGTGTGCCTTCTTCATATTTAATTTCGCCATTAGCATCAACTAAATCTTCAGCAAGAATTCTATTTTCTAATCTACTGTAAATGCCTAATTTAAAAGCATATTTAAATCTACCAGCTTTTCCTAAATCATAACGCTTTTCATCAAAGAATTTTTGAATAAGGAATTCATGAGCACCTTCATCAGTTAAAGGTTCACCTGGTCTTAATTTTGTAAAGATTGTCTTTAAACAATTTAAAGAATTAGCAGTTGAATTATCAACAACTCCTTCTTTTGGTGAATCTTTTTCAACAGTTTCGATTAAGTTTGGTCTTTCACCAAAAACACGAACGATTTCGCCTTCACCATCAAGTCCTAATGCTTTTAATAAAATTGTTGCAAGCATTTTCTTTTGACGGTCAATTCTTACCCAAATAATACCTTTAGAATCTGTTTCGAATTCAAGCCATGTACCACGTGATGGGATTAAATCTGCGTTATATAAAGTTTTACCTGTTTTTGGATCAAAAGTTTTACTTAAATAAGCACCTGGTGATCTAACAATTTGTGAAACAATGACTCTTTCTGCACCGTTTACAATAAATGTTCCACTTTCAGTCATTAATGGAATTTCACCCATAAATACATCACTAACAACAGCTTGACCACCATTTTCTTTATTTGATAATGAAAGTGTTGCTGTTAATGGTGCATTGTAAGTTAAATCCTTTTCTTTACATTGTAAAAAACTGAATTTAGGTGTTTCAAGCTTACAACTAATGTAATCTAAAGTTAATGTTCCATTGTGATTTACAATTGGAAATACATCTTTAAAAACTTCATCAATACCATGTTCTAAGAATTGTTTGTATGAATCTGTTTGAATTTCACAAAGATATGGTAATTCTAAACTACCACCAATTTTTGAGAAATTAATACGATCATTGTTAAGTTTTGGATAATCTTTATAAGATTTCATTTGTCACTCCTTTAATTAATAATTACTAATAATGTAATATCCCTTTTCTTTATTTATTACCTCAACATTTTGAAATAAAGAAGAAAGATATTTTACGTGAGATAAAGCACCTTTGTCTTTACGTATCACAATAACTAGTTTTCCTTTTTCATTAAGATGTTCTTTTGATTCTTGATACATTTTGAAGCAAGTCTCTTTTCCACATGAAATTGGTGAATTTAATAAAATATAATCATATTTAGATTCAATTCCCTCAAGTCCATTTGAACAATAAGTTTTTGCTTTCATATTGTTTATTTCTAAACTTTTATTTGTTAAATCAACACAATAATTATTGATATCACTAAATTCTATTTCAATTTCATCTTTAAAATAAGTTTTTAATGATATTCCAATAATTCCATTTCCACATCCTAAATCAAGGATTTTTCCTTTTAAAGGTAGAGTAACGAGAGTTTTAATAAAAATACTTGTTCCTAAATCAACTCTATATTTAGAGAATGTCCCTTTATCGCTAACCACCTTTACTTTGTATCCAAAAAATTCAAAATCAATGATTTTTGGATCTTTATTTAGAGTTGTGTCTTCTACAAAGTAATGGCTCATTTTCTCTCTCCTGTTAATAGGCAAAAACCTGCCTATAGCAAATTTAAGCTATAGACAGGCTAGATTTCTATTTAGAAAAACTATTTAACTTCAACTTCAGCACCTGCAGCGACAAGAGCTTTCTTGTGTTCTTCTGCTTCGACTGGTGAAATGTTTTCTTTAATAGTAGCTGGGCATGCATCGACTAATTTCTTAGCATCCATTAATCCTAAACCTGTGATTGCTTGGACAGCTTTGATGACGCCAACTTTGCTTCCGCCAACTGCTTTTAAGATTAAAGAGACTTCTGCTGGTCCTTTCTTTTCTTCTTCTTCAGCTGGAGCTGCTGCTGCGACTGGAGCAGCTGCGCTAACACCGAATTCTTCTTCGATTGCTTTTACTAAATCGTTTAATTCAACAACTGTCATTTCTTTAACAGCTGCGATAATTTCTTCATTTGTTAATTTTGCCATTTTAAATTTCCTCCGTATATATTTAGCAAACTATTTCTTACTTGCAACTTGATCTAAGCTATAAGCAAGATTTCTGATTGGAGCTTGTAATACGCTTAAGAACATAGATACAAGTCCTTCTTTTGATGGTAAGTTAGCAAGAACTTTAACATATTGATCGTCTTGAACTTTTGAATCGATAATACCACCTTTAATCTTTAAGCAGTCATATTTCTTAGCAAATTTAGCTAATTGTTTTAAAGAACCATTTGTAGGATCTTTAAAGAAGATGAACATGTTTGGACCTGATAAGTATTCGTCAAATCCTTTGAATTCTTCTTCAGTAGCACGATTAACTAATGAGTTTTTGAAAACACTGCAATGTGCATCAAGCTTTGTTAATTCTCTTTTAATTAAAGAAACTTCAGCAACTGTTAATCCACGGTATTCGCAAACAACAACACCTTGTGAATCTTTAACTAAATCTTTAATATGAGCAACAACTTCAGCTTTTTCATTTAAGATTTCTTGATTCATTTTTCCCTCCTTATATATTGAGGATAAATATACATAAGGTTGTACCTCGGTAACATAATTAAGGTTTCCCCGTTACTGTCTTAGGTATATTTTCCTACTTAATAATTTAATATCTACTAAAGAGCAAAATCAATTTTAATTGATGGGCCCATAGTTGTGCATAAGAAGCATGATAAGACATAATCTCCTTTAACACTTTGTGGTCTAACTTTTAAAATTTGTTTGACAATAGTAGTAACGTTTTCTTCGAGCTTATCAGCTTCGAATGAAACTTTACCAACACCTAAATTGACGTTACCATCTTTATCAGCACGGTATTCAACTTTACCAGCTTTTAATTCACTAACCATTTTAGCGATGTCTGGACCAACTGTACCTGTTTTTGGGTTTGGCATTAATCCTTTAGGACCTAAAACTCTACCAATTTTACCAATTTCACCCATCATATCTGGAGTTGCACACATAACGTCAAATCCAAACCATTTTTCAGATGTAATTTTTTCTAATAATTCTTTACCACCTGCAAAATCTGCACCAGCTTTTAAAGCGTCATCAACTTTATTAGTAATAGCTAAAACTTTAACTTCTTTACCTGTTCCATTAGGAAGAACAACAGTTCCTCTAATTTGTTGATCAGCAGCTTTTGTATTAATGTTTAAGTGGAAATTGATTCCAACAGTTGCATCAAACTTAGTTGTTGATGTTTTTTTGACTAATTCACAAGCTTCGTGAATTGAGTAAACTTTATTTTGATCGATTAATTTTAAAACTTCGTTATATTTCTTTCCGTATTTCATATTTCTTAACTCCTAAAATTAATCAACGACTTTAATGCCCATATTACGAGCACTACCTTCAACAATCTTCATAGCAGCTTCAATGTCATTTGCATTTAAATCTGGCATTTTATATTCTGCAATTTTTCTAATTTGTTCTTTTGTAACTTGTCCAACGATTGTTGTTTTTGCATTAGCACTTCCTTTGCTAATTCCTGCAGCTTTAAATAATAAACCACTAACTGGAGATGTTTTAATTTCCATTGAGAATGTTTTATCTTCATAAGCTGTAATGATAACAGGGACAATTTCACCCTTTCTATCAGCTGTTTTTGCGTTAAATTCAGTACAGAATTTTGGCATAACAACACCAGCACTTGCTAATTTTGGTCCTGGTTTTGCTTCGCCACCTGGAAGTTCCATTTTAACGACTTTTGCGACTTTTTTAGCCATTTTTTAGTTCTCCTTATAAAATAACTTTGTAGTAAGAAGTATCGCCCTTCTCCTACCAACTTTTTATACATTTACAGTACAAAAAGAGGACACACAAAATATGTCTCAACTATTATATACATAGAAAAAGAGATAGTCAAATATTTTTTAACCATCTCTTTATATAAATGTCTATAATTTTGTAATTTCACTGAAATCAACTTCCATTGGAGTTCTCTTTCCAAAGAAAATAGTTTCAATAACAACTTTTCCTGTTTCTTTATCGATAGATTTAATGACACCATCGCTATCTTTAAATGTTCCATGAATAACTTTAACTTGATCACCAACACTATATTTACTATACATGTTGTCATCAACCATACCCATTCTCTTTAAAATGTCTTCCATTTCTGAATTTGAAACTGGGACAGGTTTTTGACCACCACCACTAGAACCAATAATACCAGTGACACCCATAGTATTTCTAACAACATACCATGTATCATCAGTCATAATCATTTCAACAAAGATATATCCACCATATAAATTATGAAGTTTATATTTTTGTTCCATTTTTCCAGTAGCTTTATCTTTTTTCATTAATGGTTGGCCATAATCATCAAAAAGTAATTCTTTTTCTTCAGCAACAACAATTCTAAAAATTTTGTCATGTAATCCTAAATTTTCAACACTGTTACGTAAGTTTTGAGCAACTTTTTGTTCTTGACCGGTATATGTAGTTGCAATATACCATTGCTTTTCAGCAGGATTAAATTCTTCTCTTTCCATAAATACCTCTTCTAACCTCTTAATGATTCAAATGCATTACGAAGTTGTTGAATCAATGTTGATGCTGCTAAATCTTCTATTACTAAGAAAAGTCCAGCAAAAACTGTAATACAAATAACAACTACAATAGCTGGAGTAAGTTGTTCTTTCTTTGGCCATCTGATACGTTTCATTTCAGCGCCAACGCCTTTAAAATATCCTAAAACTTTTTTCATAATTTTCCTTATCTACTTTCTTTATGAATTGTATATTTTCCACAATGTGGACAAAATTTCTTTAATTCCAATCTAGTAGTACGATCTTCCTCTTTTTTTGTAGTTGTGTAATTTCTTGCGAGACATTCTTCACATATTAAAATAATCTTTTTTCTCATATATTATTATTAAAACACACCTCTACGCAATTATAAAATTAAAAAGCATAAATTGCAATTATTTTATATTTTTCATACCTAACTTTTAACATTAAATTAATCTAATGAAAGAAAATACCACTATTTCTAATGGTATTTTATTCTAATTAAAAAAATAAATCTGGAATTGTATTTCTTAAAAATACTCTACATTTATCAATTAATTTTTCTAATTCTCTAAAACATGTCGAATAATTAAGTCCAAGAATATCAGAAATTTCATTGATGTTATATCCATTTACATAAAATGATAAAATTTCTTTTTGAGTATCACTTAATCCACTGCTATTACTTTCTAATACATAACTAACAATTTCGTTATTCATATTATCAAAGCAATTGCTTGAATCTGCAAAATAAATTGAATCTTCAATATTAAATTCTTCTGATTGTTCTAATGAATTTCTATTAACTCGATGTTTTTCTTGATTTAATTTTCGTAATTCTGCATTGATAACTTGCAAATACAAGTATTTAAAATATCTTTCATAATCATAAATTTCTTTAGATTCTCGATATTTTAAAAAATTATCAAATGCTTTTAAGCACAAGGATTCGAACTCCTCTTCATTAATAAAATACTCATATTTGAATATTTTTACGTATTTAAAAGTTATCGGTAAACATAAACTTTTAAAATATTCAAATAATCCTACATTGTTTCCATTTTCTAGAAACATTTCAACTTTTTCTTTTTGCGTTCTAACCTGTGCCATACAACCTCTCCCTTTATCTTCTTATTTCGTAAAGAACTAAAGAGCAAGCTACCGATGCATTTAAGCAATTAACATGACCAAATTGTGGAATTTTTAATAAAATATCACAATTTTCTTTTACAAGTCTAGAAATTCCAAATCCTTCACTTCCTACAACAATTGCAAGTTTTCTATCTCTAAAGATATCTTTTACTTCACTTTTTGCAGTTCCATCAAGTCCAATTATCCAATATCCATTATCCTTAAGTTCGTTAATGGTTCTTGTTAAATTAGTAACTTCACAACATTTAACATAATTAATTGCACCAGTTGATATTTTAGCAACAAGTGGAGAAAGTGATACAGAATTATTCTTTTTATAAATAATTCCATCTACTTTGAAGATATCTGCGCTCCTTAAGATAGCCCCTAAATTATGAGGATCACTCAATTCATCTAGAATTACAATTACTGAGTCTTGTTTATTGCTTATAATTTCTTTCAAAGAGTATGTATCGTAACTTGCAACCTCTGCAATCACGCCTTGATGAGTACCATTTTTAGAAATTTGATCCATTTTTTCTTTTGATAAATATTCTACTGGAATCTTTTTCTTATTAGCTTCATCAAGGATAGCTTTGTTTTTAAATCCTTTAACAACAAGAAGCTTTTTAACGTTTTGATTCTTAAGTGAATCTTTAACGATATTTATACCATAAATCTTATTCATAATTACCTTTCCTTTTTGGACACTTCCATTTCTTTTGTATTAAAATTTCATTTTCTTATTTATTTATAAATTATATTTATAAATAAAGCTTTTTATTAGTCAAATTAAAAACTAATGTAAAATTTTTGATTCAATTGGGACTACTTCTTCATTGATTTTAGATAATAATCCAAGTGCAAATCCTTTTTTATCACTAGAAACTTTAACAGTTAATCTTAAGTAATTTTTACCATTAGATTTAACTAAACTAGAATCAATATCTAAAACTTCAATACCTTCTTCTTCACAAATATCAGTAATTTTTTTAATTGGTTGTTTATCAAGTTCTGTAACAATAAGTAAAAATACATTCTTACCTGAAGATGAAAATTCAATTTTTTGTAATGTAGTAAGTGAAACCATACAAATAATTGTTGCAACAAGTGCCATTAAAAAACATCCTGCTCCACTACACATACCAATTGCCATTGTTACCCAAATACTTGCAGCAGTTGTAAGTCCTTTAACACTAAATCCATTTTGAATAATGCTTCCTGCACCTAAAAAACCAATACCTGTAACTCCAGCAGCAGCAAGTCTCATTTGATCACTACTATCTGCACCATATAAAGAAAGAACCATTAGTAAAGAAGATCCAAGAGAAATTAAAATATGTGTTCTAAATCCTGCAGGATGTCCATTTCTTTCTCTTTGAGCACCTATAATTCCACCAAAAAGAACTGAAATACCAAGCGATACTAAAATTAAAATAGTAAATCCCCAATAAGTAGGAATTGCACCATTAAATCCAGTTTTGAACCAATTAATAATAATATGGTCTATACCTTTTTGAATTGATATATCATCTAAAATTACAGGTGCATTCATATTATAAAACTCCTTTTTCGATTAAAATCTTTCTTAATTCATCAGATTTTGCAAAATCTTTATTAACTTTTGATTCATTATATTCTTTTAATAATTTCTTATCTTCACTTGAAAATTCTTTAGGTTCAAAATGTAATCCTAAAACATATGCAATATCGTTAAAAGCATAGAAATTATCTTTAATTAAGTTAATATCTTTATCTTTCTTTCTAATTTCAGCATTACTTTCTTTAATTAAATCAAGTAAATAAGTAATTCCATTTGGAATATTCATATCATCTGCTAAAAATTCATAGAATTTATTAATTTTACTAGATTCACCAGTTAAAGAAATATTTTCTTCATTTAATAATAAATTTGATTGTTTATAAATTGCACCTAATTTATTTAAAATTGCTTCAGTATTTTTTAAAGTTTCATCATTAAAATTAATAATTGATCTATAAGATGCATTTAAAAGTAAAAGTCTTGTTTTATCTGCTCCAAATTCTTTAATAGCATCTTTTGCTAAAATAACATTACCTAAAGATTTAGACATTTTATTTCCATCAATATTCATCATTGCGTTATGAATCCAAAAATTAGCAAGATGAGTATGATCATGACATTCAACTTGAGCAATTTCATTTTCGTGATGAGGGAATTTTAAATCACTTCCTCCACCATGAATATCAATCATTCCTTTAAAAATTGAATCAATCATAACACAACATTCAGTATGCCATCCAGGTCTTCCTTCTCCCCATGGAGAATTCCATTTAATACCATCTTTTGTGTCTTTCCAAAGTAAAAAATCTAATGGATTTTTCTTCTTTGAATTCTCTTCAATTCTTGCACCACTAATTAAATCTTCAATATTAATTTTTGATAATTCTCCATATTTTGGATCTTTATCTACACTAAAAAATACTTCTCCATCATTAACGTAAGCTGATCCATTTTCTACTAAATCATTAATAAATTCGATGATTTTATCCATATATTCAGTAACTCTTGGATTTTCGCTAGCTTTTTTAACATTAAATTCTTTTAAAGTATCTAAGTATGAAGCAATATAAAAATCAGTCAATTCTTTTTCACTAATTCCTTCTTCTTTAGCTTTATTAATAATCTTATCGTCAACATCTGTAAAATTAGAAACATAGGTAACTTTATATCCTATTTTTTCTAAAAATTTTCTTAATGTATCAAAAAATACAACAGGTCTAATATTACCAATATGTGGATAGTTGTATACTGTTGGACCACATACATACATTGAAACTTCGTTTTCTTTTATAGTTTTAAAATCTTCAACTTTATTTGTTAAAGAATTGTATAATCTAACATTCATTTTTATCACCTTCTATAGTTTTAAAATTATATCAATTTATCTATTATTTTTCTATATTTTTAGTAGATTTATATATTGATATTTGATAAAATAATTCACTAAAAAAGGAGGAAACGAAATGATAAAAAATAACGAAAAGTGTCTAATCGCCCTAGATTTAGATGGAACATTATTAAACGATAAGAAAAAGATATGTAAATTAACTAAGCAATATTTAAAAAGATTAAATAAAAAAGGTGTTGAAATAGTTCTTTGTAGTGGTAGAGCTCCTCGTTCTATTATTAATTACTATGAAGAATTAGGAATTAATTCTCCAATCATTGCATATAATGGAGCATTAACTTTTGATCCAAAAAGAGATGAATTTCAAGAGATTGGATATAAATTTGATAAAGAAATACTCAAAAATATCTATGATTCAACAAGAGATTATTTAGATAGTGCAATGTGTGAAAACAATAAGAAAATATTTATTGATAAAGATGATGCTTTCTTATTTAATTTCTTTCATAAATCTAATTTAGAAATTATTCGAGGAGATATTAAAGAAGTATTAACTGATGATACTTACACTTTTGTTTTAAAATTAAAAGAAAGTGCAGACACTAATGAAAAACGAATTGAATTAAAAAATAAAATTGAATCTATTGCACCTCAATATCGCTTAAGATATTGGTGGGATGTTTCATACGCTGAACTTCATTACACTGAAGTTTCAAAAGCATATGCTTTAAAAGAATTAGCAAAAAAATTAAATATTAATGAAGATAACGTCTTTGTATTTGGAGACGCTGATAACGATATCGAAATGTTAAGTTCATTTAAACATTCATTCTTTATGAAAAATGGACACACTACAATTGAAAATTTTGCAACTTATAAAACACGAAAAGACAATAACCACAATGGAATTATGTGGGAATTAGTAAGATTTTTTAAGTAAATTACCTATAGATTGAAGAAATTCAATCTTTTTTTATGCTCAAAAAAAGAAGTTATTCTAATTTAATAAAATAACTTCTTATAAAACTACTTAATATTTAAAACTTTCTTAATTTCTTCAAAGTATGCTTCACATTTCTTTAATGATTCTTTTTCATTAATTTCTTTTGAAGTTACTTCGATATAGAATTTACATTTTGGTTCAGTTCCACTTGGACGAATTGATACATTTGATCCATCTTCAAAGAAGAATTTAACTAAATCTCCAACTGGAATATTTTCAATTTTTGATTCTTGATTATTTAATAAATTTTTTCTAGATAATTTAAAATAATTTTCGATTACAGTAACTTTATTACCTAAAATTTCTTTAAAAGGTTTAGTTTCAAGTTCATTCATGATAGATTGCATTTTAGCTTGACCTTCACTACCTTCAAAATAGATATTAAATAAACTAGATTTATAATATTTACCTAATTTTTTACATAAAGCATCATAAGCTTCTACTAAATCCATACCTAATTTATGGTAATAAAGTGCCATTTCACTATAAAGTAAAATTGCTTGAGTACCATCTTTATCTCTAACTTCATCACTAATTAAACATCCATAACTTTCTTCGTATCCAAATAAGAAATTATATCCATCTTTTTCATGTTTATAATGTTCAATTTGATTACCAATATATTTAAAACCAGTTAAAAATGATTCAAGTCTAACGTTATAATAATCACAAACTGCTTTACCAATCATTGAAGAAACAACTGTGTTATAGACAACATATTTAGATAAATCTTCTTTATCTTGAACTTTATGCATTAAGATATAATCAAGTAAAAGTGCTGCACTTTCATTACCAGTCATTAAATGATATTCATGATCTTTTCCTAAAGTTGCAAGTCCAACTCTATCTCCATCTGGATCAGTCATAACGATTAATTCGGCATTTTCTTTTTTAGCAACTTCAATAGGTTTAATAAATGCTCTTGGATCTTCTGGATTTGGAGATAATAATCCAGTAAATGCAGGATCTGGATCACATAATCCTTCAACTGGAATTACTTCATATCCTAAATCTTTAAATACTCTCATTGCATTAACATAACTTGTTCCATGATTTGGAGAGAATACAATTTTAAATCCTTTTTTATCTAAAGTTTTATCGATTTCAATTGATTCAACAAGTTTGCAGTATGGAGAATCTACATCTTCTCCTACCATGATTGTTTTTCCTTTAACTTCACTTTCAGGAATTTTAACTTCAAGTGGATCTCCTAAATTTTTAATAATATCAATTAAATCTTTAATTTTAGAAGGAACAAGTTGACATCCACATTCATCATAAACCTTATATCCATTATGTTCTTTAGGATTATGAGAAGCAGTAATCATAATACCACCTTGGCATTTTTTATATCTAACTGTAAAAGAAAGTTCAGGTGTAGATCTTAATGAATCAAAAATATATGCATTAATTCCCATTTTATTTAAAATTTCTGCACTTGCTAATGTAAATTCTCTAGACATATATCTATTATCATGAGAAATAGCAACATAAATATCACCTTTAAATTTACTCTTTAAATAAAGTCCAAATCCTACAGTTGCTCTATTAACTGTAAAAAGATTCATTCTATTAGTACCAGGACCTAAAATTCCTCTAATACCTGCGGTACCAAAAGCAATTTCTTTAAAGAAAGAATCATCAATTTCATCTTCACTCATTTTTTTAAGTTTCTCTTTATCACTACTAGAAACTACTGGTGAATTTAACCATTTTTCATAATTAGATTTTGTAACTTCATTCATATTTTATACCTCTTTATATTATTAATATTTTAATCCTAACTTTTCAAGTATTTTACTTTCTTCTTCATTTAATTTTCCAATAAATTTCTTATTTGAAAGATATTTTAAATGTCCTTTCATTTCTTTAAATTCTAAAGAATACGCATGAAGAAATTGCTTTTTATACTTATATTTAGATTCAAATATTTTATTTTTATTAAAATCACCATACTTTTCATCTCCTACAATAGGAAGATTTTTATATGATAAATGAACTCTTATTTGATGAGTTCTTCCAGTAATTAAGTTAACATCAAGTAGTGAATAATCATCATTTCCATCAATTTTTGAATATAAAGTTAAGGCATCTTTTGCGTCTTTACTATTAAAATCTACTTTAACTAAATTATTATTACTATCTTTTTTAAGTGGTGCATTAATCTCACCATTTTTAGGAGAATTTCCAAAAACTAATGCTAAATAATGTTTTTCTAGATTCTTTTTATCTTTAAATTCATCCATTAAAAGTTGACTAGTAAGCATATTTTTAGCAAATACACAAACTCCACTAGTATTTCGATCAAGTCGATGAACTGGAGAAGGAATAAATGTATCAACACGAGGATTATATTCTTCTTTTTTATAAAGATAAGAAATTACTTTATTAGATAAAGTATAAACATTTTCGTTTTTATCTCCATGAATTAAAAGACCTTTTTCTTTATTAACAATTAAAATATTTTCATCTTCATAGATAATATCTAAATTGCTTGGTAAATCATAAATACTTTTTTCTTCTTTAGAAGATTCAAATACTTCATCACTTAAAAATATTTTTAATTCATCGTTTTCTTTCAAAATATAATCTTGTTTTACCCATTTTCCATTAACTTTAATATCTTTTTTTCTGAATGTTTTATATATTAAAGATAAAGAAGCATTAGGTAATAACTTCTTAACATATTTATCTACACGTTGATTAGAATCGAATTTTTTGATTTTGAACTCTTTCATTTTATATGTGACATCCTTTTATTATTATGCTATAATCTTCAAGCATTGGAGAAATACCCAAGAGGCTGAAGGGGCGGGCTTGGAAAGCTCGTAGGCTGTAACAGGCGCAGGGGTTCAAATCCCCTTTTCTCCGCCATTTGATAAAATTTGTTAAAGACACATTAATTTGTGTCTTTTTTTATTTATTTTTTATCAAAACATTACAATTAATTTTATCAAATTTTCAGTTAAAAATAAATTTTTTGTAGAAAAAAAGCGTTATTTCTAACGCTTTAAATTACTTTGGTTGATTAATAACAATTGTTGAATCATTTGCTGAACTACTTTTTGTAGCATTCATATTTTCAATTCTTTGTTTTCTACGAGCTTGTTTTTCATTTTCTCTTTCTTCAAGTTTAGCAGCACTAGAAAGTGTAAATGCTAAAATAATTGAACCAACACCAGTGAAAATAACACCAAACCATGTAAAACCAATTCCCCAACATTTTGATTTCATTGAAGAATTAGGTGTTGTAAGAATTGAATTCTTAATATTTGCATAATCATCAATTAAACCTAAAACTAAAAAAGTAATAGCAGTAGCAATAATTAATAATGCAATAATTAAGAAAACAAATTGTTTAACAGTAAATGATTTAATTCTTTTTGAACTCTTCATTTTTATTATTTAGCTTCTGCTTTATTTGCAGCAGCGATAGCATCTAAATCAGCTTTCATTTCATCAACAGCTGGTTTATAAACATTCTTCCAATCTTCTTCACTAATTAAAATGAATTTTGTAACTGAACTTCTTGCATCAGCGAAAACATCATTAAAGTTTTTACCTGCAGGTAAAGCTCTCTTATTTGTCATCATTTCGATTGCGTTATTAAGTTTGTCTTTTGATTCTGTGTATAATTCGTTCTTTGATGAAGCATTTTGGACACAGATATAGAAATTTCTTAATAATGCTTGTAATTCTTGTTCAATGAATGAAGCTTGTGGAGTTCTTTCACCATTTGCTTTTCTCATTTCTTCATTAAATTCATGGAATTTAGTAAAGATTGATGTTGATAATGTTTGGAAAGCAACCCCGCGGTAGAAATTTTCATCAGCATCTAATAATTTTGAAACTAATTCTAAATTTCTATCAAATTCATCATTAGCAGCAATTCTGTCATTAGGGAATTGTCCATTTTCAGCAACTAAACCATTAATGATTTGTTCTCTATTTTTAACCATGAAATCTAAATGTAATCTTAAAACTGCATTTAATTCTTCATGTGCAGGAACGATTAAATCAAAGATTTTGATATCTTGACCATGATCAACTCTAACGTTATCAGCTGTTGGTTTTAAAATTGTTGATTTTTCACCATAGATTTCTTCACCGATATTTTCAAGTTTCTTTTGTAATTCAGCACCTTTTTCTCCATTGCTATCTAAGAATGATTTTAAAGGTGTGTTTAATTTTAATTCGTTGACAATACCATATTTTTTATAGTTGTAGAATTCAACTTCATATTTATCTCTTGTTAATGTATATTCTAAAGTATCTCTAAGTAAAGAATTGTAATATACGATTGAGACAATAACACGACTAATTGGTAACATAATTTTATAATTTTCTCCTTAACTATTATATTTTACTATTTTTCATAAATATATCTAGATAAATCTTCAAATTTATTAATAACATATTTAGAAAACCTCTTAACAGAGGCAGGTGCCTTTTTCATTGCAAAAGAATGTTCATGGAATTTTTTAAACATTGAGATATCATTTCCGCTATCTCCAACAACATAAACATCATCTTTATTTAATTTATTAATTTCACAATATTTTTCAATTGCTTGACCTTTTGATACATCTTTTGTAGTAATTTCTACTGCAACACTAGTCCAAGCAGCTTCAATATTAGAATATGTATTGTTTAAAACTTTAGTAGCTTCTTCTGCTCTTTTATTACATTTTGGAGTCAAACCAAAAACAACTAAAATCTTAAAAATTTTCTTATTTTTTAAAGCTTCTTCATATTCTTTTTTCTTAAAAAAGCTTTTTTCAGCATATTGTTTTTCAAATTTATAATAAATTTTATATAAAAGCCCAATAAATTTAGAATCATTACGCGCTTTAATATACATCCCATCTTCACACATCAAAGTTACGCACATAACTCTATAATCATTGAAAATATCGTTGATAATATTTTCTGCTTCTTGATTATCAACGATATTTGAATCAATAATTTCATTATTTGAATAGATACAACCACCATTAAAAGCGATTATATCAATATCTCGATCAATTACTTTTTGGACTTTTTTTCCATAAAGTAAACTTCTTCCAGATACAATTACAAGTTTTCCTCCATTATCAATAAAAGATTGAATAAAAAACAAGTTTTCTTTACAAATAATATTTCTGCGATCTTTAGGATAAAATAGCGTGCCATCTAAATCTGTAGCAATTATTTTATTCATTATTTAATGATTACTTCGTTATCTGCTTGAAGTAAACCATATCCTCCATCTTCTCTTCTATAAACAACTGAAATCTTTTCATCATCTGTATCTAAATATAAATAGAAATCATGACCAATTGATTCCATTTGGAAAATAGCTTCATCTAAAGTGATAGGTTTTAAATCTAATGACTTAGTTTTAACAACTTCAGCATTTTTAATTTCATCTTCAACATCTTCAAGTTGATTGAATAAAACAGCTTTTCCAAAACCATTATGTTCATATCTCTTTTCGAGTTGAGTTTTTAATTTACGCATTTGACTTTGTAATTTATCAATTGCTTTATCAATTGCGTTATATAAATCATTGTCCTTAGCTTCTGCTCTAAATGTTGTATCTTTTGTAAAGATAGTAACTTCAACTTTAGCACCAGTTTTATAACTTCTAACAACTACTCTGCAATCTAATTCATCACTATTTGAGAAATATTTATCCATTTTGGATAACTTAGTTGTAACACTATTTGCGATTCCTTCTGTAACAGTAATATTTTTACCAATAATTTGAAATTTCATATTATATATTCCTCCTCTATTTGGTATATATATTATATCAAATAATCTAAAAATATTTTAATAATATTTACTTAAATTATTACTTTTTTAAAAGATTTTTTATTTCTTCAACTTTATCTAATTTTTCCCAAGGTAAATCAACGTCTGGTCTTCCAAAATGGCCATAATTTGAAATACTTCTATATTTAAATGAAGGTTCAGTTAATGAGAATTTTTTAATAATCATGCCTGGTCTTGCGTCAAAGACTTTTTTAATTACACTTAAGATTTCTTCATCACTAAATTTTGCAGTATGGAATGTTGAAATATTAATAGAAATTGGGTAAGAAACTCCAATTGCATAAGAGAGTTGAATTTCAAGTCTATCAGCAACTCCTGCAGCAACTAAGTTTTTAGCCATATATCTAGCGTAATATGCAGCACTTCTATCTACTTTTGATGGATCTTTTCCACTAAAAGCACCTCCACCATGTCTAGCACTTCCTCCATATGTATCAACAATAATCTTTCTTCCAGTTAATCCAGTGTCTCCTTGAGGTCCTCCAATTACAAAACGACCTGTAGGATTGATTAATACTTTAAAATCTTCATTTAATCCAAAAGATCTAGCAACTTTTTTCATGATATTTTCGTGAATAAAAGTTTTAAATTCTTTTTCATTAAAATCTTCATCATGTTGAATAGACATTAAAATTGTATCAATTCGAGGTGTTTTTTCAGTGTAATCAATAGTAACTTGAGATTTCATATCTGGTCTAGCATATTTAAATTCACCAGATTTTCTTAATTCTGTTGCGTATCTAACAAGTTTATGTGCAATAACTACAGGTAAAGGCATAAATCCTTCACTTTCATTTGTAGCATAGCCAAACATAATACCTTGATCTCCTGCACCTTGTTCTTCTAATGTATCTTTATCAACTCCTTGATTAATATCGTTTGATTGAGTTTTAATTAAATTAACAAATTTAAATGTTTCATAATTAAATCCAAGTTCAGGTTTATCATATCCAATTTCTTTAACAACATTTCTTGCAATTTTTTCATAATCTACTTTAGCGTTAGTAGTAATTTCTCCACCAACTATAAGTAAATCTGTAGTTGCAAAACATTCACAAGCAACATGTGATTTTGAATCTTCTTTTAAACAAGCATCTAAAATTGCATCAGAAACTTGATCACAAACTTTATCAGGATGTCCTTCACTTACTGATTCAGAAGTGAATAAAATTCTATTTTCTTCCATTTTTATCTCCTTTTTAGTTTAAAAAAGACCTTCCACATTTGTAGAAGGTCTTACTTAAAAACATAATAATCCTCGCTCATCGATCAAAGTGTGGTACTTTGCTATTAAGAAGCACTTACTCATATTTTTGAGAGTTGCTACTACATTTTTTCACTTAATAATATTTTTATGTAGTTCTTGATAAGCGTATATAGTATATTGTTTTTTTATTTACTTGTAAATATTTTTAATTAATTACTTTCTTTAACTTCTTCTTGAGTATCATTAACTTCTTCAGCAGATGGATTAAGTTCAATTCCATCTTGAGCTAATGCTTCTTCAATTGTTAAAGCGATTTGATCAGGACATGATGTTGCTCTTGGACCACATTTAATACCTTTAAGTCTATTATATGTGTCTTTCATGTCAGCACCTTGAACTAAAGCTTTGATACCTTTTAAATTACCATTACAACCACCAACAACATCAATATCAATGATTTTTAATGATTCTGGATCATATTTTAATTCAATTTGTCTAGAACATGTTCCTTTACAAATATGAGTATATTGTTTTTCCATTATTTAACAATTTCTCCATACATTTCACCAAAGCAGTTTCCTGCATTTGATTCATCTGTATCGATATGCATTGCAAGTTTATATGAAGGTGAAACTCTGATAACAACATCATCAAAAATAACGTGTCTTCCTTCTCCACCTGTTGCAACTTTAACGATTTCACCATTTGTAACACCAAATGCTTCAGCATCTGCTGGAGTCATATGAATATGACGTTTAGCAACGATACAACCTTCGCTTAATTCAACAAAATTACCATTTTCTGGGTTAACAATTTTAATTGGAGCGCTACCTGCAATATCACCACTTTCTCTTAATGGAGCTTTAACACCTAAAGATCTTGCATCTGTAGCACTAACTTCGACTTGGTTTAATTTTCTGCATGGACCTAAAATTGAAACACCTTTTAATGTTCCTTTTGGACCAACGATATCTAATTTTGTATTAGAAGCAAATTGACCAGGTTGTGATAATTCTTTTTTAACACTTAATTCAAATCCTTTTCCACATAATGCTTCTAAAGTTTCTTGTGTAACATGAATATGTCTTGCACTTGTTTCGACAATAAATTTCATAATTCTTAATAATCTCCTTAATTCATTTATTATTATACGCCCTTTTAAATCATTTTAAACCTTCTAAAGTATATTTTTTGAAAATATGTGATGTAAATATAAAAATATTTCTTTATTAAATTTAATAAATTTGCTATATTATTAAAGCATTGCGAGAATGGCGGAACTGGTAGACGCGTACGTTTGAGGGGCGTATAGGGCAACCTGTGTGGGTTCGAGTCCCATTTCTCGCACCATTTATTATTAAATTAGCACGATGAATATCGTGTTTTTTTATTGCTTATAATTAATAAAAGAGTTATCAATCTTAAAATCAATAACTCTTAAATATTAATAATTAGAATTTTTTATCATCAAAGCTATCTAATACTTTAACTTGAGGTTTAATAACTTTTTTAACGTTTCCATCAATAAATGGATTTCTTAAATGAGCTTTTGTGATAAGTTCAACGAATGGATATTTTCCACCCATTTTAAGTAATTTGATATATTTTTTCCAAGCTTTTTCTCTATCTTTATCCATTTCACATTTGAATTGGAGAGCTAAAACTTGAGCTAATGTGTAATCAATATAATAGAATGGAACTTCAAAGATATGAGCTTGTCTCATCCAATATTTACCTTTTCCAACGTAAGGAACTGATTTGAACTTTAACCAAGGTCTATATTTCTTTTCAAGTTCTGCCCATTTTGCACATCTTTCTTCATGTGTTGCATCAACATTTTCGTATACCCAATGTTGGAATTCATCAACTTCAACACCATATGGAAGGAAAGAAATAGCACTATCTAAATGAGAGAATCTATATTTATCATCTTGATCTCCAAAGAATAAATTCATCCAAGGCCATGCAAAGAATTCCATAGACATAGAATCAATTTCACAAGCTTCTAAAGTAGGCATTCTAAATCCAGGAACTTGAATTTTACTACCTAAATATCCTTGGAAAGCATGTCCAACTTCATGAGTTAAAGTATCAACATCTTGGCTTGTACCATTACTATTTGCAAAGATAAATGGAGATTTATATTTTGGAATATAAGTCATATATCCTCCACCTGCTTTACCTTTTTTAGCATCTAAATCCATTAAGTGATTTTCAACCATAAAATCGAAGAATTCACCACTTTCTTTAGACATTTCATGATACATTTTTTGAGCTTGTTTTACTAAAAATTCTGAATTTCCAATAGGTTTAGCGTTTCCTGAAAGATATTCTAAATTGAAATCTAAGAAATCAGGATTTTTAATTCCAAGTCTTTCAGCTTGTCTTTTTCTTAATTTTTTAACAACAGGAACTACAGTTTTATAAATTTGATCTCTATAACCTGCTACATCTTTACTGTTATAATCACTTCTTCCAAGAGAAATATATCCAAAATCAACGAAATTTTCAAAACCCATCTTTTTAGCTTTTGTATCTCTAATATGAACTAATCTATCATAAATTTCACCAATTTTAGCGTCATTTTCTTCTAAAAATCCATAATATAATTTTGCAGCTTCTTCACGAGTAGCTTTATCACTACTTGTCATATATTTTCCAATTTGAGAAAGATTTAAAGTTTCACCTTTGAATTCAAGTTGAGCACTTGCAAGTAATTTCTTATATTCTGTTGTTAATTTATTTTCTTCAACAATTTCAGGAATAATCTTTTCATCAAATACTTTTAAACTATTTTCAATTCTTAAAAAATAATAAGGTGATAATTTTTCTTCTAATTCTTTTCTAAATTTACATGTTAATAATTTCTTTTCAAATTTTTGGAATTCATTAGAAATAACTGGTCCAATTTCATCAACCTTTTCAATAGCTTTTTCGTATTCTTCGTTTGTAGTATCAATAGTATTTCTAATGGAAATAATTGTGACATCGCTTTCGTAATTATCACTTAATTTAAAGTATTTTTTAACTACCTTATACGCTTCATCTTTAGAAGAAGCATTATCTAATTCATTACATAATTCTTCAATCTTTTTTGAATAAACCTTCTCATTAGGAATGTGTTTCTTCATTTCTTCAAATTTCATATGTTCTCCTTAAGAAATTAAACCAATTTCTTTAATACCAAATAATTTTTTAACCCACTTTGTCATAAATAAATTTCGCCAATAATTAAATCCAACAACATTAGCATTATAAGTTTGAGATGCACTAAAATATCTTTCATTTGAATCTTCAATAATACTAAATTCTTTTTTAATTAAATCAACATTTTTAACTTTTTTATCAATTAAGATTTTATTAGATATTTTATATAAATCTTCAAGTTCTAGATATTTTTCCCTAAATAATTCAGGTTTAATATCTTTATAATCTTTTCCTTCTTTTTCTTCACTAAATTTCTTTAAAGGTTCAAAATCATTAATATTTCCATCTAATAAATCACATATTTTATATAACGCTTGAGCTTTTTGATAAAGCAAGATATTTAAAGTTCTTTTAGATGTATTAACTTTCTTTTTAAAAGAAAACATAAATACAAAAGAGAAAATTAAATACGCGATATATGTTATTAAAATTGACGAAATAACAATAATAAAAGTGGTTACAAAATTTTCGGTCATGACTAAATTATTTAATAAAAGTCATTATTTATCAAGTATTATCTATATAAATATATAGAATTTTTTGATATAATTTTAATTATGAAGAAACCAATTATTGCAATTATGTATGATTTTGATAAAACTCTTGCAGAAACAGATATGCAAAATTTTAGTTTTATTCCAAAATTAAATATGACAATTCCAGAATTCTGGGAAGAAACAGAAATAATAAGAAAAAAATATGATATGGATAAAATCTTATCATATATGTACACGATGATTGTTGAGTGTAAAAAAAGAGATATTAAGTTAACTAGAGAATATCTTAATAATTGTGGAAATGAAATTAGATATTTTAATGGAGTAACTTCTTGGTTTGACCGTATTAATAAATATGGTGAAGAAAATGGAGTAATTATTGAACATTACATTATTTCTAGTGGAAATTTAGAAATTTTAGAAAAATCATCTATTGCTAAAAACTTTAAAAAAATGTTTGCATGTGAATTTATTTACGATAAAAATGGAGAAGCTATTTGGCCAAAAGCAATCGTAAATTATACTTTAAAAACACAATATATTTATAGAATTCAAAAAGGATTAATTGAAAATAATGATGATGGAGCAATTAATGAAAAAATGAAAAATAAAAGAATTCCATTTTCAAATATGATTTATGTTGGAGATGGATTAACAGATGTTCCTTCAATGATTATGGTTAAAGAAAATGGTGGTACTTCTATTGCTGTTTATCCTAAAAATCAAAGAGAAAAAGTTAATGATTTATTCGAAGATGAAAGAGTTAACTTCATTTGTAAAGCTGATTATTCTAAAGACAGTGAAATTGAAAGAATTGTTAAATTATTAATTGATACTGTTAAAATTAAATCTACTTTAGAAAAGAAAATTAATAAAGATCTTAAGAAAGTTATATGATAATATCTATTCTTCTTTTAGCAGGTAAAGGTACTAGACTTAATAAAGATACTCCTAAACAATTTATAAAAATAAACGATCAGGAGTTATTTTTATATCCTTTAAAAACCTTACTTAAAATAGAAGATATTAAAAAACACATTTTAGTAGTACCTAAAGATGATTATTTCAAAGTATCTAATATTTTAAAAAAAGAAGGATTAGATAAATTACCAATTTATTTAGTAGTAGGCGGGGAAACTAGAACAGATTCTACTTTTAATGCTTTAAAATATATAAAAACTAATTTTAGAAAAGTAGATACTGTTTTAATTCATGATGCTGCTAGAGTTTTAGTAAGTGAATCCATTATAAAAAGAAACATAAAAGCATCTTTAACTTCAAATTGCATTACTACTTATATTGACGAAGTTGATACAGTCATACAAAGTAAGAATAATGAGATTGATACTTATCTTGAAAGAGACAAAATAAAAAGAATTCAAACTCCTCAAACTTTTAATTTTTCTTTACTTTATTCTTTATATGTAAAAAATAAGGAAAAATTTACTGATGATACTACAATTTGCAAAAAAAACAAGTATAATATTAAATTAGTTAAGGGAAGTGCCCTTAATTTTAAAGTGACTACAAATGAAGATTTAAAGTTACTTGAAGCATTATTAAGGAAATAAAAATAGATGATTACACCTAAATATCAAGAAAAAGACATTGTAGAAGGAATCATAACTTCAGTTAAAAAATATGGAGTTTTTTTATCGTTTGATGGTGCTTATAGTGGATTATTACATATTTCTGAAATCTCTAATAACTTTGTAAATAATATTCAAAAATATTTTCATTGTGGAGATGTAATTAAAGTTTATGTAAAATCAGTCGATGAAAACACTAAATTCTTATCAGTATCTTTAAAAAGATTACCTGAAGAATTAAATGTTTATAAAGAAATATCTCCTTCTAAAAAAATAACAAGTTATTTGAGAGATATTGATTTTAAAAAATTAGGAAAATCTCTTCCTAAAATGATTGAGGAAGAGTTAAATAGGGAGAAAAATTAATGAGTTTAAAGGTTAGTTTTGATTATGTTGGTAAGAAAAATCTTGCTCCATTTCAAGAATACGAAGAAAGAGTTCGTAATATTCACGATATGATTAATGACCATACTGGTCTTGGTAGTGATTATTTAGGATGGCTTGATTGGCCTACAAATTACGACAAAGATGAAGTTACAAGAATGCTTAAAAAAGCAATGGAATTCCAAACAAATTATGAAACTTTAGTTGTTTGTGGAATTGGTGGAAGCTATTTAGGTGCAAGAGCTTGTATTGAAGCTTTAGGTGGTTCATTTAATGAACAAATGAAAATGGAAGTATTATATTTTGGTAATACTTTAGATCCAAATTATTCATACGATTTATTAGAACATATTAAAGATAAAAAATTCTGTGTTTGTGTTATTTCAAAAAGTGGTACTACAACAGAAACTAGCGTTTCATTTAGAATTTTAAAAGAAATGCTTGAAAAGAAATTAGGTAAAGAAAAAGCAAAAGACGCTATCGTTGCAGTTACTGATAAAGAAAAAGGTGCTTTAAAAACTTTAGCTGATAAAGAAGGTTATGAAACTTATGTTTTACCTGGAAATATTGGTGGAAGATTCTCAGTAATTACTCCAGTTGGTTTATTCCCAATTGCATGTGCTGGTATTGATATTAATGCTTTACTTGCAGGATGTAGAGACGCTCAAAAAGAATACGACAATCCAAGTATTTATGAAAATAAAGCATATCAATACGCTGTTGAAAGAAATTTCTTATATAACAGTGGTTATAGTGTTGAAATGTTATGTAGTTATGAACCACGTTTAAAAATGTTAAATGAATGGTGGAAACAATTATTTGATGAAAGCGAAGGTAAAGCTAGTAAAGCTGTTTTAACTTCTTCTTGTACTTTCACAACTGACTTACACTCACTTGGACAATTTATTCAAGATGGTAGTAAAATTCTTTATGAAACTACAATCTATATTAATCATCCAACAAGTGATGTCACAGTTCCTTATGATGAAGAAAACTTAGATGAATTAAATTATCTTGCTGGTAAGAAATTATCATATATTAATGAAAAAGCCTATATTGGTACTTTAAAAGCTCATTCAGAACATGGTGGAGTCCCAAATATCACAATTAATCTTGATACATTAGACGCTAGAAGTTTAGGACACTTATTATATTTCTTCATGAAAGCATGTGCTATGAGTGCATACTTACTTGGTGTTAATCCATTTAACCAACCTGGTGTTGAAATTTATAAAAAGAATATGTTCCATTTACTTGGAAAGAAAGGTTATTAAAAAACAAGGATCAGTTAAATACTGATCCTTTTCCTTTACTCGTTAATAACTTCTACTTTTGGGTCATTACTTTCTTTTAAAATAATAATTAAAATAATATTTACTAAATAAAGTAATCCAATTAAGAAAAATACCCAGAATAGTAAGTTAGAAATTAATCCATAAAATACAAATATAATAAATGAAATAACTACAAATACTAAAGAAAGAATGTAATATAATTTCTTTTTCTTAAAGAAGTATAAAATTTCACATACTATAAGTATAGTAATTGGTATGATATCAATAACATATGCAAATCCTAAAGAGATTTGTGAAACAATTTGCTTTTCGTTTAATTGAACGACTGGGCAAAACTTAATTACTATGTACATAATACCAATTAATATAGTAATAATTTCTCCAACTAATCTTGAAGTTTTAACGGTTGTGAGCTTTTCTTTTAAATTCATGATAATATTATAAAAAAAATGTAGATTTTTTCTAGTGGAAAGTGTATAATTCTTTAGGTTAAGTTAATTATTTTATTTTTTTAGACCCCTTTAGAAAAATAGTTAAAAATAATTAATTTAATTCTTGACATCATTCAGTAGAACTGATATATTATTAAAGCACGTTAAGACGTGTAACGGAAGGATGTTTAGCTCAGCTGGGAGAGCATCGCCTTTACACGGCGGAGGTCAGAGGTTCGAGCCCTCTAACATCCACCAAGTGTTATCCTTATGGGAGGGTAGCGAAGAGGCTAAACGCGGTTGACTGTAAATCAATTCCTTCGGGTTCGGCAGTTCGAATCTGCCCCCTCCCACCACTTTCTTTATTGGAGTGTAGCCAAGAGGTAAGGCAACAGACTTTGACTCTGTCATTCCGCTGGTTCGAGTCCAGCCACTCCAGCCAGAACAAAACACATGATCCACTAGCTCAGTTGGTAGAGCACTTGACTTTTAATCAAGGGGTCTGGAGTTCGAATCTCCAGTGGGTCACCAATCTCGATGCCCAGGTGGCGGAATAGGTAGACGCGCAGGACTTAAAATCCTGTGGTAGCGATACCGTACCGGTTCGATTCCGGTCCCGGGCACCAAGAATTAAAACATCAAGCATTAGCTTGTTCATATATAGAGTTGACTAAGAATTGCTTAGTCTTTTTTTTACCAAAAAAGGAGTATATAAATTTATTTTTAAAGATAATTAATTTATAATATTTAAGTATGAATAACGAAGAAACAATTGAAAAGATTAAAGAAACATTAGAAAAAATAAAACCATTTTTAGAAAGAGATGGTGGTAGTTGTGAATTTGATTCTTTTGAAGATGGAATCGTTTATATCACAATGAGTGGCGCTTGTGATGGTTGTAGTTTAATTGGATCTACTTTAGAAGGTGGCATTGAAGTTATTTTAATGGAAGAGGTACCAGGAGTTGTTGCAGTTAGACTTGCAAGTGAAAAAGAGGAAGTCAAAAAAGCATTAGAACAACTTAAAAACAATCAAAATTAAGTTTTTTAAAAGGTGTAGGAAATTTATCCTACACCTTTTTTATAATAACCAATTATCTAAATTATTTAAAATAATATAAGTTCCATTATAAACATCTTCACGGTTATACATCATTCTCTTTTTATCAAGAGTTAAAACGTATCCTCCAGCTTCTTCTACTAAAATTTGAAAAGCTGCAGTATCCCATTCTTTTGTACCTCTTTTTAATCGATAAGATAATTCTGCATTACCTTCTGCAATTCTACATGCTTTGCAAGTAGAACCAACAGGGATGACATTTGTGATTCTATCTTTGTATTTTTTATAAACTTCTTCTTCAGCTTCATAAGCATGGAATCTTGATTTTAAAGCAGTTAAATTAGTTTTTTTGTCATTAACATGAATTTTAGTTAATTCATTAGTATTTAAATCTAACTTGTATGCACCTTCACCTTTAACAGCGTAATAAATTAAATTCTTACAAGGAACTGCAATAACACCTACAACTGCTTCATGTTTATAACTTAAAGCAATATTACATGTAAATTCATCATAATGATGAACGAAATCTTCAGTTCCATCAACTGGATCTACAATAAATACATAATCATTATTAAGTCTAGATTTATCGTCTAAAGATTCTTCAGTTAAGAATGAATAAGTAGGAAATGCTTTTCCTAATTTTTCTCTAATTAATTTATCAGTTGTTTTATCAGCTTCTGTAACTGGTGAATTATCATCTTTAATTTCAACATGGAAGCCTTTTTTATAATATTCCATAATGTTTAAAGAAGCAGCCTTAGCTGCTTCTAACATTATTTCTAATTCTTTCTTAAACTCCATTAGAAAGCCTTACCATCACTACCGAATTCTTTAATTTTTTCTTTAACGATAGCAACCATAGCGTCATATCCAGGTTTTAATAATTTTCTTGGATCGTAACCTTTACCTTCTAAATCTTTTCCTGCTTCAATATATTTTCTTGTAGCAGCAGCAAATTGAAGTTGTAATTCTGTATTAACATTAATTTTTGAAACACCTAATGAAATTGCTTTTGCAATTTGATCAGCAGGAATTCCTGTTCCACCATGTAAAACAAGTGGTTTACCATTTGTAGCATCTTGAATTTCACTTAATCTTTCAAAGTTTAAACCTTTCCAATTTGATGGATAAATACCATGAATATTACCAATACCAGCAGCTAAGAAATCAACACCTAAATCTGCAATTGTTTTACATTCTTTTGGATCAGCTAATTCACCATTTGATGTAACGCCATCTTCAGTTCCACCAATTCCACCAACTTCACATTCAATACTTCTACCTAATGAATGAGCAAGACCAATTAATTCTTTTGATTTTTCTAAATTTTCTTCAAATGGATAGTGTGAACCATCAAACATAATTGATGTAAAACCAGCATCTAAACAAGCTTTAGCACCTTCATATGTACCATGATCTAAATGTAAAGCAACAGGAACAGTAATTCCTAAATAATCATGAATTCCTTTAACCATTGCAACAACATTCTTAAAGCCACACATATATTTTCCTGCACCTTCAGAAACACCTAAAATAACAGGTGATTTCATTTCTTCAGCAGCAGTTAAAATAGCTTTGATCCATTCCATATTATTGATGTTAAAAGCACCAATAGCATAGTGACCTTCATGAGCTTTATTAATCATTTCAGCAGCATTTACTAACATAAATATTCCTCCTAACTATATGAATAATAAAAATTTATTATTAGTCTGAATTAATAATTTGATTCTTCTGATGATTCGCCATTTAATGCATCTTCATCATCGTCATCTTTATTTTCGTCTTCATCATCATCGCTTAAATCATCACTTGATCCTTCGCTTGCTTCTTCAGCATCATAAAGACTTTGCATATCAACTTTGATTTCGTCGTATTTTCTTCTACTTCTTAAATCAACCATGTTGTTTTTTAAAACAGCAAAACGTCCATCTAAATTTAATGAAGTAAATAAATCTGCAATTAAATCACCTTTTTCATCTTCTGGGATTTCTTGTAATCTGCAAACTTCTTCAAATAAATCTTTGAATGAAATTTCACCTTGTGAATTAGATAAAATTCCAAATGCACAATCTGCCATTGAACAATTCTTATAATCTTTTTCCATAACTACCTCAATATACTTTTTTATTATACTTTAAACTTATACTAATTTCTATAATTATAATCTATTAAAACATTCTTCTTTTCCAAGAATTTTAACAAGATTATGCATTTCAATACCATGACTATGACCAGTTAAAGCAAGTCTAATTGGCATGAAGATATCTTTTCCTTTTAAACCTGTTTCAGTCTTAATTTCATTAAAGATATTTTTAATAGATTCTTGAGAAATTTCACTTACATTCATTAATTTATTTTTGAATAATTCTTTTACTTTTAATGAACTTTCTTTATTTAAAATTTCATTTTCTTCATCACTTAATTCAATATTTTTAACTAAAATTTCATTTAATAAATCTGCAATTTGAGCACCATATTGAATTTCATTTTTGAATAATAAAGCAATTTCTTTTTTATCTAATGATTCATTTAATTCAACCTTATCCATAAATGGTTTAATAAATTCAAAATATTTATCATCATCTAAATTTCTAATATAGTGAGAATTAATCCATAATAAACGTTTTGAATCAAACATTGCTGGAGATTTTGATAAACGTGAAGGATCAAAAGATGCAATTGCTTCTTCTTTTGAAATAATTTCTCTTCCTTCAGCATCAGTATATCCAAGTAAGAATAAGAAATTTAATACTGCTTCTGGAATGTATCCAAGTTCTTTATATTGAGACATAAATTGTAAAATGTTGTGGTCTCTTTTTGATAATTTCTTACCATTTGGATTAATGATAATAGTCATATGTCCAAATTCTGGAGCTTCCCATCCAAAATATTCATAAATTTGAAGTTGTTTTGGAGTGTTTGATAAATGTTCTTCACCTCTTAAAACATGAGTGATTTCCATTAAATGATCATCAACTACAACTGCAAAGTTATAAGTAGGGATTCCATTAGATTTCATAATAATGAAATCACCAATATCATCACTATTAAAAGAAACTTCACCTCTAACTAAATCATTAAATTTTAATTCATGATTGCTTGGCATTTTTAATCTAATAGAAGGTTTTCTTCCTTCTTTAATATATGCTTCTTTTTCTTCTTTTGTTAAAGATAAAGAATGTCTATCGTATTTAAAAGATTTAACACCACGAGAAAGTTGTTCTTCCTTCATTTGTTCTAATTCTTCACTTGTATCAAAACATTCATAAGCGTAACCTTTTTCAACAAGTTCATCACAATATTTCTTATAAATATCGAGTTTTTCCATTTGACGATATGGAGCATATTTTGGATTTGGATTTTCTGTTGATTCATCAGGAACAATTCCAAGCCAAATTAAATCATGAAGTTGTTCTGTTTCAGCACCTTCAATATTTCTTTCAATATCTGTATCTTCAATTCTAAAAACAAAATCACCATTAAATTTCTTTGCGTATAAATAATTGAATAAAGCACTACGAGCTCCACCAATATGTAAATAACCAGTTGGAGATGGTGCATATCTAACTCTAATTTTCTTTTCCATAAGTTTTCTCCTTTAATAAACAAGTTGCGTAACTTTCAATTGCTAAATTCATACCAACTTCTCCTATCCCTTCATTAGTTCCAGCTTTTATCGAAACTAAGTTAATACTAATTTCTAATGTAGAAGAAATTGTTTCTCTCATTTTTAAAATATAATCTTTTAGTTTAGGAGCTTCACAACTAATAAATATATCAATATATTCAATTTCTAAATCTCTATCTTTTAACATTTCTTTTACTTTTTCTAAAAAATAAATTGAAGATATATTTTTATATTTATTATCAGTATCTGGAAATATTTTTCCAATATCACCTTCATTCATTGCCCCAATCAAAGCATCAACTAAAGAATGAATAACAACATCTCCATCACTATGAGCAAGTAATCCTTTTGAATAAGGAATCTCTACTCCTCCTAAAACTAACTTTCTATTTTCTACTAATTTATGTATGTCTTTAGCAAATCCAATTCTCATAACTAAACATTAAATCTAAAGAAGAAGATATCTCCATCTTTAGCAACGTAATCCTTTCCTTCAATTCTAATTTTACCATTATCTTTTAAAGCTTGTTCACTCTTAAATTCTTCAATATCTTTGAAGTTATAAGTTTCAGCTCTAATAAATCCTTTTTTAAAATCAGTATGAATAATACCTGCACAATCTGGAGCAAGCATTCCATTTTTAAATGTCCAAGCTCTAACTTCATCACTTCCAACAGTAAAGAAAGTTGATAAATTTAATAATTTATAAGAAGCATGAATCAATTGATCAAGTCCACTTGATGTTGCACCAATTTCTTTTAAGAAATCTTCTTTCTCTTCTTTACTATATTGAGAAAGTTCAGCTTCAATTTCACAACTTACAGGAATAACATCAGCATGTTCTTTACTTGCATATTCTTTTAAAGCATTAACATATTTATCACTATCAGGATCTTTCAATGAATCTTCACAAACATTAGCAACATAAATAATAGGTTTTGCAGTTAAGAAAGAAAAATTCTTTAATAATTTGTTTTCTTCTTCACTTAATTCTAATGTTCTAATAGCGTTTTCATCTTCTAAACATTTTTTAACTTTAGTTAATAAATTAACTTCAGTCATACTTTCTTTATCTTTTTGAATTCTAGCTTTATTTTCAATCTTTCCAAGTCTATTATTACAAGTATCTAAATCTGCTAAGATAAGTTCTAAATTAATAATTTGAGCGTCTCTTACTGGATCAATACTATTTTCAACGTGAATAATCTCATTATTATCAAAACATCTAACAACTTCAATAATTGCATCACATTCTCTAATATTTGCTAAGAATTGATTACCTAATCCTTCACCTTTACTTGCACCTTTAACTAAACCTGCAATATCAAAAAATTCAAATGTTGTATATATAGTTTTCTTTGGTTTAAATATATCTACTAAAAAATCAACTCTTGTATCAGGAACCATAACAACACCAACATTAGGATTGATTGTTGCGAATGGATAGTTTGCAGCTTCTACTTTACTATTTGTAATTGCATTAAATAACGTTGATTTACCTACGTTTGGTAATCCAACAATACCAGCTTTTAATCCCATTTTTTATTCTCCTCAAAATCGTATATATTATATACACTTTTAAGCAAAAAATCATTAAAAGTATCGTATTTTTTCCATTCTTAATGATGAAGCTCTTTATTTATATCTATTTTTCTAATTTTAAAAATTAAAAATACACTAGAAATAAAAGATAATAAAATGACAATTGAAAGTAAAAGCAAAATTGAATAGTTGTTCATAAATAAAATATTACTCCCTCCAATCATTTTATTAATAATTAAAGAAATTAAAACATTACCAATTATTAGTGAAAATAACGCAAAAACTATACTAATTAATCCAATAAATAAATTAGAATAAAACGAATTTCTAAAAATTTCATAATTATTAAATCCTAATAAGATTAAAATAGCACTCTCTTTCTTAGATTTTATAAATTTAATGTAACTTGTAATAGTTAATAAAATCATACATGAAATTAAAGAAAATACACTAAAAACACTTAAAACTAATGAGATAATTTTTAATGATTCATTTAATGAATTTTCAATCTCTAAAAGTGGTGCTACTAAATTATAATTTTGATTTAATTCATTAAAAGTATCGATAGTATTTTTATCAATTTTATTATCTAAAAAGAAGGTTATATTAGAAATATTTAAATTAATTGGAGAAATATTAAACAAATCTCTATATAAGGCAATCGAAAAATATCCATCCTGATATAAAACATTTTTTGATTCATTCGTTATTCCACTTATTCTAAAAGAAATAATATTAAAATCTCCATTAATTTTATTATTTTCCTTATTTAATTTAGTAAAAGTTCCAAAGTATATTTGATCTCCTATTTTAAAATTAAATTTATTAGCAATACCTCTAGAAATTGCAATATTTTTATAATTTTGAGGGTATTTTCCATTAATTTCTTTAGAAAAATTACTACTTAAAGTAACTTTAGATTTATCACTAATTAAATAATTTCCCCTTAAAAATGTATCACCTTCATTAAGGTAATAATAATCTTCATATTCAATTTTATTATCTTTATCTATTATTTTTTCTAACTCTGCACTTGAAGAAGATATAAAAGTAGGTTTAGAAAATCCTGCCATAATTGATCCATAATTAATGTATCCAAAATCAGTGGAATAATAATATGAATTAATATTAAAATTTTCATTAATTATTTTTAAATCACTTTCTTTTAATCCACCTGATACATTATGCATTAAAGCAACTTTATCATCGCTTCTAAATGATGAATCAAAACTTAAATCATTAAAAACTCCAGATAATGAGATTTCTTTAATTAAATCTACCTTATTTTCACTTTTAAAATAATATAATTTCTTTAAATCCCATGGATATTCACTTTCTTTATAAATTTCTAAAGTAGATGGAAATCTCATTAAATCTTCTAATAAATATTCATTATAAAATAATTTTGATGAATAAATCGTATTTGAACTTGCTTGAGTAATCCCAATTAAATCAATAATTAACTCATCATCATAAGTCCAATAATCATTTTCTACTCTTAAAATAATATATGGATTATATTTAAAAATAAAATCACTTAAAGCTTGATACGTATTTTTAATTCTTAAATTACTAGTAATTTCTAACATTGATTCATTATCAATTCCTAAAATAATTGAATCTTCATGATATTTTTCTATTTTATTAAAAGTTTTAATACTATTTACGTTTTTAACATAGTTATAATTAATAAAATTGTTCATATTTAATTTAGGAATTTCAATTAAAGAATTAAATTGATTTACAAAATAACACGCATTAGATTCTACAAAAAAATTATTAAAATCATTTAAATAAAAACATCCAATTTCATCAATATCACTATATGTTTTATAAATATTAATTAAATCATCTTTACTTGCACCATAATAATCTTTAACTTCACTATTACTTTTTGATTCTAAAATTAATGAATTTTCTCCACAAAGTGAGGAAAATGAATTAATAATTAAATTCCCAATTTCTTGATTAATCGTTAAAGTTAACCCAAACAAAAATAGAGAAATTGAACACATTGAAAC
>CAVGUB010000069.1:0-1526 GCA_963632375.1 Phocaeicola dorei | reverse complement strand
CAATAAAAGCATTCATTTTCTTATTACTTTTAAAAGATTCTTTAAATCTATTAAAGATAAATTTTAAAGATAGTGAATACTTTCTTTTATATTTATTTTTAAAATTTAAAACTACAAATTTAGGATTATGGTCATTTTCTATATTTTTATAATCAATTTTCTGATTATTAAAATATAAAATATTAGATCCAAAAAGATTTGAAAAATATTCATCATGCGTAACAACAATTACCAAAATATCTTGAGATATCGATTTTAAAATTTTAAAAATCTTCTTAGAATTTTTAAAATCTAAAGCTCCTGTTGGTTCATCAGCAAGTAAAACTTTTGGACTTTTTACTAAACTTCTTGCAAGTGCAACTCTTTGTTTTTCTCCTCCACTTAATTTAGATACCAATGTATCTTTTAATTTTATTAAACCTAATCTATTTAAAATTTCATATAATTTATAATCCTTTTCTTTCTTTGAAATATCTAATGTATTTAAAGTAATTAAAATATTATTTGATACCGTATCATTTTCAAAAAGATTAAAAGATTGGAAAATAAATCCAATATCGTCCATTCTTAATTTCGCTAATTTGGAATTAGAAAGACCTTTTAAAGAAAGATTATTAAACAAAATATCGCCTTCATAATCCTTATCAAGTCCAGAAATCATGTTTAAAATTGTAGATTTTCCACTTCCTGAATTTCCTTTTATTAAATAAAATCCTTTATCTTCAAATTTAAAGTTAAAATCTTTAAATAATATTCGATCATATTTTTTTGATACATTTTTAAACTCAATCATTCTTCTTTTAACTCCTTATATATTGATATATTTCTAAAATGTTTTGAAATGCATGTTGAAATAATTAAAATAATAAAAATCGATATTAAAAATATTATTAATGTATGTGAGAGTTTTGATTTAATTGAAAAATCTAGCATGTATTTTTCTAAAATTATAGAATTTACTTTCTTAATAATGGAGGAATTTAAGCAAAAACTAATTAAAAAAGATATAGTAAAAGTGATTAAATCTTTAATAAAATATGGAAAAATCATTCTTTTTTTATTAAATCCTAAAGAAAATAAAACTGCTAAATCCCTTTTCGATGAAGAAATAATAGAAATATTGATAAATACTAAAAGTATGATGGAAGTTAAAAACAAAACACAATTAAAAAGTAAAAGTGCTAAATCTAAAGAATCCATTATACTTAAAAATGATTGTGACATCATATAAGCTTCATTTTGAATTTCTAAATTATTAATTTTTATCTTTTTTTGAAATTCTTTAGAGGTTATTTTATCTACATTACTACTAAATAAATATGAAGAATAACTATCTAATTCCTGATTATTTGATGAATAATCATATAAATTTATTAAATTTAATTCATCATCTAATAATTTTGAAAGATTAAAAGCAGGTTTACTTTTTAAATAATTAAATAAATATTCATAACTATAATAAATTTTAGGAGTATTTAGAAATGGGAATTCATTATAAATTTCTTTCACTATAAAGTTTAATTCTA
>CAVGUB010000068.1:0-3064 GCA_963632375.1 Phocaeicola dorei | reverse complement strand
GTAGGTCAAATTGGAACTTTAATTACAATGGGAAATTCATGGCAAACTTGGCTTATTATCATCCTTTTTGAAATAGTTGCACCTGCAATACTTGTCTATATTATCGATATTATTTTTAGAAAAGTAGGGTGGATTAAAGAAGGAGATTTTAAGATCTAATAGATAAATTTTTAAAATCTTAATAAAAAATTAATTTACAATTTTATAAAAATAAGTATAATTTTAAAGTAACAACGAAGAAAAGAAAGAGTAATCTTTAATAGGTTCTAGCGAGTCTTGAGTGGTGTAAGGAGATAACTGAAAAGAAGATGAACATGGTCTTGGAGTTGGGTGATTGATATGTAGATTACTCCGGGAATTCCCGTAATAGAAGATGAGTTTGATTGAACTCTTTGAGGCTTTAATAGTGATATTAAGGTGAAAAAAGGTGGTAACACGAAATTTATTAATGAATTCTCGTCCTTTTATTATTTAGATAATAAAGGGACTTTTTTATTCCCTTAAAGGAGGATTCGTGTTAGAAATCAAAAATTTAAATAAATCATATGGAGAACATAAAGTATTAAATAATATAAATCTAACTGTTGAAGATGGTGATATCTATGGAATATTAGGATTCTCTGGAGCAGGTAAATCAACTTTAGTTAGATGTATAAATGGTCTTGAAACTTTAGATTCAGGAGAAATTATATTTAATGATCATGTGTTATGTTCAAAAGATAAAAGAGTATCTAAAGAAGATTTAAAAGATATATCCATGATTTTCCAATCATTTAATCTTTTAAATCAAAAAAATGTTATTAGTAATATTGAACTTTCTTTAAAACTTCAAAATATTAAAATTACTTACGATAAAGAAGAATATAAAAGAAAAAAAGAAGAATTAAAGAAAAATAAGAAAAATATCGAAAATTATAGAGACGTTAAGAAATTTGAACTTAATAAAATTAAACATAAAGAAGCATTTAAATGTTTAGAAAAGGTTGGATTAATTTCTAAATGGAACTCTTACCCTTCTCAACTTTCTGGAGGAGAAAAACAAAGAGTTGCAATTGCAAGAAGTTTAATTACTAATCCAAAAGTCTTACTTTGTGATGAAGCAACTAGCGCGTTAGACGTAGAAACTACATCTCAAATCTTAAGTTTACTTAAAACTTTACATGATCAATATAATTTAACAATTATCATTATTGCACATCAACTTGAAGTAATTGAAAAAATCTGTAATAAGGTTGCATTAATTGATAATTCCCAAATTGTAGAACATGGAGATTTAAGAAATATCTTCTTAAATCCTAAAAGTGATATTGCTAAAAAACTTATTTATTCATCTTCAATTAATACATCTTTAAGTGATACTCATTCTATTAGATTATTATTTGATGGAAATAGTGATGAACCAATCGTATTTGATTTAATTGAAAAATGTGGTATTAAAGTTTCAATATTACATGCAGAAACTAAAGTAATTGAAAATAAGGTTTATGGACAGTTAGTATTTAAACTTCCTACATATGATGAAGATATTAATAAACTTAAATCTTATTTAGATTTTAAAAATATTAAATATGAGGAGATTGATGAATAATGAATATATCAAATTTATTTACTAGTTTAGGAGAAACTCTCTTAATGACTCTTATTTCTACCTTCCTTGCATATTTAGTAGGTTTACCACTTGGAATTATATTATTTATTACTGGTAAAAAAGGATTATCTAGAAATAAGATTGTTAATCAAACTTTAGGAATTATTATTAATTTATTACGTTCTATTCCATGTCTTCTTTTAATTATTATTTTACTTCCTTTAACAAGAGGTATTTTAGGAAAAGGAACGGGTTCATGGTACGTAATTATTATTCCTCTTTTCTTTGCAAGTTTCCCATTTGTATCACGTATGGTAGAACAATCACTCTTAGAAATTGATCAAGGAGTTATTGAAGCTTCAAGATCGATGGGAGGAAGTACATTTAAAATTATTATTTATTCAATATTACCTGAATGTAAGGTAAGTTTAATAACAGGAGTTGCTTTATCAATGGTATCAATTCTTGGATATACTAGCTTTGCATACAATATTGGTGCTGGGGGTTTAATTAGTGAAGCATATTCACTTTATAGACAAGATCCTTCAAACCCTTGGTCTATTGGAATTTGGATTATTATTGCAGTTATTGTAATCCTTGTTCAACTTATTCAAGAAGGATCATTATTAATCGCTAAAAAAATCGATAAAAGGAGAATTACAAAATGAAAAAATTAAAATTATTAACATTATCTGTTTTAGGAGCAAGTTTAATTTCACTTGCATCTTGTGGAGGAGATTCAAACAAAACAATTACAATTGCAGCAAGTGAAGTACCACACGCTAAAATCTTAAATGAAGTAGTTAAAGATATCTTACAAGAAAAAGGATATGGATTAAGTGTTAAAGTTTTAGATTGGACTTTACAAAATGATGCATTAGCAAATAAAGAAGTAGACGCTAACTATTTCCAACATATCCCATATTTAAATCAATATAAAGGAAGTGTTTCTTTAATTCCTGCATGTAAAGTTCATTACGAAAGATTATGTGTTTATACAAAAGATACTAGTGTTAAAGAAGTCTTTAATGGTGCAAGAATTGAAATCGTTGATGATATTTCAAATGTTGAAAGAGCATTAAACTTATTAGAAGCAAATGATATTCTTACAATTAATGATGAATGTTATGATAAAGATGGCAACTTTACTAACTTTGAAAGTGCACATCCAATGAATTACGTTACATTTAATGAAGGATACGAAAAATGTACTTTAACATGTATTGCAGAAGAATTATTAAGTGTATCTTTAGATGATTATGATTTTGGGGTTATTCCTGGAAATACTGCAATGACTGGACTTAAAGATTATTCTAAAAAGATTGTTTTAAGTGAAGATGATCCAGAACTTGAAGATCAAAAAGCAAATGTTATTGCAATTAGAGAAGAAGATAAAAATAGTGATAAAACAAAAGCAATCGTTGAATCATTAAAAGATGAAAGAGTTAAAAAATACATTGAAACAACATTCTCAAG
>CAVGUB010000067.1:0-4970 GCA_963632375.1 Phocaeicola dorei | reverse complement strand
CTATAACCCATATTTATTAATAAAATTATCTAGTTCTTTAACATTTTCAAAATAATTTAAATTTGCTAAAAAATTATCTACTAAATAATATTTTAATTCAAAATTGTATTCTTTATCATCAATTTTGAAATTAACATCCATGTTTTGGAATTTAATTATTGATGCATTTATTGTAACTAAATAAAATCCAAATTTATAATTTTCTCCATCAACATCAAACCCAATTTTGTTTGTGTATCCAGATCCAGTAAAGCCTAATTCATAAGAATTTACAAAATATAAATTTTCTACAAAGTATAAAATTTCTTTTTTATATTTTTTTAATTCATTATTTTTAAAAATTTGATTACATAAAATATTTTTATAATCAATTTTAGAATTACTGTAACTTATTTCAACTTTAGAAATATAATTAATATATGATGCATTGCTTACTTTTTGAATAGGGTAATTTTCCTCAGTATTAGTTGTTTCAACACTATATTGAAAACTGAAATTATTACCTTTTATCGAGCTATAAGAATTATAAATGTTTGTACTATTTGTAAAAGATAATAAAACTAGAGAACACAAACTTAAATAAACTTTTTTCATACTTATTATCTCCTTTATTTATATTTGTTAATTTAATTATACAAATTTAAATATAATAAGCAATATACAAAATTAAAAAAATGTCTAAATATAGACATTTTTTCTTAAAAATTAGAATATTTCTTTTCTAATAATTGTATCTTCTTTATCTTTACCAGTTGAAACAATAACAACTTCACAATCTAAATAATCTTCAATAAATTTGATATATTCTTTAGCGTTTTCTGGTAAATCTTCAAATTTAGTAATATGTGAAATATCTTTTTCAAATGGTTTAAAGTCTTTATAAACTGGTTCACATCTATTAAGTTCTGTTAATGATGTTGGGATATAATCAATGATTTTGCCATCTAACTTATAAAATACACATACTTTAATTTCTTTAACAAAATATAAAATATCAAGGAGAGTTAAAGCAATATATTTAAATCCATTAACTGCTTGAGAATATTTCATTTGGACTAAATCTAAATATCCAATTCTACGAGGACGTTTAGTAACTACTCCATATTCATGAGCTTTTTCTCTAATAACACTTGCGTCTTCTCCAAATATTTCAGTAACAAATGGACCTTCTCCAACACGAGTTGTATAAGCTTTACAAATTGCAACTGCACCTTCAATGTAATTTAAACCAATTCCTGATCCAGTCATTGCACCACCTGTAATAGTGTTACTACTTGTAACATAAGGGAATGTACCAAAATCAACATCAAGCATTGTACCTTGTGCACCTTCAAAAAGGATTTTCTTTCCTTCTTTTCTTAATTTTTGAAGTAAAGAAACAGTTTCAGTAATATGTGGTTTTAAAACTTCAATTGCTTTTTCATATTTAGCATATGATTCTTCAAAATTAAGAGGTTCTCCACCATAAAATTCTATTAATTTATTAGCGTCTTCTAATTTTTCTTTATATAATTCTTTAAAATTAGGTTCAAGTAAACTAGACATTCTTAAAGAACTTCTTTCAGCTTTTGAAGTATAAGCTGGTCCAATACCTTTTTTAGTAGTACCAATCTTATTATCTTTAAGTTTAGCTTCTTTTAAGCCATCTAAAACAAGATGGTATTCTAAATCTAAAGTAGCTTTATCACTAATAACAAGATTATTTAATGAATATCCATTTTCTTTAATTTCATTCATTTCATCTACTAAATGAAGTGGATTAATAACCATTCCATTTCCTAAGATATTTAATGTATTTTCATTAAAAATACCACTAGGAATTGTTCTTAAATGATATTCTTTATTATCAAAACAAACGCTATGTCCAGCGTTATCTCCACCTTGATAACGAATTACAACATCTGCTTTAGAAGATAAATAATTAGTAATCTTACCTTTACCTTCATCTCCCCATTGAGCACCAACTACAACTATACTTTTCATAAAATACCAACCCTCTTATAAATATAATTTATTTTGTCAAAAACATAATCAAATGAGAATAACTCATCGAGTGTTTTTTGATCCAAGATTTTAGAATAGATTTCATCTTTTTTAAGTAACTCTTTTAAAGGAGTTTTTGATTCCATTGCAAGGAATGCTAAAGATTGAATCCTGTCATATAATTCTTCCCTACTATAAGAATTATTTTTTAAGCAATAATTTAATACTTTTCCACTATAAATTACTCCTTCTGACATATTAATATTTCTTAACATATTTTCTGGATGGACATCTAAATTAATTAAAATACCATTCATTCTTCTTAACATATATGAAATTAAATTAATATCATCTGGAAGATAAATTCTTTCAGTAGATGAATGAGAAATATCTCTTTCATGCCATAAGGCATTATTTTCAAAAGCAACATTTAAAGAAGAAATAACCATTCTTGAGAGTCCACATATATTTTCACATCCAATTGGATTCTTTTTATGTGGCATTGCGCTACTTCCTTTTTGACCTTTTGAGAAATGTTCATTAACTTCACTAACTTCACTTCTTGATAAATGTCTAATTTCAGTAGCAATTTTATTAAGTAATGAAGCAATCATTGATAAAGAATAAGTATATCCAATAAGTCTATCTCTTGATAAAACTTGAGTTGAAATATTTGGTCTATGTAAATCAAGATTTGTAGCAACTAAACCTTCAAGTTCATAAGGAAGATTAGAAAAATTACCAACTGTTCCTGAAATTTTAACTACTTCTACAAAATCTTTTTCAAAATTAAATCTTTGAATATCACGTTTTAATTCATCATAAAATAAAGCCCATTTTAATCCAAAAGAAGTAACTTCAGCGTGTATTCCATGACTTCTTCCAATTACTGGAGTATCTTTATATTTAAGTGCTAATCCTTTTAAAGTTTCTAATAAATTTTTCATATCTTCAATTAATATCTTATTAGAATCTTTAATTTGTAAACTTAAAGCAGTATCTACTACATCAGTAGATGTTAAATTATAATGAACCCACTTCTTCTCTTCTCCTAAATATTCATCCAAGGAGCGAGTAAATGCAATAACATCATGTTTTGTTTCTTTTTCAAGTTCATTAATACGTTTAACATTAACTCTTGCTTTTTTAGATATCTCTAAATAATCATTTTCAGGAATAATTCCTAAATCAACATATCCTTTAATAACTGCAAGTTCTACTTTTAAGAAGTATTCATATCTACTTCTTAAAGAAAATATGTTATCTATTTCTTTAATACTATATCTTTCAATCATACTTTACATCTTTTCTTTAGCTTCAATACCAATTAAATTTAATGCATTCTTTAAAACAATTGAACATGCTTTAATTAACGCTAATCTTTCTTTAGTTAATTCAACATTCTTATCATCAATAATAATTGAATCATTGTAATAACTATGGAATGTTTGAGCAAATTTATAAATATAATTACATAATTTATTAACTTCTTTACTAATTGAAATTTCTTCAATTTCTTTTTTAAATCCATCCATTAATTTCATTAATTCTAATTCTTTTGGATTAGTTAAAAGAGAATATGTATCTTTAATTTCAAAAGATGAATCTTTATTTAAAATTGATACCATACGTGCATAAGCGTATTGAATGTAATAAACTGGATTATCACTTGATTGTTTGCGAGCTAAAGTTAAATCAAAATCAAAATGAGATTCTCTTGGCTTAGAAAGGAAGAAATAACGAGCAACATCTACTCCAACATCTTCACATAATTCACGAATTGTAATTGCGTTTCCAGTTCTTTTTGACATTTTAACTTCTTTACCATCTTCCATAAGTCTAACGATTTGGATGATTAAAATTTCAAGTTCATCTGGATTATATCCTAAAATCTTCATAGATGCTTTGATTCTAGCAATATATCCATGATGATCTGCACCTAAAATATCAATTAAATGAGTGTATCCTCTATCAAATTTATCTTTATGATAAGAAACATCTGGAGTAAGGTATGTTAAACTTCCATCACTTTTTACTAAAACTCTATCTTTATCATCATTAAATTCAGTAGTTTTAAGCCATAAAGCACCACCATCTTCATAAGTATATCCACTCTTTTTTAAAGCTTCTAATCCTTTTTCAACTTTACCAGTTCTATAAAGTTCTCTTTCACTTTGATAATGATCAAAATTTACACGATATAAATCTAAATCTTTTTTAATTTTATCAAGTTCAAGTTCAGTACCTAAATCTTTAAAGTATCTTAAAGCGTCTTCTTCATTTTCATGAATCCACTTATCGCCATCTTCATCTTTGATTTTATTTGCTAAAATCTTAACGTCTTTTCCTTGATATCCAATTTTTTCAATATCAAAAGGTAATCCTAATGCTTCTTTATATCTTTCAAATAATGAATTTGCTAAAACTGCAATTTGATTTCCAGCGTCATTAACGTAAAATTCTCTTAAAACATCATATCCTGAAAAAGATAAAATTCTTGTTAATGAGTCTCCATAAGCTGCACCCCTAGCGTGTCCTAAATGTAAATCTCCAGTTGGATTTGCACTTACATATTCAACCATTACGTTTTTACCTTTATTTAAATCACTTCTTCCAAAATCTTTATCCAATGTAATAACATTTTTAATAACTTTACTTAAAGAATCTTCTTTAATAAAGAAGTTAATAAATCCAGGTCTAATAACGTCAACTTGTTTAACTAATTCATCTTTTTCTAATTCTTCTTTTAAAGAAGTTGCAATATTAAATGGATTATCATGTAATTCTTTTGCAAGTCTCATTGCAATATTTGTAGAATAATCTCCAAATTTCTTTTCTTTTGGAGTTTCAATCATAATTAAATTATCTTTATTTTCTAAATTAAATTTATTTTTTAACGCTTCTTTAATTAAATTAATTAATTTATCATTTATTTCACTCATGTTACACCTTCCTAAATACCTTAAAATTATACTTATTTTTATATG
>CAVGUB010000066.1:0-7420 GCA_963632375.1 Phocaeicola dorei | reverse complement strand
AGAAGAAATTAATATAAAAAGAAGTGATTATAGTAATTTAAGAATACTTGTAGCTAGACATAAAAAAGAAAATAATTCTAAATTAAAAACATGTATTATGTGGATTCATGGAGGAGGATATGCGATTGGACTTCCTGAAGAATGCTTCAATTATGCTAAAATATTTTTAAAAGATAAAGATACAGTTATGATTTTACCAGATTATAAAAAATCACTTGAATCCCCTTACCCTTCTTCTTTAGAAGATTGCTATTTAACTTTAAAATGGATTGTAGATAATAGTGAAGCATTAGGTATTAATAAAAATCAAATCTTTGTAGGAGGAGAAAGCGCAGGAGGAGGTTTAGCAATTGCACTCTCTTTATATTTAAAAGATAAAAGTAATATTAAAATAGCAGGATTATTCCCTCTTTATTCAATGATTTCTTATTTTGATACTAAGTCTAATAAAAATAATGATTCTCCAGTTTGGAATACAAAATCAAATAAAGAAGCATGGGAATTATATTTAAAAAATATCAATAAAAATAATATTCCTATCTATGCATCTCCATCTTTAAATAAAGATTTTAAGAATTTACCTCCGCTAATTAGTTATATTGGAACTTTAGATCCATTTTTTGATGAATTAATGGAATATTCTTCTAATTTAAAGAAAGAAGGAATCGAAGTAAAAATAAAAATATTTGATAAGTGTTATCACGCTTTTGATTTATTTGGATATTTTACTTCGCTTGGAAAAGAATCTAGAAAATATTTAAGTGAATGCTACAAAAACGCTAAAGAAAATTATTTTACTCATTTTTAATAATTTCACTATTAATATCTTCTTTTTCTAATAATTTGTTCTTTAAAGTATCCATTAATAAAGCACCTATTGGAGCAGTTAATAAAATAGAAATAATACATGCAGTTAAAATGATATTACCACATGCAAGACCTTCTTGAAGTGCAATAGCACCAATTGAAGCTTGAACTGTTGCTTTTGGTAAATAACTTATAATGATAAATAACTTTTCTTTTTTATTAAATGAAGTGAAACAAAGTGAAATAATAACTCCAAGTGATCTAAATAATAAAGAAATTATAAGCAAAAGAATAATTAATAATCCATCTTTTGAAAATGCTGACTTAAAATCAAAACAGGCTCCTACTAAAGAAAATAAGAGTATTTCAAAGAAATTCCATAATGAATTATATTTAATATTAATTTCTTTAGCGCTTTTCTTATCAAATTTAAAAAGTAATATTCCAAATATAATTATTCCAAGTAAAGAAGAAATATTAATATATGGTTTAATTAAATTTTCAATTCCTAGCATTAATAAAGAAAATCCAAAATATAAAATAGTTTTTAATATATCGTTCATTACTATCTTTTTAATTAAAAAGTAATAAATAATAAAAAGTAATATTCCAAGAATTATCCCTAAAACAATTGAAACAGGAGTCAGTAAGATATTTGTAATATCAATTTCACCTTTACTCACTAATGTTTTAGCACTATAAAAAATAACAATTACAAAGATATCATCAATACTTGCTCCTGCCATAACGAGTTCACTAACATGATGTTTATTCCCTAATCCTTCTTCTTTTAATTTAATCATGCGTGGAACAACAACTGCTGGAGAAACTGCTGCAAGAGTAGATCCTAAAAGTAAAGCTTCCATATAAGATATATTTAAAAGAAGTGGTCCAAAAATAGTAATCCCAATAATTTCAAATGTAGCAGGTAAAAAACACATAAGTATCGCACTTCTTCCTACACTTTTAAGATTCTTTAAATCTAAAGATAACGCACTTCTTGTTAAAATAATAATTAACGCTATTTGACGTAAAATACTAGAAATTTCAAGTATTGTTGGATCTAAAATATTAAGTAAAGATGGTCCAAATAAAATTCCTACTAGTAAATAAGCGATTAATTTAGGTAAATGTATTTTAGAAAATAAATATCCTAATAAAAATCCAGTAATTACAATAATTCCTAATGATAAAAATATGTTCATAGTCTTCCTCCATTATAAAAATAATAGACGTCATCAATCTTTAAATTTATAAAGATGGTTTGAATGAATCAGGAAGACATCATTTCCTTTAAATATGATACTATTTAATTTTTAATAGTTAAAGTATTTTTATCTTATCATTTCTTTATTATTTAATGATAAGATAAAAAAGAAGAAAATTATCGTATTTTTTAAAATATATCTTGAGTAATGATAAGATAAATGAAATGATAAATGATAGAATAAGTATGTTTGAAGAAAGTGAAGTTTTAGAGTTAAAAAGAAGTTTAAGTCAACTTAAAGAAGGCATTATTTCAATGAGTTCAATGCTTAATAAAAAAGGTAGAGGCACAGTTTATTTTGGAATTAATGATGAATCTAAAGTAGTAGGACTAACGATTGGAAATGATACTAGAGCAGATGTTGTTCATGAAATACAAAATAATTTAAAACCAATCCCTTCAAGAGTAATAGTTGATATAGTTACTATTGAAAATAAACCAGTTATTAAAGTAGAAGTAGAAGGAAATGATACTCCTTATAGTGCGTATAATAGATATTATATTCGTATAAATGATGCTGATATTTCTATGAATAATCATGAACTCCAAAAGTATTTTGAAGAAAAAGATAATACCTATTCTAAATGGGAAAATAAAGAGACTATATATGGAATTAATGATATTGATGAAGATTTATTAATTGATTGTATTAGAACTAGTAACGAAAAAGGAAGACTAGATTATGTTTATAAAAATAGAAAGGATGCTTTAATAAAATTAGGTTTATTAACTGAAAATGGATTTTTAAATAATGCAGGATGGTATTTATTTGGAAATAATAAACCTTTAACAATTAAGTTTGCAAATTATCCAACAGATTCTAGAGTGGATTTTGGAGAAATTAAAGAATTTAAAGGCAATATTTTTGAATGCATAAAAGAATCAATTTCTTATATTCAAAATCATATTACATTTAATTCAAAAATTGAAGGAATCCAAAGAGTAGATACACCTGAAATCCCTTTAAGAGCAATTAGAGAAATTGTTATTAATTCATTTGCACATTGTAATTATCAAGTTAAAGGTGATTATAATGAATATGTTATCTTTAAATCATATGTAAAAATATATAATCCAGGTGGAATTATTAAAGATGTTGATCCAATGAGATTTGCAAAAGGAGAAGTAGGTAGCAAAATTAGAAATATTTTAATTGCATCTACTTTATTTAAATATGGCTACATTGATTCTTTTGGGACCGGATTTGATAGAACGTTTAATTTATGTCTTCAAAATGACATTAAATTTAGATATCAAAATGATGAATTTGGATTTACTTTTGTTTTTAAAAGAAAGAATGAAACATCATCTCAAAATGATGAAAAACTTGATGATTTAGATATAAAAATATTAAATAAAATAAAAGAAGATAGAAATATCACAATTAATGAATTAGCAGAACTTTTTTCTAAATCTGAAATTACAATTTATAGACATTTAGATGCTTTAAGTGAAGATAATTATCTTCAAAGAAGAGGATCTAGAAAAAGTGGATATTGGGAAATATTAAAATAGCTAGGAGAATATATGGAAGAATACGTAATAGAAACAAGTAACCTTACTAAGAAGTTTTCAAATAAAGTAGTAGTTGATAAAGTATCAATGCATGTTAGAAAAGGTGATATTTATGGGTTTATTGGAAAAAATGGTGCTGGAAAAACTACTACCATGAAAATGATACTTGGACTTTTAAATGTAACTGAAGGTGAAATTAAAATAAATGGATCAAATAATTTAGATAAAGAAAGAAGTAAAATTGGATCATTAATTGAAAATGCAGGATTATATAAAAATGCTACAGCTTTTGAAAATATGAAAAGATTTTCTATTCTTTATGGAGGAAGTGATACTGAAATTAAAGAAATATTAGAATTTGTAGGACTTGCTCAAACTGGATCCAAAAAAGCAGGTCAATTTTCTCTTGGAATGAAGCAAAGACTTGGAATTGCAATTGCATTACTTGGAAATCCAGAAATATTAATTTTAGATGAACCAATAAATGGGCTTGATCCTCAAGGCATAAAAGAAATAAGAGATTTAATCATTAAGTTAAATAAAGAAAAAGGAGTTACTTTTTTAATTTCTTCACATATTTTAGATGAACTTGCTAAAATCACTACTCGATATGGAATCATTAATTCTGGAGAATTAGTAGAAGAAATAGACGCTAAAGAATTATTAGAGCGTTCAAAAAAGAACTTAAAAATAACAGTTAGTGACGTCAATAAATCATTAGAATTATTAAAGAACAATAATTTCTTAAATGAATATGAAGTTAAAGATAATTCAATTATTCTTTATGGAGATTTTAAAGAAAGTTCATTAATAAATAAATTACTTGTAGAAAATAATATTAGTGTTAGTGAATTAACTACAAATGAAGATGCATTTGAAGAATATTTCATTGAAAGGATTGGTAAATAGTTATGAATAAATTAATTAAACTTGAATTTAGAAAATTATTTTCTTCAATAAGCTATTATGTATGTTTAGCAGTTATTTTAGTAATGTTATTTTTAACATTGATTGTGTCTAAAATGGGTGCAGAACAACTTAATCAACTTGCAATGTTTAATGCAGTTAAAACTACAAGAACTGCATTAGATAATTCTATGTTATCTTTAATTTCGGGTATCTTTTTAGCAGTTTTTGTATCTCAAGATGAGTCATTAGGAACGATTAAAAACATTGTTTCAAGAGGATACTCAAGGACAAAAATCTATTTTTCAAAATATATTGTTTCATTAGTAAGCATTTTAATTTATTCAATTATCGTCTTATTTGTAGGGTTCTTATTTGGACTTTGTGTATCAGGAGTTGGTAATATCGATTCACAATTCTTTATTTCTATTTTTGGAGAATTACTTGTAATTATAGGATTCCACGCTTTATTTTTTATGTTTTCTACTATTTTTAATAAAAATGGAATTATTATTACTTTAAATATTGCTACTCCTTTAATTATTAAATTAGTTTTAGGATTACTTGATTCTTTCTTACTTGGAAAAGATATTAAAATTGGTTTCCAATTTGGAGATTATTGGTTAGATGGACTTATGAGTTCATTTAATGCTAAAACAATGAATGCTGGGGAATTATCTGGAAGCATCATAATGACTTTAATTTATATTGTCTTATTTGTAACTCTTGGATTATTAGCTTATAGAAAGAAGGAAGTTAAATAATAAAATAGATTTTTAGAAGTAAAATTTATACTTTTTTAAAAAATGGGTGGTATTTTCCATTTTGGAAAATACCACTTTATGTGGTAAAAATTATAGGAAAAAATACCACATTATATTTTTAATCATTAAATTTGATTTATTCATTTTATATAAATATAATTTTAAAACTAAAATTTAAGTACTTACTAAAAAGTGCCTACTTAAATTTAAAATTTTATTAAATTATTATATAAATGAGGTAAAGATATATGGAACATAAAGATTTAACTATGATTGATTTAGTAGGAAATACTCCTTTAATTAGATTAAAGAATATTGAAAAAGAATTTGGATTAGAAAGTAAAATATACGCTAAAGTAGAAAGAATGAATCCAACAGGAAGCATTAAAGATAGAATTGCAAAAGAAATGATTGTAGATTTATTAAATGAAGGAAAAATTAATAAAGATACAGTAATTATTGAACCAACAAGTGGAAATACTGGTATTGGACTTGCTGCAATTTCAGCATCTTTAGGTATGAAATGTATTATTTTTATGCCTTCAAATTGCTCAATTGAAAGAGTTAAAATGATGGAAGCTTTTGGAGCAGAATGTAGATTAATTAAAGAAGGTGGAATGGCAGGATGTATTAATGCTGCAAATGAGTTACATGAGACAATTAAAAATTCATTTATCCCAATGCAATTTGAAAATCCTTATAATGTTTTAGCTCATTATAAAAATACTGCTAAAGAAATCTATGATGAATTAGATGGAGATATTGATATTTTTGTATCAAGTTTTGGAACTGGAGGTACATTAACTGGTGTTTCTAAATATATTAAAGAAAGAAAACCAGAATTAATTAGTGTAGGAGTAGAACCAGAAAATAGTCCATTTATTTCAAAAGGTACAAAAGGTGCTCATAAAATCCAAGGTATTGGAGCAGGTTTTAAACCTTCTATTTTAGATTTATCTTTAGTAGACCATGTTGAAACAATGAGCGATGAAAAAGCATATGAAATGACAAGAATAATTGCTAAAAAAGAAGGATTACTTGTAGGAATTTCATCAGGAAGCAATGTTGCAATGTGCGTAGAATACGCTAAAAAATATAAAAATAAGGTAATTGTTACTGTTTTACCTGATAATGGAGAAAGATATCTTTCAGTAGATAACTTATTTTAAAAATGAATAAGATATTAAATGATTTAACTAAAGAATTTAATAATAAGAATAAAAATATTAATTTAAATGAATCATTAATTAAATCTTTTATTAAAAATATCTATGATTTATTAATTTATGATTATTTAAATAGTAATGCATCTAATTTAGAATCTTTATATTTTATTTCTAAAAAGAAATTAAATAAGATCTTAAACGATTTAAATATTGATTCAAAAGATATTATTTCTAATAAATTCTTTAATACATTACCAGTCTTAAGAAAATCAATTAATACTTCAATTGATGCTTTATATAATGGAGATCCTGCTAGTAATTCTAAAGAAGAAATAGTATTAACGTATCCTGGAATAAAAGCAATTATTTATTACCGTATAGCACATGAATTTTATTTATTAAATGTTAAAATTCTTGCAAGATTTATTAGTGAAGACGCTCATAAATTAACAGGAATTGATATTAATCCAGGTGCAACAATTGGAGATTATTTCTTTATTGATCATGGAACAGGGATTGTAATTGGAGAAACTTGTATTATCGGGAATAATGTTAAGTTATACCAAGGAGTAACTTTAGGAGCCCTATCTTTAAGTAAAGGAAGATTATTAAACCATACTAAAAGACATCCTACTATTGAAGATAATGTAACAATTTATAGTAACGCTTGTATTTATGGAGGCGATACTATCATTAAAAAAGGATCGGTTATCGGAGGAGATGTTTACTTAACTCATGGAGTAGAAGAAAACTCAATTGTTCTTCAAACTGATAAGAATTTAACAATTATTACTAAAAATAAAGATTAAGCACCTATTTAAGGTGTTTTTTCTTTAGAAATATTGAAAAGTATGAAAAATACACTCAAAATTATATTGAAAAGTGGAGAATTCTTATTCAAAAATATTGAAAAGTGGGTAAAATGAGTCAAAAATTATATTGAAAAGTGGAATTTTATTTTTTAAAAACCATTTAAAAATATAAATAAAGAAAAT
>CAVGUB010000065.1:5668-9504 GCA_963632375.1 Phocaeicola dorei | reverse complement strand
GAATGAATACCATATTTTCTAGCTTCATAACTGCATGTTGAAACTATTCCACTTCTTCCATCGCTTCCAATTGCTAAAACTTTATTATTTAAAGAAGGATCAAGAATTCTAGCACATGTTACAAAAAATTGATTTAAATCAATATGTAAAATAACCCTACTCATTATTAATATTATACAACTATTTTTCTATAATTTTGCTTTTAGCGTTATTAATTTCTTCTTCTAATTCTTTAATTAAAACTTGTGCTTTTTCATAAAGAGAAAGCATATCATTAAGTTTAACATCGTTAGAATTCATTTTTGATACAATTTCATCTAATTCTTTCATTTTTGCTTCAAAACTTTTTTCTGCCATATCTATTCATCCTTTTTAATTATTACATTAACTTCTTTATCATAAAAAATGATCTTAGATTTTGTTTCTTTTGTTTCCAATTTATTACTTCTTCCGATAATATTTGAATTTTCATCTTCAATTATTGTGTATCCCATACTTAAAATATTTTTAGGATTTAAATTATCAACATTAACTTTTAAATAATTCAATTTATTTTCAATTTTAATTAAATAATTCTTATATAAAGTATTAATTTCTTTAGAATTAACATTAATTTTATGTTCAAAATTAGAATATAAGAGATTTATATTTTTAAAAGCACTATTTGATTTAATTTTGTTTAAATTATTTTCTAAAGATATAATTTTATTTTTAATTTTTGAATCAATTAAATCTTTAGTTTGATTTAAATCGTATAAAATTTCTTCTTTAGAAGGTACTGCAAGTTCTGACGCACTTGATGGAGTTGATGCGTATTTATCTGCAATTAAATCTGTTATTGATTTATTAATTTCATGACCAACAGCACTAATAAAAGGAGTTTTTAAAGTACTAAGTAATCTAATTAAATTTTCATCATCAAATGCAGAAAGATCTTCTATACTTCCTCCACCTCTACTAATAATTAATAAATCCATATTTGAATTATCAGCAATTTGAATATTATTAATTAAATCTTTAGAAGCATCTTTTCCTTGAACTAAAGAATAAAAGAAATTAATTTCTATTAAAGGCCATCTTCTTGATAAATTAAATTCTAAATCTTTTGCAGCTGCACTGTTTTTACCAACAATTAAACCTATTTTATGAGGAAATTTAGGTAAAGGTTTCTTTCTTGATTCATCAAATAGTCCTTCTTTATTTAATTTCTCTATTAACTTCTTCTTTTGAAGTAAAATATCTCCTTCACCTTCTTTTTCTATTTGTTTAATGATAAGCTGATACGATCCACTTGGAACATAGCAAGATAGATTTCCAGTTGCAACGATAACATCACCATCTTTAATATTTGTGTCACAAGAAAAAGAATCGTATTTAAAAATAACACAAGATATTACACTTGTGTCATCTTTAATTTTAAAATAAAAGTGTCCAGAGTAGTTTTTACCCTTAAAATTTGAGACTTCTCCTTTTATCTTGATATTTTTAAAAGCATTACTAACTTCAAAAATATCTTTTATTAATGTATTTAATTGAGTTACAGTTAATATATTATTCATTTTTTAAACAGTTATCTAAAATTGCGTTAACAAATTTATAATCATCTTTATCACCATAATCTTTTGCAAGTTTAACAGCAATATTAATAGTAACAGGTTTAACAGTTTCTTTTAAATAGTTGTTATTAACAACTGAAAGAATCAAAATAGCTTGTATACAAGAATTTAATCTATTAAATGTCCATTTATTTAAATATGGTGAAATAAAATCAATTATTTCATTTAAGTTTTTTAAAGAAGTAATTAAAATTTCTTTTAAATAAATTGGAGCATCACTATAAGGAATTCCAGTTACTGTTTCGACTGTATTTTCAACATCAATAACAACATCGTTTTCTTTGCAAATTAAAAAAGATGTTAAAATTTGAATTGAATATTCTTGTATTTTATTACGTGAAATTTCGTTTTCCATATCTATTCCTTATTTTTAGTAGTTTTAAATGTAGTAAATTTAAATGTAGATTCAAATGGAATTCCATCTAAAAGAGTTAATAAATCTTCACTTAAAAGTTCTAAAATCTTATTTTTAATTAATTCTTTATCATCGTTTTTATCTTTTAAAACGATTGTAAAAACAAAATTAATTTTATTAAAAACAATAGAGCAAGCACAGTTGCTTCCTTTTTGTTTTCCTTTACTTTCATGTTCGATATTATCAATTTTGTCTAAAACTTTTGAACCGATTGTTTCAAAAACTGTTTTTGATAAGCCTAATGAAGACTTTTTGTCAGATTGTTGAAGTAAAAAATAATTAATCATATTATTTCTCCATATTTTGTAAGATAAATTCTACAAAATCATCTACAGTAAATTTAAATTTCTTTAATAAATCTTTAAAATTACCACTTGCACCATATGTATCAATACCATAAGGATGATTACTAAATCTATACCATCCAAATGTTGAAAGCATTTCAATTGTAAATACGTTTTCTCTAGAACATCTAATAACTGAATCTTGATATTCTTTATCTTGATTAATAAATGAATTATATGATGGCATTGAAACAACATCAACATCAATTCCTTTATCTAATAATTTATTTTGTGCTTCAATTGCAAGAGATACTTCACTACCTGTTGCAATAATAGTTAAATCAGGTTGTTCTTTTTTTGCTTTTGAAATAATATAAGCACCTTTTTCAAAATCACCTTCATATAATGAATTTGAAAGTAATGGTAAATTTTGTCTTGTTAAAATGATTGCAGTTGGAGTTTCTTTTGATTTTAAAGCAACTCTATATGCACCATATGTTTCTTTAGCATCACAAGGTCTAATAACATTAAAATTAGGTAATGATCTTAACATAGCAATTTGTTCAATTGGTTCATGTGTAGGACCATCTTCTCCAACAGCTATTGAATCATGTGAATATAAGAAAATTTGAGGTAATTTCATCATAGATGCCATTCTTAAAGCACCTTTTGCATAATCACTAAAAACTAAGAATGATCCAAGATAACTACGTAATCCACCATGTAATAATATACCATTTCCTGCTGCAGTCATTAAAAATTCTCTAATACCCCAATTAATATTTGTACCATTTGGAGTCTCAGGTGTATAGTTAACACCATTTTTTAAAGCAGTTTTAACACTTCCTGCAACATCAGCACTTCCACCGATTAAAATATTTGGTAAATTATCATGATAGAAATTTAATAATTTTCCACTAACATTTCTTGTAGCGTCATCACCAAAACTAGAAACATCATATTTTAAATTATCAACTAATTCATCTAAATTATTGTTAATTGCTAATTCAAATTTTGAAACTAATTCAGGATTTGATTTTTTAACACCTTCAAAAACATTTACATATTTTTCATATATTTCTGTTGATCTTTTATTAAATGTATTTTTGAAATTTTCATAAACACTATCTGGAATTTCAAATGGAGGATAATTGTATCCATAACTCTTTTTAGCAAAATCACCATCTTCAACACCTAAAGGAGCTCCATGAGTTTTGCTAGTACCTTCATTTTTAGATCCAAATCCAATAACAGTGTTTAAAATAATTAAAGTTGGTTTTTCTTCACTTTCTTTAGCAGCTTCAATTGCTTTTTTAATTTCTTTTAAATTATTACCATCTTTAACATTTATAACATTCCAATTTGATGCTTGGAAACGCATCTTTTGATTTTCAACATTAGATTGTCCTAATGGACCATCTAATGTAACGTTATTACTATCATATAAAAGAATTAATTTATTTAACTTATTAAAACCAGCAAATGAAATAGCTTCTTGAGAGATACCTTCTTCTAAACAAC
>CAVGUB010000065.1:2654-5302 GCA_963632375.1 Phocaeicola dorei | reverse complement strand
GACAAACACCTGGATGTCCGCTATTGGCAAAATTAATTCCATCGATACAAGTTGAACGTATTGCTGCTACTGATAATTGGTCAATATTTAATTTCTTTGGCATATTTTTAATTAATTCTCCTTATCTTTTTTAATTTGAATTCCAAGTTCATCTAATTGTTCTTGGTCAACATAACGTGGGGCATTAGTACATGGGCAAACAGCACTTAAATTTTTAGGGAATGCAATAACATCTCTAATATTTGTTGTTTGAGCCATAATCATAGTTAATCTATCAAGACCAAAAGCCATACCTCCATGAGGTGGAGTACCATATTTTAATGATTCAACAAAGAAACCAAATTTCTTTTCAATATCTTCATCACTAAATCCTAAAATCTTAAAAATTCTAGCTTGTGTATCTTGATCATAGATTCTTAATCCACCACCACCAGCTTCATATCCATTCATAACAATATCATATGTATATGAATAAACATTATATGGTTCAGTTTCAAGTTTATCTAAATCTTCATCTTTAGGTCTTGTAAATGGGTGATGACATGGTGTAATTTCACCTGTTTCTTCACTCTTTTCAAATAATGGGAAATCAACAACCCATAAAATATCATATGTATTTGGTTTAATTAAATTTAATTCATTAGCAATTTGACTTCTTAAAGCACCTAAACCAAAATTAACATTTCTTAAAATATTTGTTGATGTTAAGAATAAAACATCATTATTCTTTAAATCAAATTCTTTAATTAAAGCACTCTTTTCATTTTCAGTTAAATGTTTTGCAAATGAACCAGCAAATTCTCCATTTTCGAATTTTAAGCAAATAAATGAATTTAATTTAAACTTCTTTGCTAATAAGTTATATTCATCTTGTTTTTTTCTAGAACATGCTTGAGCAAAATTTTCAACCTTAATACCTTTAATATATTTAGAAGTTTTAAATCCTTCAAATTCTGTATCTTCAAAAATAGATTTTAAATCGTGTAATTTTAAATCAAATCTTGTATCTGGTTTATCACTACCATAAACATTAACAGCAGTATCATAAGGCATTCTTCTTAATGGTAATTCAACATCATAATTAATAACATCTTTGTAGACTTTTTTAATAAAACCTTCCATTAATGTTAAAAATTGATCTTGAGTTAAGAATGAAGTTTCAATATCAATTTGAGTAAAATCTGGTTGTCTATCAGCTCTTAAATCTTCATCTCTAAAACATCTTGCAACTTGATAATATCTTTCAAAACCAGCAACCATTAACATTTGTTTGTATAATTGTGGAGATTGAGGTAAAGCATAGAATTGACCTTGATGAATTCTTGAAGGAACTAAATAATCTCTTGCACCTTCAGGTGTTGATGGAGCAAGATAAGGAGTTTCAACTTCAATAAATCCATTTTCATCTAAATATTCATGAGCACATTTAGTAATTTTAGATCTAATGATGAAATTTTTTAACATATTAGGTCTTCTTAAATCTAAATATCTATATTTTAAACGAATATCTTCTAATGCATCTGTATTTTCAGCAATAATAAAAGGAGGTTGTTTACTTGTATTAACTAATTCAACTTTACTTGCAACAATTTCAATTTCACCTGTTGCGATTTTATTGTTAGCAACTTCTTTTTTAGTAACAACACCAGTTACATTTAAAATATATTCATTTCTAACATCAGGAACTTCAATTTCATCAGTTTTAACGTTTACTTGAACAATACCTGTTCTATCTCTTAAATCAATAAACATTAAACTTCCTAAGTTTCTTTTTTTAGATACCCATCCAACTACAGAAACTTCTTTTCCTTCATCGGATAATCTTAATTCACCACAATTTGCAGTTCTTTTAATTTCTTTTTCCATATTTTTTAACCTTTATTATTCATGATGACAATGATCATGTTCATGTTCATCATATTCAAAACCATCTAAATAGCAAACAATATTATCAATTTCAATTTCATCTTGAACTTCTGTTTTTAAGTTCTTGAATTTGACAGTATTATTTTTAACTTCATCTTCACCTAAAATGAGAGCAAATTTTGCATTTCTTCTTAAAGCTTTCTTAAACATTTGAGAAACACTCTTATTTTCTAAGCAAACATCACATAAAAAGCCATTAAGTCTTAATGTATTACAAATTTCTAAAGCTTTATCTTGATAATCACCGATTGGCATTACATAAACATCAATTTGATTATCAATTTTTCCTTCAAATAAATTCTCATCACTCATAACAGTAACAAGTCTTTCAACACCAAATGCAAGTCCAACTCCTTCACAATCTTTTGGACCACCTACTTCAGTAATTAATTTATTATAGTGTCCTCCTGCTCCTAAAGCACCTAAAGAAACACCATTTTTAGTAGTGTAATGATATTCAAATACACAATCACTATAATAATCTAATCCTCTAACTAAATTATTATCAATTTCGTAAGGTATTCCTAAATTATCAAGTTCTTTAATAACTTTTTGGAATTTTTCTTTAGCATTATCAGTTAAATAATCTTGAATTCTTGGAGCGTTTTTTAAAATTTCACTATCTTCATCAACTTTACAATCTAAAATTCTTAAAACATTTAAATTGAATCTTTCTTTACAATCAGCACAAAGAGAATCTAATTTATCACTAAAATATTCTC
>CAVGUB010000065.1:0-2186 GCA_963632375.1 Phocaeicola dorei | reverse complement strand
GTTCAACATAGGAATATTTATCAGCTTCATCAATTAATATATCATGAGTTCCTTTTACTAAATTAAACATTTATTTTCCTCTTTTTTTCATCAAATATAATATAAAAAATCACGTCAAAAATCAATATATCCACGCTTAATGGATAACTCTTTTAATTTCAAAAACGCCCTTTAATCCTTTAATAGATTGGAACACTCTATCAAGTTCATTACTATCTTTAACGTTAATTTGACAAGAAATGATGCAAGCCATATCATCAGGGATTAATTTACCATTAATTTCAGTACATTTTACCTTTAAAGAAGCGAATAAATTTAAAACATCGCCTATTAAATTAGTTCTATCATTACAATAAATTTGAATATCTACAGGATAACTTCCTTGTAAATTATTTTTCCAATGTACATCAATTAATCTTTGTTTTTCTCCATGAATATTAGGACATTCACTTCTATGAACAGTTACACCATTTCCTTTTGTAACATATCCAATAATATTATCTCCAGGAATTGGAGTACAACAATTACCTAATGTAATCTTAATACCTGATCCATTTTCAATATAAACAGGGAACGAATCATTATCATAACTTTCTTTTTTAGCTAAAGTAATTTCAGCTTTCTTTTTAATATTTAAAAATGATCCAATAGATCCAGGTGCAGGATTATGCATTGATACTGCAATATATAGATCATCTAAAGTATCACAATGGTAATTATTTAGTACATTATCAGTAGAAATCATTGTAACCATATCTTGTTCATTAATTCCTCTATCTTTAAAATAATCAACTAAAATATTTTTACCACGTTGAATCTTATCTTCTTTAACTAAGCTTTCATTCTTCTTTTGTAAATATTTTTTAATTTTAGATTTAGCAGATGATGTCTTAACGATATTTAACCATTCTTCGTTAGGACCACTTGCACTTTTACTAGTTCTAATTTCACAAATATCACCAGTTTTTAATTTGTATGTTAAAGGGACTAAAGTTCCATTAACAATTGCACCAACACAAGTTTCACCAATCTTACTATGAATTTTAAAAGCTAAATCAAGAGGTGTAGATCCATTTGGTAAATCAACAACTTTTCCTTTAGGTGTAAAAACATAAACATTTGCTTCAAAAATATCACTATTTAATGTATTTAAATATTCTTGAGCGCCAGCATTTTCTTGTTCATTACTAATAGAAACGAAATCTCTAAACCAATGTAATTGTTCTTCAATTTCTCTTTGTTCTTGCTTAGCATTGTATTTTCCGCCTTCTTTATATCTCCAATGAGCAGCAACACCGCTTTCAGCAACTTCATCCATTTCTTTAGTTCTAATTTGAACTTCAAAAACATTTGCATTACCATCAATAACTGAAGTATGTAAAGATTGATACATATTTGGTTTTGGCATTGCAATATAATCTTTGAATCTTCCAGGAATTGGTTTGAAGTTTTGATGGATAATACCTAAAATTTCATAACAATTAATTTCAGTTTCTGTAATAATTCTTAATGCTAAAACATCATAAATTTGATCAAAACTATGATGTTTAATATACATTTTTTTATAAATTGAATAAACTGATTTTACACGAGATTCAATTTCAAATTTAAAATCTTTTTTATATAAAATATCAGCAATCTTTTTCTTTAAAAGGTTTAAAGATGCACTTCTATTTTTAATTCTTTCATTTAAAAGTTCTGTAATTTCATTATATTCATCTTTCTTTTCAATTTTTAAAGATAAATCTTCTAATTCACTTTCAACTCTATAAATACCAAGTCTATGAGCAATAGGAGCAAAAACTTCTAAAGTTTCTTTAGCAATTGCATGTTGTCTTTCGGGTTTTAAAGCTTCAATAGTTCTTAAATTATGTAAACGATCAGCAAGTTTAATAATAATAACACGAACATCTTTAGCCATACCTAAAAAGATCTTACGATGATCTTCAGCTTCAAATTCTTCTTCAGTACGTTTGGATAATTTAAGTCTTTGAATTTTAGTTAAAGAATCAACAATTCTTGAACATTCAACCCCAAACATATTTTTGATATCTTCGACACTTGTATCTGTGTCTTCAACAACATCATGCAATAAAGCACTAGCAATTGTAACAGGTCCTGATTGTAATGAAGCAACAATATAAGCAACTTCAATTAAATGATGTACATATGGTTCACCACTTTTT
>CAVGUB010000064.1:0-8728 GCA_963632375.1 Phocaeicola dorei | reverse complement strand
ATCCTTTTTTAATAAATTATTAACTTTATTGATTTTTATATCTAAAAATTTAATATAAATATATTTTTCCCTAGCATTTTGAACTAATTCATTCATTATATTATAGAAATATAAATAATCAATAATTTCATTATCATTGTTATATACAATAAATCCAATCATTAAATCATCAAATTTTAATAATATTTTCAAGATTTCATCTTTAGTAAAATTCCTTTTATTAATAACATTTACAAAAATAAATCCATTAAATTTATAATAAGAAAGTATAAAAATTCCTTCATAATATTTATTTATTTTTATAAGTTCATAATTTGGTAAAAGCTTAAATAACTCTTTCTCTTCTAATTCATAAATTTTATCTTGATTATTTATTACATCAAAATTAACTTTTGATGAATGCATCATTATAGATTTTTCAAATAAATTTTTGATCTTTGAATCTTTAAAAGTTACAAAATAATAATCATCAGAATAAAAAGAAAAAATATCTTCTTCATAAAAAGAACAAAAATTTCTTTCTTTTGTTTTCTTATCGATTAATATAATTAAATTTTCTTTATCTCTTAGATTCAAAAATTCATCTAAACTAAGTTTTAATTCTTCAAGACTATCTATTAGAAAAATGCATTTATTAATCTTTTTATCATATGTAATTCCATCCTCATAATTAAACTTATAATATGAATTCATAAGCATAAAAAGTTTATTACTATAAACATCATACTTAAAATTATAATATTCTTTCATTTTAACAAGAAAATCATAATCTTTTTCATTATCTGTAAGTATTGGTGTATCAATAGATGCTAATTTTTCTAATAGACAAGTTTCCATAATTATTTAAATTCCCTTGTAGCTTTAATTGCAACGCTCCATTTATGATCGATTTTTTTAACTTCTTCCATATCCATTTTAGGTTTAAAAGTTTTTTGAATATTGTTAATCTTTGAAATTTCATCAATATCTTTCCAATATCCACTATTTAAACCAGCAAGATAAGCTACTCCTAAAGATGTTGTCTCTAAATTTCTAGGTAAAATAACTTCTTTATTTAAAATATCTGCTTGGAATTGCATTAAATAATCATTACTTGTTGCGCCTCCATCAACCTTAACTTTATTGATATCGTTTTTACAAGTTTCCGCAATTAATTTAATAACATCTTTTGTTTGAAGTGCAATTGAATTTAAAGTTGCTCTAATAAAATGTTCTTTTGTTGTAGCTCTAGTTAATCCAAATACTGCGCCTCTACAATTATCATCCCAATAAGGAGCACCAAGCCCAACAAATGCTGGAACTACATAAACTCCTAAAGAATCTTGTACTCTTGTAGCATAATTTTCGCTTTCTTTAGCACTTTTAATCATACGCATTTGATCTCTTAACCATTGAATAGCACTTCCTCCAACGAAAACACTACCTTCTAATGCGTATACAGTTTTACCATTAATTCTACATCCAATTGTAGTAATTAAACCATTATTTTCAATAATAGGTTTATCTCCAATATTCATTAAAACGAAACAACCAGTGCCATAAGTTGCTTTAATATCACCAACATTTACACAATTTTGCCCAAATAAAGCAGCTTGTTGATCTCCTGCGACTCCACAAATCTTTAAATCATCTTTTAAAAAACTTGCATATCCAAAAAATGAACTTGAATCGCAAACCTCTGGAAGCATAATACGTGGAATATTGAATAATTTTAATAATTCATCATCATATTCATTAGTATTAATGTTATAAAGCATTGTTCTAGAAGCATTAGTTGCGTCAATTTTAAAAATATGATTTCTAGAAAGCTTATACATAATCCATGTATCGACAGTTCCAAACATCAATTCTCCATTTTCTGCTCTTTTTTGACCATCAGGAATTGCATCTAAAATAAATCTAATCTTAGATGCACTAAAGTAAGGATTAATAATTAAACCTGTTTTTTGATGAACCATCTCTTCTTTATCTTTAATTGAATCACATATTGCAGCACTTTGACGTGATTGCCAAACTAAAGCATTGTAAACTGGCATTCCTGTTTTTTTATCCCAAACAATAGTTGTTTCTCTTTGATTTGTAATTCCAATGCAATCAATATCATCATAATAAAGATTTGTTTTTGCAAGCAAATCATTAATAACATTTAAAACAGATAACCAAATATCTATAGCATTTTGTTCTACCCATCCATCATGTGGAAAAAGACATTGAACTTCTTGTTGAGACTTATAAAAAATATTACCTTCTTTATCAATTAAAGAAGCTCTTGTTGAAGTTGTTCCTTGGTCAATTGCTAAAACATATTTCATAATTATTTCCCCTTTTTACTAAAAAGTAATTGTAAATTATTAAGTTTTGTATCGTCATTTGAGAATAAATTCTTTATATATAATTTTAAGAATTTTTTACTCATTTTATATACAATATTTTTCTTTTTTTCATCCATTTTATCAAATTCTGATGAAAATATGTGTCCATGAAAGATAAAATCTTTCACGATTTCACCTAATGTATTTCGATCATTTAAATCAACAAAAGTAAAAATAAAATCAGTCATTTCTTTAATATAAGTCTCATCATAACTATAAAACCAATCATTTATAGTTAATTTAAAAGCATTTGAGAATGGAGTTAAATTAGAAACTACAATAGGTTCTTTTAAATTTTTACTTCTATCAAGATTCCAAGTTAATAAATCGTGAGCAAAAACACCAATTTTTGTAGATGGAACAATTTTATAATTATTACTTTTATCAAATAAAACACCAACAATATCGTCATTTGGGACTATTTTTAGAATTTTATCTTTATATTTTTCATAATCATAATTATCATTTTTAAATCCTGGACCATCAAGATTATAAACAAAAGAAATTCTTTCTTTTAATTCATCAGGACTATTAAAAAATGAATAATACGCTAAATTTCCACCTTTTGAATGTCCAGAAATTATAAAATTACCTCTTAATTTTTTAGCAACTTTTTCAATATATAATTCAGCACACTTTTGAGCAGGAACAACATCCATTAATGCCATATTGAAATCTTCTTTCCATCCTGCAATAGTGTTATCAGTTCCTCTAAAAACAATGATTGTACTTTTTCCAAGTCGATAAGTAGTTGCGAAAAATTGGGCGTCTTTTTCTTTAGAAAAATGATTCATTACGTGTCCAAATTTTAATTTTTTATAACGTTCACATTTAAAGAATTGTTCAATAAAATTACTATATTCATTACCTGGAGTTAAAAATGGTTCTGCTAAAATTTTATAATCTTTTTTATCATCAAAAACAGAAAAATCAAAAAATTTATTCTCCATTTTTGGATCATATTTAGGTGAATTTATAAATGCACAATAAGAAAGACAATTTAAAATTAAAATATCAGTTTCACAAATAGGAAATTCTTCTATGTTTTTATTCCCATTATATTTTAAAAAAGTCTTAATAATTGCCACTATTTAATCTCCTTTGTAGCAATAATATCAATTCCTGTATCAAAAATATTCTTGATTAAAACTTGATGATATGAAATTGGAGCGTCAACTCTTAATTTATTAATTTCATCCATAACTTTAAACATTAAATCTTTACTAATTGCACTTGATGTTTTACAAGGGCAAACTAAAGAATCTCTATTACTAACTTTAAAAGTAGATGTTATCATTCTTGTAGGATTTGTTAATTCTTGAATAACATAAGCTTTTCCACGAGGACAGTTATTTCCAGTTATATTATCTCCATCAACATGAATATGACATCCTTTAGGACAAACAATACAAATAAAATCTTTAACCATAATTATTTGATCTCCTCTATTTCAATTGAAATATTATCAAAAGATTTAAAATCAACATCTTTCAATTTAATTTTAACCATTTCAGAAGGAATTAAATCTAATTTCATTATCTTTTTAATAACTTGATCATTATTTTTAATATATAAATATGATTTCTTAATAGGTTTTTTAACTCTAAAAGAGAATTCAACTTCATTTAAAGAATCAGTTACTTCAATGTGATTTGGTAATAAATATCCTAAAAGTTGATTATGTGAAGTTTTTAAATCTTTAATAACTTCTTTTCTTCCATTAATAACTAAATCTGCAGCATTTTTACCAGCAACTTCAGCTTCTTCAACAACATAATCTACTAAATCATGAACATGTAAAACATTTCCACAACTAAAAACACCAGGAATTGAAGTTTCTAGATTTTGATTAACTTCACAACCTTTAGTATTTCTATATAATTTACATCCTGCATTTTGTAATAAAACATTAAATGGATAAAGACCAACAGATAAAAGTAAGGTATCACATTTAATAAATGTTTCATGTCCAGGAATTGGTTTTAAAGAATCATCAACATCACAAATAGTAATGCCTTCAAGTTGATTCTTTCCATGAATTTTAGTAACGGTATTATGTAATCTTAAAGGAATATTAAAATCATTTAAGCATTGAACAATATTACGATTTAATCCATTTGAATATGGCATAAGTTCACTAACACCTATAACTTTAGCGCCTTCTAAAGTCATACGTCTTGCCATAATTAATCCAATATCACCACTTCCTAAAATATAAACATTTTTACCAACTAAATATCCATCTAAATTAAGATATTTTTGAGCAAGTCCTGCAGTAAAAACACCATTTGGTCTTTCTCCAGGTAATGCAATTTGTCCTGCAGTTCTTTCATTACATCCAGCAGCATAAACAATTGCTTTTGCTTTACAAGTAACTACCCCTTCAAGTTCATTACAATAAGTTAATTCTAAATCTTTATTTAAATCAATAACTTGAGTATTTAGTTTATATTCAATACCTCTTTCTTTAATTTCATCAATAAAACGATGTGCAAATTCAGGTCCAGTTAATTCTTCTTTAAAATAATGGAGTCCAAAACCATTATGAATACATTGATTTAAAATACCACCAAGTTCACTCATTCTTTCAATAATTACAATATCTTTTACCCCACTATCATAGGCACTTTTTGCAGCACTTAAACCAGCACTGCCTCCACCAATAACAATTAAATCATGATAAATCATAATTATTCTCCTTTACTTGGAAACTTTAAAACATTGCTTCCATCATTACTATATTTGATATCTTTAATTTCTTTATGAAGTTCTCTTGCTAAAATTCTACAAACTTCTTCTTGGCAGAATGTTCCTTGACACATACCAAATCCAGAACGTACTCTCTTTTTAACACCTTTAACTGTTGTAGCACCACAATTTCTATTAATGCAATCAACAATTTCAGCTTCACTAACTTTTTCGCATCTACAAACTAAATGTCCATATTTAGGATTTTCTTTAATTAATTTATTAAATTCATCATTTGTAGAATGTTTTAAAGAATGATGTTTTTTAATATAAGGATTAAATTTATCATTATTTTTTAAATTTAATCTATCTTTGATTAAATCTGCAACATATTCTCCAATTGCAGGAGATGATGCAAGACCTGGAGACATAATTCCAATTGAATTAAAGAAAAGTGGATTCTTTTTACTTTCTTCAATTAAAAAATCATCACTTGTTGGATTAGCTCTTACCCCTGCAAAATATCTAATCGAATTTTCTAAAGGCAAATTCTTAATTAATTTTTGAGCACTTTCTTTAACTTTACTAATTGTAATTGGATCAGTTGAAGTATCTTCTTTTTCACTAATCTCATTACTTGGACCAATAATATAATTAAATGAAGTAGTTGGAGAAATTAAAACACCTTTCCCAACTTTTGTAGGGCACATAAATAAAGTTCTTTTTACCCAATTATCATTAAAATGATTAAGTAAAATGTATTCTCCTTTTCTTGGAGTAATTTCTAAGTCATTATCTTCTACTAAAGAATAAATTTCTTTTCCATAAACTCCACTAGAATTAACAACTGCTTTTGCTAAATATTCTTCTTTTTCAGTAACAATTTTATATAAATCATTTTCTTTTTTAATATCAATAACTTTAGAATTTAATTTTAATTCAACTCCATTATCCATTGCGTTTTCCATTGCACCAACACAAAGTCTAAATGGATTAACAATTCCACTATCCTTGCAATATAAAGCAAACTTACATTCTTCATTTAAACTTGGTTCCATTTCATGAAGTTCTTTAGATTCAATAATTCTACCATCAACTCCATTTTCTTTTGCTCTTTCAAGTAAGCCTAATAAAGTTTTTAAATCTTCATCATTAAATCCTATTGTTAAACTACCATTTCTAATAAAATCACAATCAAGTTCTTCACAAACTTTTCCCATCATTTTATTACCTTTAACATTAAAATATGCTTTTCTTGTTCCAGGTTTTGGATCATATCCACTATGAACAATCGCACTATTAGCATTAGTAGTTTCATCACCTACATCATTATTTTTTTCTAATACTAAAAAATTGCCTTCATATCTTGAAAGATTACGAGCAATAAAACTGCCAATTACTCCTGCTCCAATTATTATACAATCATAAATTTTACTCATATTATTTTTTCCTATTTATTGAATCTTCTTTATTAAATTTTTCTCCATGAAATCTTTTATGTAACTTATCTAAATTATACTCTGCTACTTCTTCTAAAGTAATTCCAAGACCACTTGCAGTTTCTGCAACATACCATAAAACATCGCCTAATTCATCTTTTAAATGTTCTTTATCTAGTTCATGACCTTGATATTTATATTTTTTAACAATATCACAACATTCTCCACTTTCTCCAGCAAGTCCTAAAACACCATTTGTAATCATGTCTTTTTTGCCTTCTTCAGAAATCAAATTATAAGCGTGTTTTTGATATTCATTAAAACTTAATTTTTCATCCATATTTATTCCCCTAAAGTTTCTTTAATTTTTAAAGTTAACTTTTTTACATTATCCATATCTTTATCTTTTAAAGAACTTGTAAATGAAAAACTTTCTTCTAATACATTCATATTTTTCATTTGACCAAATATTTCTTTAGATAATTTCATACTTTGAGGAGCCCAACTTCCATTTTCAACAATTGCAACTACTCTATTTTGTAATGCGTGATATTTTAAATCTAATAAATATTCTTCAAGTGGTGTAAATATACCTAAATTATAAGTAGAGGCACAAATTACTAAATGAGAATATTTAAAACTTTCACTTACTAAATAAGATTTATCAGTTTTACTAGAATCATAAATCTTAATGTTTTTAACACCTAATTCTGCAAGTTCATCAGCAATTACATTAGCAGCAATTTCACTATGTCCATAAATACTTCCATAAACAATTAAAACACCATTAACTTCACTTTCGTATCGACTCCATTTATCATAAAAAGAAATAATATAATCTAAATCTTCTTTCCAAATTGGACCATGAAGTGGACAAATATTTTTAATTTCTACTTTACTTGCTTTTTTTAATAATCCTTGAACTTGTAATCCATACTTGCCAACAATGTTTGTGTAATATCTTCTAGCGTCATCTAAATATTTTTCTTTAAAATCTTCTTTATTTGTAAAAATATTACCATCTAAAGTACCAAAAGTTCCAAAAGCATCTGCACTAAATAAAGTTTTAGTAAAATTATCATAAGTTACCATAACTTCAGGCCAATGAACCATTGGAGCCATTAAAAAAGTTAAATTGTGTTTACCTAACGATAATGAATCTCCTTCTTTTACAATTAAAGGATTTTTTAATTCAAAACCTTCAAAATTAAAAAACATTTCTTTAGCTTTACTAGTTAAAACAACTTGAACATCAGGATATTTTTCTAAAACTCTAGATAATGATGCACTATGATCACATTCCATGTGGTTAATTACAACATAATCTAATTTCCTATCACCTAAAATTTCTTCTAGCTTTTTAAAAAATACATCTTCTATTGACTTATCAACAGTATCTAAAAGACAAGTTTTTTCATCTAAAATTATATAAGAATTATAGCTAACTCCATTAGGTATTGGATATACATTTTCAAAGAGTTCTAATCTTCTATCGCTACTTCCTAAATAAAAAGTATCATCAATTATTAATTTTTGTGTGTACATATTTTTACCTCTTTAATTATTATAAATCAAAAGCTTAAATACTTAAATAATTAATAAATGTTTGAGCATTAAAAATCATAAAAATTGTGTTTAAAAAATAATTTAAGTTATAATATTAAAAACGGAGGTAAAGATTTAATGGAATTAAAATTATTAAAATGTAAATCTTGTGGAAAAATTGTAGAAAGATTACCTGGAACTCATGGATGTGCAACTGTATGTTGTGGTTCTCCAATGATAGAATTAACTGCAAATTCTCAAGAAGCTTCTTTAGAAAAACATGTCCCAGTTGTTTTAGTTGATGGTAATCATGTTCATGTTCAAGTTGGTAGTGTTGAACATCCAATGATTGAAGAACATCATATTCAATTTATCTATTTAGTTACTGATAAAGCTGTTCATAGAATAGACTTAACTCCAGGAAATAAACCTGTTGCTGATTTCTATATTGAAAATGAAAAACCATTAAAAGTTTACGAATATTGTAATCTTCATGGTCTTTGGGTTAAAGAACTTTAAACAAAATAATGCCTAAATTATATTTTCTATTGAAATTTAAATGAATTTTTGATAATATAATTTGGCTATGGCGAAATTGGAGAAGCGGTTAACTCACTTGGCTGTGAACCAAGCATTCACCGGTTCGATCCCGGTATTTCGCCCCAGACTTAAAATTAACACGAT
>CAVGUB010000063.1:0-6432 GCA_963632375.1 Phocaeicola dorei | reverse complement strand
GCTCTAAAAATCAGTAAAATTATAAATTATTCGCTCTAAAAATCAGTAAACTATACTTATTATTCGCTCTAAAAATTAGTAAATAACAATATGATTTGCTCTAAAAAGGTGTAAAAAGAGTCAGTTTTAATACCAACTCTTTCAATTTTATTAGTCAATTTTATCTATTTTTTTACCTAGTTTTTCAATTTTTAAATCAAATTTAGACAATTTATCTACGATATCTCCAATATATTTTGTTTTGATATGATTAATTGTATCATCAATTTGCCCACTTGCTTTTTTAATTGATTCATTTGATTTAGAAATAGTTTCTAAATCTTTAGATAAGCTTTCAAGTGGCTTATCTAAATATGTATTTTTAATTTGATTAAATTCATCGATTAAATCTTGTTTATCTTTTAATTCTAATACTTCTTTATTTTTAGAATTAATAAGTAATGCAAATTTTGTATTTAAAGATGTAATCATATTTAAAAATGTCATTAAATATCCAGGTCTAACAACATACATATTTTCGTATTCTCTTACTTTAAAAATAGGAGCAATATTAGAATGATCCATTTCTAAATTAGATACTAAAACACTATATTCACATTCTTTTTTAATTCTATTTTTATCAAGTTGAGAATAGTAATCGCTATTTGATTTTTTATTCTTACTATCTGGATTTTCATCCTTCATATCTAAACAAACACTTGCAAGTAATTCGTTATCTTTATGTTCATTGGAAGAATAAATCTTAAAGATATAATCAGCTTTAGAACCTTTACTTTCTCCTTCTTCTTTAACTACTTTATTATCTTTAGTCCATGTACAATTAAATAAACCATTTTGCATGTATGATAAAACTTCATTATCACACCAAGCTTCTAAATCTTCACCAGTTTGTTTAACATTCATACTAGATTTTTGACGTTGGAGATTATTGATAATATCAATTTTTTCATTTAATTCCTTAACATGTAATTCTTTTAACTCACTGATTTCTTTATTTTTAGATTCGTTAAGTTCTGCTTTAAGTTTTTCATTATTTAATTCATTATCTCTTTTGATGTTTTCAATTTTTAAAGATAATGCATTAACTTCATCTTTATATTTATTTTCTACTTCAAGTTTAGAATTTGTAATATCTTTTTCTTTAGATTCTTTAAGTAAAATTAATTCACTATTTAATTTATTAATTTCATTAGAATATTTTTCTTTTAATTCTAATTCTTTATTGTTTAAATCTTTTTCATTTAATGATTTTAAATTATTAATTTGAGTATTTAATTCTTTAATTTCATTTTCTTTTAAAGAATTAACTTTATCTAATTCATTCTTACTATTAATTTCAAGTTCATTAATTTTAGAATTTAATTCATTAATCTTATTTAAATATTCTTCTTTAACTTCTTTTTCTTTTAAAAGTAAGGATGATTGTTTATCTTTTTTAGATTCTTCAATTAAATTATTTAATTCTTGAATCTTTAATTCATATTCATTTTTAATTTCACTTTCTTTAATTTTTAAAGAAGATTCGTTTTCTAAAGTTAATTTTTCAATACTTTCTTTTAATTTATTAATTTCAACTTCATGTTCTAAATCAAGTTTTTCTTTATAGTCTTTTAATTTTGCTTGATATACTTTATCTTTATTTTCTTCTATTAAAGAAGATATATAATCTAAATCAACTTCTGTAATATCTTTTAAATCAATAATATCACCTTTTTTAGCATCTTCTTTTAATTCAAGTATAGTTTTATCTTTAATAATTACACCAATTTTATTCATATCTTTCTTCTTTTTAACCCTCAAAATTTTCTATCCTCATTTTATATAAGGTTAGTTTTTAAATCAATATTTTAAAGTTAAATTAATGCTTTCAAAATTGAATTGTTCCATAAATTCTAGGACGATGATACACTTGTAACTAATCTTTTAAAGCATTAATTGGAATAACATATACACCATCTCCTCTTCTATATGCATAATTTCCAAGACCTACTATTACACATAAAATTTTTGGAGCTTTGCCTTCATTTTTTACAATTGAATTTTTAACTTTAATTAAATTTTGAGCAGCTTTATCAATTTGATTAGATCCAAGTTTAATTTCAAATGCACCATAACTTCCATCTTTTAACTCAATAATAGCGTCAATTTCATTATTATTATAATCTTGATAATGGTATAAGTTAGCATCCATTGCTTGAGCATATATTCTTAAATCATGTTCTACTAAACTCTCAAATAAAAATCCTAAAGTTTCTAAATCATTTATTAAACTATCTGGAGTTGCTTTCAATAAACTTGCTGCAAGCGAAACATCACAAAAATGTCTTTTTTCAGCTTGTTTTATTCTTAATTTACTTCTAATTTGAGGAGAAAATGGAGTTTGATTATCTAAAATAAACATTCTTTTAAATACATCTAAATACGAAACAAGAGTTTCATCATCGATTTTTTCTTGTTCATTTTCCTTCATATCATCAATCAATTTAGAATTTCTAATTGTTGTTGATTCATTTCTTGCAAGGGATCTTAATAATAATCTCATTTTTGTAATGTTATATTCTTTGCTATCAAGTTTATAAACGTCTTCATTTAAAAGAGTATCAATATATGAATTTGGAATTACTGTAGCATCTTCTCTAGGTATCCCAATATTTTCAGGCCATCCACCTCTACAAATTAAATATGTTAAATCGTCTAAGGTTAAATCTTTTACAACTTGAGTTTCAAAATTATCATTAAATAAATCTTTCAATGAAACGCACCCTATAGAATCTCCAGTTTCATATAAAGACATTGTAGACATTTTAATTTTAGCAATTCTACCTATTCCACTATGTAAAACACCTTTATTTCTAGGTGTTGAAGAACCAGTTAAAATAAATTGTCCTTTTTTATGCCTTCTATCAACTTCAAATCTAGTAGCATCCCAAATACTAACTACTTCTTGCCATTCGTCAACCAAGTGAGGAGTTTCACCTTCTAAAGCTTTACTAGGCGATAATTCTGCCATCTGCTTATTTTGAAAATTATTAGTAGGATCGCCTAATAAAATTTCACTATTACTATGAAACGAAGAGGTCCAACTTTTTCCACACCACTTCGGTCCTTCAATGCATAAAGCACCAAATATACTTAAATATCTTTCAATGTTTTTATCAACAATTCTTGATTTATATTTATTGATATCTGCGATTTTTTCCATATTTTTCCCTTTTTATATAATAATTATATGTCAATCGGATAAATTTAGCAAATTCATTCGGATAAATTTGAAGTTTTCAACCGACGAAATTTGAATATTTCATTCGGATAAATTTGAACTTTTCATTCCGAAAGATTTGGTACTTTCAATCCGGTAGATTTTATTTCATTAAAAAATAAATAAAAGAAAAAAAGACGAGTAATATCGTCTAATTTTAAAACTAAATATCACTTACCGCTTTATAAAATTCTAAGCATTCTTTAAATCTTGGAAGTTTAAACAAAATTGAATTTGAATCCTTTTCAATGATTCCTTTTTTATTTAATACATTTTTATAATTCGATAATTGAGATTTAGATATTTTTAATTTATTAATAATGAATTCATTTGAATTATTTTCTAAAGCAACAAATAAGATTTCTTTTTCTTTAGGTGTAAGTTCACTAATGATTATTGAATATGCTCTTTCATAAATTGTTTCATCAAATTTTTCTATATTCTTTTGAGAAAGACTATAATCCTTGCTAGTAAATAAGATATCCCCGAGTAATTGATATCCATAAGCGTAACCTTTAGTAAATTTAGCAAGTTCAACACTTTTTTCAGGAGTTAAAGAAAAAATCTTTTTGTATGAATTTGCAATAGACATTAAATTAAGTTCTTTTAAATAAATTTTTGGTGCTCTATAAAGAAAAGTTAAACTCTTTTCTTTAGTAAATGATGCTACATTTTCGTATAATCCTGTCATCAATAAATAAACATTAAAATTTTCTCTTTTTTAAGGATGTCCAATATTTTTATTAACTTTCAAAAATTTTATTAACTTCTATTAACTTTTATGAACTCTTTAAATTTTTATTAACTTTATTAGGTAACAAAAAATGCGATATTACTCGCATTAATTTTATATTGGCTACCCAGATTGGATTCGAACCAATGTATGTAAGTTTCAGAGACTTATGACTTTACCGCTTGTCTACTGGGTAAAATAAATGGGTGTTTTTACACCCATTATATTATTTACCTTCTTTTTTACGTTTTGTTTCTTCTACTTGGAAATGATATCCATCTCTACAAGCATCTAAAACAGTAAAATCACATTTAAAACCTAATTCATTTCTTGCTTTATCACAATTTGCAAATGAAGTTGCAATATCACCATCTCTTCTTGGTTTAATTACATAAGGAATTTTAACTCCACTAGCTTCTTCATAGAATTTAATCATTTCTAAGACTGAAGTTCCTTTTCCAGTTCCTAAATTATAAACAACAAGTCCTGGATTAGTATCAAGTTTCTTTAAAGCTAAAACGTGTCCTTTTGCTAAATCACAAACGTGAACATAATCTCTAACACCAGTGCCATCAACTGTATCATAATCATTTCCAAAAACATTAACTTCTTTTAATTCACCAGTTGCAACTTTTGCAATGTATGGTAATAAGTTATTTGGAATGCCGTTAGGATCTTCTCCAAGTAAACCTGATTTATGAGCACCAATTGGATTAAAATATCTAAGTAATGCAAAGTTAAATTCTTTATGAACAGAAGCAAAATCAGTTAAAATTCTTTCAATCATGACTTTTGTTTCACCATATGGAGAAGTTGCACTTTGAACTTCATCAGTTTCAACCATTGGAACATGTTTTGGATTTCCATAAACTGTAGCACTGCTTGAGAATACAAAATTCTTACAATTTGGATATTTTTCCATCATTTTAAGTAATGCGAAAGTTGAATCTAAATTATTTTTATAATACATTAATGGTTTTTTACAACTTTCACCAACTGCTTTATAGCCTGCAAAATGGATAATTGAATCTGGATTTTCTTTTTTAAAGATTTCTTCTAAATGTTCTTCATCTTGAACATCTTGAATGTAGCAAGGAATCTTTTTACCAGTAATTTTTTCAAGTCTTTCTAAAACTACTTTCTTGGAGTTATATAAATTATCAACAATTACAACATCCATCCCATTTTCAATTAAACTAACGACAGTGTGTGATCCAATAAATCCAAGACCACCAGTTACTAAAACTTTCATTTTCTAAAATCTCCTATTTCTTTCTTCTTGAAGAGAGTTTATCAGCTTCTCTTGATTCTTTTTTATTTTCAAGACGGTTTACTCTTTTATCGCTATCAAAAGCGTCACTTGGTAAAACATCTTTAGAAACCTTATCGATAATTGAATCTGCAATATATTTTGTTACTTCACTTTCAATGTAAAGACGTAAAGCAACATAACATAAATCAGCATTTTCTTCCATTTTATCTTGTTTTTTCTTATTAGATTTTTCTAATGCTTCAAGTTTTAATTTAACTTTTCTTGCTTCATTTTTAATAATTTCATCTTGCATTCCTTTAAATGTTTCATAAAGTTTTTGTTTGTCTTCACTTAAAAACTTATCAAATTCTATTAAAGTTGCAATATCTTTCATTGAAGCACTCTTTTTAAGTAAAGAAATTGCAAGTAAATACGCAATATGATTACGGTTATATTTTTTATTTACAGGAGCATCTACAATCTTAGCTTTTACGTAATTATTAACCATAAAAGGAGTGATTAAAGTAGAAACTTCTTCTCCTTTTGATAAAGGAGCTAAAACTTCTTGAATATATCCAATTACTTGTTCCATATATAATGGAATGTTTGAAATTTCATTATATTCAGGTAATGTAAATTGTTCTAATTTTTTAATATATTCTTTTAATTCGTTAAAATTATCTTCCATACTTTTTATATTCTACCATTTTTTAATAAATTTATTAATTATTACTTTCATTATCTACAAGATTAATAAAATAAAATTCTCTTTCTCCTGCATCTTTTCGCTCAAACTTAGAATTTCCAGTTAATTCAAGACTAAATTCAATGTTATCATTAGAATTATCATTAAACCCATCCTTACCAGATTCACTTGAATCGTCTGCTTTTGCTAATGAATAATTATAATTAATCGTGTAATTATACAAAGTATTATTAGATAAATACATTTTAGAAATAATAGATAAATTTAATTCATAATTTTCATTATTAATCTTACTTTTAGATTTTCTAAGTAAAGAATATTCATATTTATTAGAATTATCTTCAAAAGTAATTGAATCACTTAAAGATGAAGAATCTAAAAAATTAAGATCTTTAAATGATGAATCTGGTAAAAGAAGGAATGATTCAATTAAATCAATAGAACTTTTTTGAACATTCTTTAAAAAATCATACTTTAAATAA
>CAVGUB010000062.1:0-7011 GCA_963632375.1 Phocaeicola dorei | reverse complement strand
TTGTAGGTATATCATTAATATCTTTATTATATTCAATATTAATTTCTTTAAAGATATTTTTTAAAGAAGGAGGTAATTTAACATTTTCATTTACTGAAAATGCAAGTCCATTCGCTTCTCCTTTATTAAAATAAGGATCTTGTCCAAAGATAACTACTTTTAAATTATCAAGTGAGGTTAATTTAAATGCTTCAAATATCTTGTCACGAGGAGGATAACACACATTATTTTGGTATTCATTATCGATAAAATTCATTAATTCTTTAAAGTATTCTTTAGTTTTAACTTTTTCAAAAAAATCATTCCAATTCATAAATAAATAATATCATTAATGAATGTATTATTATAAGTTTTTTAAGTAATTTTTTGATATAATTTTACTTATGGAAAACGATAAAATTATTATTAAAGGTGCTAAAGAAAACAACCTTAAAAATATAGATTTAGAAATTCCTAAAAATAAGTTAGTTGTATTTACAGGAGTTTCAGGAAGTGGTAAATCCACTCTTGCATTTGATACCATCTTTGCAGAAGGTCAAAGAAGATATATGGAAAGTTTATCTAGCTACGCTAGACAATTTTTAGGTAGTTACGAAAAAAGTGATGTTGAATCAATTGAAGGATTATCTCCTTCTATTGCAATTGATCAAAAATCAACATCCCATAATCCAAGAAGTACTGTTGGAACAGTTACTGAAATTTATGATTATTTAAGACTTTTATACGCTAGAATTGGGGTACCTTATTGTCCTCATCATCATGAACCAATCGTTGCAATTTCTATTACTAAAATTGTAGAAAAAGTAATGGAAAGTGAAATAGGTGATAAAATCTTAGTTTTAGCACCTGTAGTTCGTCAAGAAAAAGGAACACATCAAAAAGTATTAGAAAAATTAGCAAAAAATGGATTCACTAGACTTAGAATCGATAATGAATTTATTAATACTGATGATCCTGAAGCAAGTGAACTTACTTTAGATAAGAATAAAAAACACACTATTGAAATAGTAATTGATAGAATTAAAAATAAAGGTGAAGAAATAAAAGATAGATTATTTGAAGATATTGAAATTGCTTCTAAATGGGGAGAAGGATTTATTAATATTATCATTAATGATAAAGAAAAATTATATAGTGATAAAAATGCCTGCCCTATATGCGGCTTTACTATCCCTGATTTAGAACCTAGATTATTCTCATTTAATAATCCTTTAGGATATTGTCCATCTTGTAATGGACTTGGTATCAAACAAGAAGTTGATATTAATTTACTTGTACCTGATATGAATTTATCAATTAATGATGGTGCAATTAAATATTTTAAAAATATAGTTAATTCATCTAATCTTGATTGGGTTAGATTTGATAAATTATTAAGTTTTTATAAGATTCCAAAAGATAAACCATTTAAAGAATTATCCAAAGAACAAGTTGATATTATTTTAAATGGTAGTAAAGAAGATATTAATTTTGAAATTAAATCCTCAAGTGGTAATATCACTCACCATCGAGGACATCTTGAAGGTGTAAAAGAAAGAATTGAAAGATTATATAGTGAAACTGGAAGTGAATTCTTAAGAGAATATTACGCTTCTTTTTTACGCGATAATGTCTGTTCTGATTGTCATGGTCATAGACTTAATGAAAAAGCATTATCAGTATATATTGATGGTAAAAACATTGCAGATGTATGTGATTTAACTTTAGAAGAATTCCATGAATTTATTAAAGGATTAAAATCTAAATTAAGTGAACATGATTTACATATTGCAGAACTTGTATTAAATGAATTACTTTCTAGAAGTGAATTCTTAATTGAAGTAGGTCTTGAATATTTAACTTTATCTCGATACGCGATGACTTTATCAGGTGGAGAAGCTCAAAGAATTAGACTTGCTACTCAAATTGGAAGTAAATTAAGTGGAGTTTTATATGTTTTAGATGAACCATCAATTGGACTTCATCAAAGAGACAGTGCAAGACTTATCCATTCTTTAAAAGAAATGAGAGATTTAGGAAACACTTTAATTGTAGTAGAACATGATGAAGAAACAATTAGAAGTGCAGACTATATTGTAGATATTGGACCTCATGCAGGAATACATGGAGGGGAAGTTGTTGCAAAAGGAACAGTTCAAGATATTGAAGCATCTCCTGATTCAATAACTGGAGCGTATTTATCACACCGAAAAGAGATTGAAATTCCTAAAACTAGAAGAAAAGGAAATGGAAAGTTCTTAGAACTTAAAGGAGCAAGTTGTAACAATTTAAAAAATGTTAATTTAAAACTTCCACTTGGTACATTTATTTGTGTTACTGGAGTTTCAGGATCAGGTAAATCTTCTTTAATTAATGAAACTTTATATAAAGCTATATATAAAGAATTAAGTGGAATTGAAACATATCCTGGAAAATATAAAGAGTTACTTGGAGTAGAAAATATCGATAAAGTTATCGATATTACTCAAGAAGCAATTGGAAAAACTCCTAGAAGTAACCCTGCTACATACGTTAAAGCATTTGATGATATTAGAGATATCTTCGCATCTACTAAAGAAGCTAAAGCAAAAGGATTTAATAAAGGAAGATTCTCATTCAATATGCCAGGAGGAAGATGTGAACACTGCCAAGGAGCAGGAGTTACTCGAATTCCAATGAATTTTTTACCAGATGTTTATGTTAAATGTGATGAATGTGATGGTAAAAGATATAATGAAGAAACTTTATCATGTTTATATAAAGGTAAAAGTATCTATGATGTATTAGAAATGAGAATTGAAGACGCTTATAACTTCTTTAAAGAAAATGTATCTTTAGCTCATAAACTTAAAACCTTAAATGAAGTAGGTCTTGGATATTTAACAATGGGTCAAAACGCTGTTACATTATCTGGAGGAGAAGCTCAAAGAGTAAAACTTGCATACTACCTCGAGAAAAAACCTACTGGAAAAACATTATATATTCTAGATGAACCTACAACTGGATTACATATTGATGATGTTAATAAATTACTTAAAGTTTTACAAAAACTTGTAGATAATGGAGATACTGTTTTAGTTATTGAACATAATCTAGATGTTATTAAAACTTGTGATTATGTCATTGATATTGGACCTGAAGGGGGAGAAAAAGGTGGTAAAATCATCGCATATGGCACCCCTGAAGAAGTTAGTAAAAATAAATCTAGTTACACAGGTTATTATTTAAATGAAATATTTACTCATGGTAAAATAAAAGGAGTATAGGAAAAGCATATGAATCAAGAAGTTACATATAATATAGTTTACTATATTGGATTAGTCTTATTACTTGGAGGATTAATCTCTCAAATAGTATTCTTATTTAAAATTAAAAAAAGTGAAGAAAGATACACAACATTTAGAGAATTAATTAAACAAAATAGAATAAAATTTATCTTACCATTTTTAGCATTTGCAGTAGGTTTTTTATCTTTAAATGTTGCATTCTATTTAGATCCAAATACAGGTACATATCTTGCCGCTAAAGGTATTGAAGTTAAAGGATACCATAAAGCAATGGCATATCTTGGTGCAATCCTTTTTTCAGGAGCATTATTTTCATGTTTATATTCATTATATACATGTTTATATATGCAAAAATTTAATGTTAGTAAGAAATTTAGAAGATGGTGGTTTGTTATTTCATTAATCGCTTTAATCGTTGCATTCTATATCCATACTGAAGGTAACGCACCTTATTTAAGTTATCCTTTAGCAAATGCTTTATATATTGGTACTAAAGGAATCCATATTGTTAATGCATACACTCAAAATGCTACTTATGGTGGAACAGGTTTAATGATTTACTTATACGCTATTGTTATTTTAAGTGGAGCAGTACTTGTTTTATATGTTGCAGATTATAAGATTTGGAAGAAATATGGTAAACATGATTTAATTACTAATACATTCTTAGTAGGTTTCCCTGCTGGTATTATTGGTGCTAGAATTTGGTACGTTATTTTATCAATTAGTAGTGGATCAAACAATTTCACTGGATCAAACTGGGTTAACATCTTTGATATTAGAGATGGAGGACTTGGTATTATGGGAGGAGCAGTTTTAGGTATTATTGCTGGTATTTCCCAAATTTGTTATATGAAATATAAAAAGAAGAATCCAGATTATATTAAAATGGATTATCTTTTAGTTATTGATATTATTGTTCCTTGTATTTTATTTGCTCAAGCAATTGGAAGAATTGGTAATTTCTTCAATAATGAAGTTTATGGTGGAATGGTTAGTATGGGACCTTGGGAATTCTTACCAAGTGTTATTAAAAACAATATGTATTATTCACATGGTCAAGCGATAAGTGGAATGGCTGATTATGTTGCAAAAGGATATTTCCAATTACCACTTTTCTTTGTAGAAGGTGTTACTAACTTAGCAGGTTATTTCATTCTTACTTACTTATTTGGTAATTCATTAATCTTTAAACCATTTAATAAACTTATTAATAAACATAGAAGTGCAGAAGAAATCGCTAAAAATCCAAATATTTTAGAACATAGTAATGGTTCATTACTTGGTGGATATATCTTATGGTATGGATTAACTAGATGTTTCTTAGAAGGATTAAGAAATACTGGAGATTATTATAGAAGTAGTGAAATTACAAGTTACGTTATGATTGCTATGGGTATTGCAATGATTGTTATGGCAATTGTTAATAACTATGTATTAAAGAAAAAAGGCTTATGGTGGTATAAACCTAAAGCTATTACAACCACTGAATCAAAGAGTGAATAATGAAAAAATTATTAATATTTGATGTAGATGGAACATTATGTGATACTGATATGATTCTTACTAAAACATGGGAAGAATTATTTAAGTTATATAAAAAACCATATGTTCCTTTTAACCCAGACAAAATAAAAACTTATAGTGGACCTCCACTTGAATTTGCAATCCATGATGCATTCCCTGAAATGGATGAGAAATTTATTCATGATGAATATAGAGCAAGAACTAAAAAATATTACGATACTGATTTAGCGTTATTTGATGATGCTAAAGAAGTATTAGAATATTTCTTTAATAAAGGATATATTATTTGTACTTTAACTGCTAAAAACTTAGAAATGACTACATATTCTTTTAAAAAACTTGGAATTGATAAGTATTTTAAAGAATATGTTACCCGTACAAATGGATTTAAACCAAAACCTTCTAAAGAAGGTATTGAATATTTATTAAATAAATACCAAATAGATAAAAAAGACGCTATTATGATTGGAGATACTAATGCAGATTTAGAATGTGCTATTAATGCGGAAGTTGATAGTGTCTTAATGACTATGAGAGAAAGAAATGGTATTAATCAAGAGTTTATTAAATATTCATGTAATAGTTATAAAGAATTAAAAGAATTAATAGATAAATTATGATAAATGAAACCCCAATATCTTTTTCTAAAGAGATTAAAGAAGAATTATGTAATAATGAAATATCTAAAGTATGTGCTTTAGCTCTTTTAAGCAGCTTCTTAAAGAATAATGCTTCTTTTTTAATTGGAAGAGAAGAAAGAATTGAGATTAAAACAGAAAACGCTAAAGTTGCTAAATATATTTATGCATTATTAAAGAAAGTATTTGAAGATATTAATGTATCTTTTAGATTTAGAACTTCAATGCATTTTAAAAAGCATACTGAATTCATTATTGTTATTAATAACGATATTGATATTGTTTTAGAAACTTTGGATTTAGATTTCTTATCATCTAAAATCCCTTCAAAACTTGTTTCAAAAGAAGCAGGATTAAGAGGATATTTTGTAGGGCTTTTCCTTTCTAGTGGAAGTTGTAATAACCCTCAAACAAGTAATTACCATTTAGAGATATCTACTAAAAATGAAGATTTTAGTAAAGAAATCTTAAAACTTACTAAAAGAATTAAAGTATATCCATTTGAATTTAAATATATTCAAAGAAGAAGTAGTTATGTAGTTTACTTAAAACAAAGTGAAGCAATTGCAAGTTTTTTAGCGTTTATAGACGCTAATAACAGTGCAATTGATTTTGAAGGTAAAAGACTTGAAAGAGATGAAAAAAACTACTTAAATAGACAAGAAAACCTAGATCAATATAACTACAAAAAGATGATTGCAAAATCAGAAGAAATCTTAAGTATTATTGATGCATTTGATAAAAAGATTGGTATTAAAACAATTACTAATGAGAAATTAAAGGAATTATGTTATTTAAAGAAAGAATACCCAGAAGTTTCTTACAATGATTTAGCAATCCTTTTATCTAATAAATTAAATACTAATATATCTAAATCCACTGTATCAAGATTACTTAATCAAATAAAAGAATTTAAAGATAAATATAAATTATAAATATATGGAAAGTTTAAAAGAATTATATATTATTGGACCTGGTCCTTCTTCTTCACACACAATTGGACCATATAAAGCTAGTTTAGATTTTATTAAAGATATTAAATCTAATTCTTTTAATGTATCTAAAATAGAGATTACATTAAAAGGATCATTAGCGTTAACTGGAAAAGGTCACTTTACTGATAAGATTATTTTAGATACATTAAAAGAATATAACCCTATTGTATCATTTGATTATTCTTTAAAAGATTTAAAACATCCTAATACTTTAGTAATGAAAGGATTAGATAATAAAAATAATATCTTAATAGAATCTACCTACTATTCAGTAGGAGGAGGAAAGATATTAAAGAATAAACTAGAAAATAAACCTGGATATGATATCTATCCTTTAAATAAGTTTAATGATATTAAAACTTATTTAAAGATGAATAAAATAAAAGACCTTAAAGAATTTGTAGATACTTTTGAAGATAGTGATATTAATGAATATTTAAATAATATTGTAGATACTATGTTTAAGTCAGTAGAGACAGGATTATCTAGAGATGGTAAGATTCCAGGTCTTGGACTTGAGAGAGTATCTAAAAAACTTTATGAGAATTCACTTAAATTAGAAGGAAGTGAAAAAGTTAATATGTT
>CAVGUB010000061.1:0-3494 GCA_963632375.1 Phocaeicola dorei | reverse complement strand
GTTCCAACATCACTAACAAAATTCCACTAATTATAGAATTTATTGATGAAATCCCTAATGATTTTAATGGTTTAACTGTGTGCAGTGATATCCAAAAGACTTTCATAAAGGAAACATTTAAAGCACGTTGCAATGCCTTAGAATGTATTTATGATTCATTAAGCAAATCCACTAATGATTAAAAAATAGAACGATTACCACAAATTAAAATATAATCAAACTAATAAAATTGGACTTGTTTCTCAAACTAATGAGTTAACAAGTCCATTTTGTTTTTATCAATGCTTATTTAATCACTTAATTATTCTTTTTTATAAGGCGAAATATATCAAATTTCAGTTAATGATGGAAATATCGTTTTGGCAGAAACACACAATTTATTACCCAAAACTAGTGGGAAAATTGTATGTTTCTGCCAAATGTTGGCACAAACGCACAATTTTCTTTGATAAACTTGCAGGAAAATTGTAAAATTAATTAGAGGTATTAATATGAATATTATTGGTAGAGAGAAAGAAATAGATGAATTAAAAACTTTATTTAATAGTAATAAATCTGAGTTTGTTGCAATATATGGAAGAAGAAGAGTTGGTAAGACTTTTCTTGTTTCAACCTTGTTTTCAGATGAGATTGTATTTTCACATACTGGTATATCTCCAAATAGTTTTGATAAAGATGATAGAAAATTAAGAAATCAATTAGATGCTTTCTATGGATCTTTGTTGTCTCAAGGAATGAAATCAGCAAAAAAACCTCAAACTTGGATTGAAGCATTTACTTTATTAATTGAATTTTTAGAAAATAGAAAAACTTCCAAAAGACAAATTGTTTTTATTGATGAACTTCCTTGGCTTGATACAACTGGTTCTAATTTTATCCCTGCTTTTAGTTGGTTTTGGAACCAATATGGAGCAAAGCAAAATAACCTTATGCTTATTGTTTGTGGTAGTGCTAATTCATGGATTATGAATCATTTAATAAATGCGCATGATGGATTATATAATCGTTTAACTTATAGTATTCATCTTTCACCATTTTCATTAAAAGAAACTATGGAATATTTTGAAGATAAAGGTATTGCTATTAATAAATACAAAACTACTTTAATATCAATGATTCTTGGAGGAATCCCTTATTATTTAAATTATTATTTAGATAAGAAAACAATTGAAGAAAATATTGATAATTTATTCTTTGCTAAAGATGCTAAATTAGAATTAGAATTTGATAACCTTTTTAGTTCTACTTTTGATCAAGATAAACTTGCTAAGAAGATAGTTATCGCATTATCTAAAAGAACAAAAGGATTTACTAGGAAAGAGCTACTTGAAAGTTTAAAACTTAGCGATGGAGATAGAATTGGTAAAACACTTAAAGCTTTAATTAATAGTGATTTTATTATTGAATATGTTCCATATATGGAAAGTAAAAGATATAAATACTACAAAGTAATTGATCCATTTTGTTTATTTTATTTAAAATTTGTTTATAATAAAACTTCTTTAGATAATTCCTTATTTAGCGATAATTTAAATAAATCATGGTGTGGGGTTGCTTTTGAAAATCTTTGCTTTTTCCATTTAGATAATATTAAAAACGCAATCGGCATAAAAGCAATTAACACAATGCAATTTTCATGGTGTATTGAAGGAGACGATACTAAAAAAGGTGCTCAAATAGATTTATTAATTGAAAGAAAAGATAACGTTATCTCATTATGTGAAATGAAATTCTACAATAAAGAATTTAAAGTAGATAAAGATTACCATTTTAATATTGTAAATAAAATAGAACGTCTTCAAGAGTATAACAAGCATAAATTTGATATTGTCCCTACTTTAATTACTACTTTTGGTATTGAAAAGAATGCTTACTTTGATGATTTTAAAGTAGTTATTACTTTAGATGATTTATTTAAATAAAATTAACTTCATTAAATAAATAATTGTTAAAAAATAGGGAGAAATAAAATTTAAGTTTATTAAATGTATTATCTCTCTATTTTTTATTTAAATTATTAAGTAATTCTTTGTAATATGGCATCATTATTCTTTTTAAGCGATAATTCTTATCTAAATAATTAGGATCTAACTTATATAATTCTAATAAACTTTCTACTACCCATTCTGGATCTTGAGTATGGAATGAATAATAAAGTTTATTCATTGTGTTGTAATCAAAAGTTTTCATGATGAATTCTGTGCATTCTTCTCTTGTATAAGAAATGTATCTATACATATACCCTATCCAATACATGGAACTTTTAGGGAATTTTATTGATCCATAACTAGATTTACCATATTCTAAACTTAATTCATATAATCCATCATCTGGATCAAGATTTAAAAAAGCAGTTTCATTTAAATCAATACGTTCTGCTAATTTTGAATTCATGAATCTTCTCATAAAAATAGGAGTAGAACAATCTAAATCTAGAGACTTTTCAAAAAGTTCTCCTTGATATTTACATAACTTTAATCCATTATAATCAAATTTTCTCATTTAAGATTTCTCCTATATAAAGTCCAGTTTTATATTCCATTTTTGCAAGTTTTAATTTAGTGTCTATTTGGTACGCTCTTTCTAAAGACTTTTTACTTACATTTTGTCTTTCAGGTATTGAGACATAGTAATTTTCAATAAATTCTAATCTATTTAAAGCTTTTTCAGTTTTAATGACGTATTGATTTCCAAGTCCATATGAGAATAAGCAATGTATAGCAACATCCATATTAATTTCACCTAAAGAAAATTCAGATAAGATATTAAACATTTTATTATCTGCTATTGGAGCAATGATTATATCAGCATCTTCAATTTCTTTTATGATTTTTAAGACTTTGTTATTATTCTTAATTTCTTCGTTTTTCCCTCTATAATATGCAATTGCAAGCATCCATTCTAAATCACACTCAAATCTTTTAATCTTTAAATCTTTAATATCGATTTTAAATGAATAAACTGAAGATTTTGGATATTGCATAATAAAATTTAAAGCTTGCTCATAAGATTCCCCTAAATAAAAACCATGTCCAAAGTCACATGTTAATCTACTACCATCAATTTTAATTTCATTTAATCCTTCTTTAGATCCATGAAACAAAACAAGTCCACTTGTTTCTTTAAGAATCTCTTCTTTAGCAAGATTAAGTCTATAATTATCCAAATAAATAGAAGAATATATCTTCTCTAAAACATCAATACTAGCTTCATTAGTTCTTAAGATTTCATCTAATGAATTTCTAGATATTTTAAGTTTATTAGATAGTTTTAAAGTACTATTATCTTCTAATAAAAATTCTAAATCTTTTTTAACTTGGTATTTTCCTTCTATTTTAATCATTTTCTAATCCTCTACAAACATTATAAATTATTAAACTTAACTGTTCAAGTTGAACAATTAAGTTCTTAGAGTGAATTTTGATTAATAAAATTCAAAAAATGCTCCCTAAAAATATAATCAAACTAATAAAAATGGACTTGTTGTCTCAAAT
>CAVGUB010000060.1:0-12687 GCA_963632375.1 Phocaeicola dorei | reverse complement strand
TTTATATAAAAAAATATAGGAAGAATTTTAACTTCTTCCTATATTTAAGTTATTTAGTAATTGAATGATTTATTAATCCACCTTTAATATACATTAAAATTGTAGAAACTTCACTAAAATTTGAATCATCTAAATATTCAAATAAAAATATTCCAAATTTTAAATATTTACCGTTGATACTTATTTTAATTTAAAGTAGGATTTTTTATCTTTATTACAACTTGTTAATAAAAAAGGAAGAAAAATTAATTTCTTCCTATTAAAAATTATTTAATTTTAACTTCTGCTTTATAAGTTACTTCAATCGTTTTTCCTTTTATTTCTTTTAACATTGTTTCGTATTCACTTAATGAAGTTGGATATTTACTTTCAGATTCTTTATGATGAATTTCATATTTTCCAGTTTCTTGATTATAAGCATAAACCCATCCATCATTATATTGAACTGCCATAGTTAAATGAGCATTAGATGAATCAGAAACATGTTCTTTCCAAGTAAGGAATGAAAAACCTGCTTCAAGATCTGCTTGAGTTTTGCCAGTTTGAGCAAATGAATCTAAATATGTAAAAGTAGCATATTCTTTATCTACAGTAAGTGAAGTACCAGTAACCCCGTTTTTGATGGCAACACTTAAAGGTACACTTGCACAATAAAATCCAATATATTTATAAATTGCAGCAGGAATTTTAATAATTGTAGTAAATATTAATTCAGTTTCGTTACTATCAAATCCAATTACAAAATCTCCATAAGCTTTATATTTATCAGGATCAAATTTATATGAAACATCTTGAGGATTTTCAATATAACATCCTTTAGCATCTGGATTTAATTGATATGTATCACCTGATTCATTAACTTTATTCTTTTGATCTAAAATAATTTTAGATGTTTCACTATTTGTAACAGTTATATCTCCAATACCTACAACTTTAGTAGTATTAATTTTAATAACGCCTTCTTCTTTAACACTATTAGTGTCATTAAAAATCCATAAAGAGAATCCAGATCCAATTGTTGCAAAACATGCTAAGACAGGGATAATCGTTCCAACAAATAATTTCTTTTTCATTTCGTTTTACCTCCTTAAATAAGATATTTCTTATTAAGTAGACTTACTCTAAAAATATTTACATATATTATTAAATAAGCCTGAAGTATTCTATAAAAGTTATTTTGATAAGTCAACTACTAATTTTACAAATTAAATTAAAATGTTAAATTAATTTTTAATGAAATCAAAATAAATATGATAAATATCGATGTATTTATAATTTTTATAAAATTTCTTAAATAATAAAAATTAGCAATAACTAACTATCTAAAAAGGTATAAAAAATAGGTAGTAACAAATACTACCTACTTTTCATTGAAGAATATTTTTTATAAAAGTTTAAAACTTTAATAAACTATTTTGATTAGTAACTTCTAAACTAGAAATAACACTTTGAGTAGATTCTTTTTCTTCTTGTTTAATTGAATCATCTTCTAAAACTGATCTAGCAATTGAAATTGGAACTGCAAGTAAAACAAATGCTCCAAAAATTCCAGCACTTACGCATAAGCTATTTCTTAAAAAGAAATAAGCTTTTGAATGATTTGTTTTTTGTAATTTATCTTTCATTTCCATATTTTGTCACCACTATTTAATCCTTTTTATAATTCTAAGTTTGGCACTATGAGCACGTGGGTTTTCATTTAATTCTTCCTCACTTGCTATAATGCAATGTTTATTTACTAGTTCGTAATCAGCCTTTTTCATATCTTTAGGTAAAAGATAATCGTTATTACGATCTCCTTTAACAAAAGAATATTGCTTAAAAAGATTTTTAACAATTCTGTCTTCTAGTGAATGGAACGTAATTACTACTACTCTTCCTTCTATACTAATCGACTTAATAGCATCTTCTAAAGCGATTGACAAAACATTTAATTCATCATTAACTTCAATTCTTAATGCTTGGAATACCTGTTTTGCAGGATGCTTACCCGTATAAAGAAATTTCTTAGGAATAGAATTTCTTATAATATCTACTAACTCAAAAGTTGTATTAATTTCTTTTGATTCTCTTACTGCACAAATATTTTTAGCGATACTATAAGCGTATTTTTCTTCCCCATATTCTTTAAAGATTCTAACTAAATCATTTAATGGGTAATTGTTAACAATCTTCTTAGCTGTCAAGGAACTATTTTGATTCATCCTCATATCTAAAGGGGAATCAAATCTGTAAGAAAAGCCTCTATAATCTTCATCAAATTGAGGAGAAGAAACTCCTAAATCAAATAAGATTCCATCAACTTTTGTTACATTTCTTTTTTGAAGCTCAGTCTTCATATTTTTGAAATTAGTCTCAATAATTTCAAAATTATTTCCAACTTCTTCTAATACATTTTTTGAATATTCTATTGCTTCCTTATCTTGATCAAAACAATATAAGAAACCTTTAGGTATTCTTTTTAAGATTTCTTTGCTATGACCGCCTCGCCCAAGAGTCATGTCAATGTAAATTCCATCTTCTTTAATATTTAGTCCTTCTATCGCTTCTTTAAGGAGGACTGATTTATGTTCGTTACTTTTCATTTTCAAATAATTTTTCCGCGTTCTTTTCAAAATCCTTTTCGTTCATTAATTTATTTTCTTCCCAAGTATCAAAATCCCATATTTCGAAGTGGTCAAGAACTCCTAAGATATGAACCTTAGTTTTAATCTTATATACTTCGAGTAGTTTGGTAGGAAGGAGGATTCTTCCTTGAGAGTCAATATTTAATTGAACTACTGAATCTAAGAAAATACGTAAAGTTTGACGAACTTTCTCTTTTTCAAACGATTGTGATTGATAATGAGATATCATTTTGGTAAAGTCATCTTCTTTGTAAATAGAAATACAACCATCAAAACCCTTAGTTAAATAAAGATTATTTTCGTTACCAATTTCATTTCTGAACTTGGAAGGAATAACTAATCTTCCTTTACTATCAATGTTGTAATCATATCCACCAATGAACATTTTCCTACATTTTCTCCCACTTTCTACCACTTGAGTATATTTTATAGTATTATACCTATTCATGCAAGTATTATTTTTAGAAATTAGTATCTTTTTAGTAGTTAATTAGTTAACTAAAACTACGAAAGTTAGAAAAAAATGCCTAATTATCGGCATTTTCCATAAAATGTATGAAAGTGGGAGAAAAAAACAGCATTTTTCCAAATGCTGTTTTTCACTAATCATCAAAATTTATATCTTTTAAAGAATCAAATGGAGATTCACTATCTTCTTCTTTTAAAGAATTATATTCATCTTCACTTAATACTTTAAATTCTTCACTTTCAGGATAAGTTTCATCATCCATTTTTAAAGTAATTGGAAGATCAGTAATTACTAATGAATAAATTAATTCATCAATTTCGAATCCATCTTTTAAATAGATGATTTCTTCATTTTCCATTTCTTTATTATTAGTAAGATATAATTCATCTTTTAATTGAGAATTATATTCAAATGGTTTTAAAGATACAGTAGATAAAACTTCTAAAGAATATGATAAATCAAAAGTTACAACAAGGACATCTCCTGTATTATCAAAACTGATTTCACCTTCTACTTTATTAAACTTTTTAACAAAAGTATCACTATTAAGTTCATTTAATAAATTACAATCAGCTTCATATTCAATTACTTCTTTATCTTTAATAGATTTAAAATTAATCTTCATAACTATCCTCTAAATTCTACTTTAAATTTATTAATTAATGTTTCTTTAACTTTATTAATTACTAAATTGATTGTATCTTCTTTTAAAGTTTCATCCATTGATTCTAAAGTAAGTCTTAACGCAATAGATGTATGATTTGATTTTACATGTTCTCCATTATAAATATCAAATACTTCAACCTTTTTAATTAATCCAGAAACCTTTTTAATTTCTTTTCTAACATCAATATATTTATATTCATTAGAAATTGTAAATGCTAAATCACGAGTAATTGATGGGAATTTAGAATATTCCATAAATTTATTCTTACCAGTTTTAATACTAAATAATAAAGATAAATTAATTTCCCCAATTACAACACTTTCTTTCTTAAAAGAGAATTCATCTCTTAATAAAGGATGGATATCTCCAATAACACCAACTACTTTATTATCAATTTTAATTAATGCACTTCTTCCTGGATGGAATTCATTTGATTCAAATCTTTCGTATTTAACGCGGTTCGAATCTACATTAAATAAAGTTAAAATTGATTCAACATATCCTTTTAAATCAAAGAAATCTTTAGGTTTAGAATTTAATAAATCTTTTTCAAATTTATTACCAATTAACGCAATACTTAAATGGATTTCTTCTTTATTACCTTTACTATATACATTAGAAATTTCAAATAATGATGGATTATCATTATTATGATTAATGTTATATTCTGCACATCTAAGGATAGATGATAATAAATTTCTTCTAATGTATTTATGATCTTCTGTTAAAGGATTAAAGATTTCAATACCTTCATTAGTATTAATGATATTTAACATATCATTATCTTTTTTATTAATTAAAGTATACGTTAATACTTCATATAATCCTTTAGATAATAAATAATCTTCAATTACTCTTTCTTTTTCTCTTGTAGATGATAATTTTCCTACAGTTGTTTCCATTACAGGAAGTGAAGTTGTAATAGTATCAAATCCATAATATCTAATAATTTCTTCACTTAAATCTGCTTTACCTTCAACATCAATTCTAAATGTAGGGACAGTAGCGTTAAAATTATTATCATCTAAAATTTCAATTTCAAAATTTAAAAGTTTTAAACAATTAGTAATATCAAGTAATGTAAAATTACTACCTAATCTATTATTAATGTAATCTTTTGAACATGAAATAATCTTTTTATCATGATTTAATTTATCTACCTTTATAATTTGAGAAACTTCTTTAAATTCACTTAATTCTTTTAAGATTTTAACGAATAAATTTAACACATATTCACTTTGATCTTTATTAATTCCTTTAATAAATCTTTGGGATGAATCTGTAGAAATTCCCATTCTAATTGCAGTTTTTCTAACTGTTGCAAAATCAAAGTTAGCAACTTCAATAGCAATATTTTTAGTATTTTCATCAATTTTGCTATCATTAGCACCAATTATTCCACCAAGACTCATGACTTTAGAATTAGATTCAATAACAATATCGCCTTTTTTAACTTCATGTTCTGCGTTATCTAATGCAACAAATTTACCTTCAAATTCTTGATTAACTTTTAATTCATTATTAACTTTATCTAAATCATAAGCGTGGATTGGTTGACCAGTTAATAACATGATGTAGTTTCCTAAATCAACAATATTATTAACTGAATTAATATTTTCACTTCTTAAAACATTCTTTAACCAAGAAGGAGATTCTTTAACACTTACTCCTTTAACAACTTTAATAAAGAATGATTTTGTATTTTCACTATTAACTTCAAGTTTTAAATTACTTTCAACATAATTTACTTCTTCTTTAGCTTCTGGGATTGTTACTTTTCTATTAAATAATGCTCCAAGTTCACGAGCAACATTAAATAAGCTATAGCAATCGCTACGGTTAGCAAGTAATGAAAGGTCTAAAATTTCATCATCAAGGCCTAAATATTCTAAAACTTTAGTGTTTCCAATAACTGCATCACTTGGTAATTCTTCAATACCTTCAATTTGTTCTTTTCTTAAAGTTTTAGGATCTACTCCAAGTTCATTTAAAGCACAAAGCATTCCATTACTAACTTGTCCTCTAATTTCACCTTTTTTGATTTCTTTATCATGATTTAAAATAGCACCTGCACGAGCAACAATAACTTTTAAACCCTTTCTACAATTAGGAGCACCACAAACAATATCTAAAACTTCATCTCCAACATTAACTTTACAAACATGTAAATGGTCACTATCTGGATGATTTTTGCATTCAATAACTTCACCAATTACTAAATTAGTAGCACTTGCAACTTCTTTAATGCCTTCAACTTCAATTCCTGAAAATGTTAATCTTGAAGCAATTTCTTCTGTAGAGATTCCTTCTAAATCAACATATTTTTTAACTTCTTTTAAACTAACTAACATAATTAATCCTCAATCTCTTTTTTGAATTCATCTAAGAAACGAATATCATTTTGATAGAATTTACGAATATCATTAATTCCATATCTAAGCATTGCAACTCTTTCAATTCCAATTCCAAATGCAAATCCACTATAAACTTCCGGATCATATCCTGACATTTTTAAAACATTAGGATTAACCATACCTGCTCCTAAAATTTCAATCCATCCACTTCCTTTACAAATTGGACACCCTTTGCCATGACAAGAAAAACAAGAAATATCAACTTCAACTGAAGGTTCTGTAAATGGGAAATATGATGATCTAAATCTAACTTTAGTATCTTTTGAGAACATTTTTTGAGCGAATAATTCTAAAGTTGCTTTTAAATTACCTAAATTAATATTCTTATCAATAACTAATCCTTCAACTTGAGCAAATTGATGTGAATGAGTCATATCGTCATCATCTCTTCTATAGACTTTTCCAGGACAAATAATTTTAATAGGTTTTCCTTTACTTTCTTCCATAACGTGAGCTTGAACACTTGAAGTATGACTTCTTAATAAATAAGAATCATCAATATATAAAGTATCTTGCATATCACGAGCTGGATGGTTTTTAGGAATATTTAATAATTCAAAAACATAATGATCACTATCAACTTCAGGACCATTTTCAACACTATAACCCATTCCTACAAAGATATCTTCAATTTCTTTAATAACTTTAAAGAAAGGATTCATATTTCCTTTTTCTAAATTATTACCAGGTAAAGTAATATCAATTTCTTCTTTCTTTAATTTTTCATTTAAAAGTTTAGCTTCTTCTTCAGCAATTCTAGCATCAATTTTTGCTTCAACTTCTTTTCTAACTTTATTATAGATTTCTCCAAATTCTTTCTTATTATCAACATTTCTAATTTCATTCATCATTAATGAAATAGAACCTTTCTTTGCTAAATATTTGTTTTTAAGTTCTTTAAAAACATCTAATCCTTTAGCGTTTTCTAAATCTTTTGAAACCTCATTTCTTAATTCTTCAAATTTACTTTTATAATCCATTTGAAATTTCCTCCAAAAAATAAAAAAAGAATTACGATAGGAGTGTTTAGCAAAACACGGTACCATCCTAATTCTTTGCACTTAATTTTAACTTTTTCCTAAGTTTTTAAGGGGTTCATCAAACCTGCTCCAAGATGAATTCAATAAGTATTTATTAAGGACTTTTCACCAACTACCTTTCTCTTGCTAAATAAATTTAAACTTACTTACTACTTCTTTTCTACGCTCTTATATTTTAAAATAAATAAATATATTTTTAAAGAATTTTTACTTTTTTAATTCAAAAAGTGTAATTCCTGTAGCAATTCCTACATTTAAAGAATCAATATTTGAAATATCGATTTTAATTTTGTAATCTGCAATATCAATAATTTCTTTTCTTACTCCATTCCCTTCATTTCCTACAACAATGATTAATTTTTCATTATTTTTACGTTTAAATTCATTAATAAAAATTGAATTATTTGAAAGAGTAGTTACTAAAATCTTATATCCTTCTTTTTGAAGTTCTTTTAATTTTTCAATTTCAAATCTTTCAAAATTAAGATTAAATAATGCTCCTTGAGCACTTTGGATAACTTTTGAATTATAAATTGAACATGTGTTTAAACTTAACCCTATATTAAAGTAAGAAAATGCAAGAGATGTTCTTAAAATCGTTCCAATATTTCCTGGATCTTGAAGATTATCTAAATATAAAATATCTTTTGAGTAATCTAGAGGTTTTTCATTCATTTTAACTACTCCAATTACTTTAGAAAATGATTTATTTGATGATAATTTCTTTAAAATATCTTCAGTTACAATATATTGAGTAATATTTTCTGGTAATTCTAAAGGTGATAAACAAAATACATATTCTAAATCTTTTAAAGACATTTCTAAAAGATGGTATGTTTCAATAATATATTTTTTCTCTTCTTTTTGATATTTATTTTCTTTTAATTTTAAAGTGTATTTAATAATTTTATTATCTAAAGATTTAATTTCTTTTATCATTTTACTACTCCTTTTTTAAGCTTTGAATCAAGTTCATAATAATTTGGACAAGAATTAAGTAAAGAAATATAGAATTCTTTACCATGTCCATGATGTAAGTCATGCGTTAATTCATGATCAATGACACTTTTAATAATTTCTTCACTAAAATGAATTAAAATTATATTTAAAATAATCGTATTCTTTTTAGGATAATTAATTCCATAATAAGACTCGATTCCAGATTTTACTTTAAAAATATGCTTTTTAGTGTGTAATCTTTCCTCTTCTTCTTTAAAGAATTTATATAAAGTATCATATATTTCTTTTTGCTTGTATTTATAAAATTCATTTAAAGTTAAATATTTATTATCAATATAAATTAAAGAATCATAAACATCTAGTTTTTCTCCTAAATAATAATTTAAATAATCTTTATTAATACTATTTGATCTATTGATTAATCTGATTACTCTTTCTTTATCATTATTTAAAATATTATCAATTTCATTTAAGGATACAAAATAAGGTAAAGAAAAACATAAAGAATTTGAGTCTTTTTTGAAAGTGTATTTAATTGATCTTTTTAAAGATTTCTTTTTTATATAGTAAACTTTAATATTTTGATTTTTTAAAGTTATATCTTTGTAAAATTTATATTCCATTTAATAAATTATATTTAAAATTTTATTCTTAATCTAGATTATTAATTACAAAATTATTATAATAATCAAATTGAGAGGAAAATTATGGAAACAGTTTTAATTAGTGCATGCTTAGTAGGTGATAAATGTAGATACGATGGAAAAGGTAAGTATAATCCGTTAGTTAAAGAGATTATGCAAAAATATGATTTATTACCAATCTGTCCTGAAACTTTAGGAGGTTTAAAAACTCCTCGTGATCCTAGTGAAATTAAAGGGGATAAAGTAATAAGTGTTAAAGGAAGAGATGTTACTAAATATTATAAAGAAGGTGCATTAAAAACTTGTAACGCTTGTAATTATTGCCATGTTAAAAAAGCAATTTTACAAGATAATTCTCCAAGTTGTGGAGTTAATAATATTCATGATGGTTCTTTTAAAGATAAATTAATTGAAGGTAAAGGAATTACAACACGTCATCTTGAAGAAAAAGGTATTGAATGTTACACAATTGAAGAATTCTATAATTTATTTATTAAAGATGAAAAATAAATTTAAGATTAAAGATTTAACATTAAAAATATCATATACTGCATTTTTAAGTGCATTATGTTTTGTATCTACTTATTTTATATCTATTCCTTATCTTGGAGGACTTGGGTATTTTAATTTAAGTGACGCAATTATTTTATTTTCATCAATTACTTTTGGTCCATTTGTAGGATTATTTACAGGAATAATTGGTGCAAGTTTAGGTGATTTAGCTTCTGGATACGCAAGTTGCATTCCTTTTACAATTGTTGCAAAAGGATTAGAAGCAATCGCAGCGTATTTTATTTATTCTAAATGCAAAAAAGAATTATCTAAAAATACATTATATGGATTCTCTACTCTTTTAATGGTTTTAACATATTTTGTATATTACTTAATTGTATATAATTTTGATTATAAAACTTGTTTTATTTCTTCTGGATTTGATTTAATCCAAGGAGTTGCAGGTTATGTAATATCACTTGTTTTATTGTTTGTTTTTCAAAAAACAAATTTATCTTATAGGTTGAACAAATAATGAATGTATTATTCTTTTTAACACCAAAAAGTAAAATTAAGTGTGTTAATGAAAATATGACTATTAGACAAGTTTTAGAAATATTTGAACATTATAGATATCAAGTTCTTCCAATTATTTCTAAAAGCGGAAAATACATTAAATCAATCAGTGAAGGTGATTTATTATATTATTTGAAAAATAATATAAATAATAAGATAGAACATTTTGAAGATTTTAATATTTTAGAAGTTTCAAATTATAGAACTTATAAATCTATTAAAATTGATACTGATATTAAAACTTTATATGAATTATTACTTGCACAAAACTTCGTCCCAGTTGTTGATGATAAAGAAATCTTTATAGGGATTATTACCCGTAAAGCAATTCTTGATTACGTTAAAAAATATCTAAAAAATGAATATAATAATTTAAAAAAGTAAGTATTCAAAAAGGTCTTAAGTATTAACTTAAGGCCTTTTAAATTTTAATTATTTTGAATAATCAATTTTTTCAAGATGCCAGACATCTCTATTATATTCTTCGATTGTTCTATCACTTGAGAAGTGTCCAGAACGTGCAATGTTAATTAAAGTTGATTTAAACCATTGATCTCTATCTTGATAGAATTTATCAACTTTTTGACTTGCTTTGATGTAACTATCTAAATCAAGGAGAATGAAATATTCATCATTATGATTCATAATTTCATCAAAAATTGATCTAAATCTATCATTAATTCCTTCACACCAAGGACCATTGAATAATGAATCTAAAACTCTTCTAACTTGTTGATTTGAATTGTATAAATCCCATGGATTATATGATCCACTTGATTTAATATCTTCAATATCTTTAACTTTTAAACCAAAGATGAAGCTATTTTCATCACCAACTCTTTCATTAATTTCAACGTTAGCACCATCTAAAGTACCAAGTGTTAAAGCACCATTCATCATGAATTTCATATTTGATGTACCACTTGCTTCTTTTCCTGCTGTAGAAATTTGTTCTGAAACATCACTTGCTGGAATGATTAATTCTGCTAATGAAACACCATAATTTTCCATAAATACAACTTTCATGTATTTACTAACTTCTGGATCATTGTTACAAACTTTTGCAACTGCATTAATTAAATTAATGATTTCTTTTGCAAAATAATAACTTGGAGCAGCTTTAGCACCAAAAATATATGTATGTGGAGTCATTTTGAAATCAGGATTTGTCTTAATTTCATAATAGTTATTAATGATTCTAAATACATTCATTAATTGACGTTTATAAGCGTGTAATCTCTTAACTTGAGTATCGATAATTGAATGGACATCAATATCAATTCCATAATTTTTAGAAATGTAATTAGCAAGTTTAATCTTATTTTCATGTTTAATCATTCTTAAATCATTGATTAAAGCTTGATCATCTTTAAATTCTAATAATTTTTCTAAATCATCTGGATGTTTAATCCAACTATCACCAATTTTTGAAGTAATTAAGTTAGCAAGTTCAGGGTTTGCATACATTAACCATCTTCTATGTGTAACACCATTTGTTTTATTGTTGAACTTTTCTGGGAAATATTTAAAGAAATCTTTGAATGTTTCTTTCTTTAAAATTTGAGTATGTAAAGCAGCAACACCATTTACACTAAATGATGAGAAAATAGCAAGATTTGTCATGTGAATCATGCCATCTTTAATGATTTGCATGTTATATCTTTCAATATCTGTACATCCAACTTGATGTGACCAAATTAAGAATCTTCTATTAATTTCTTCAATAATCATGTAGCAACGTGGACAAAGTTGTTGAATATATCTAACTGGCCATTTTTCTAATGCTTCAGCCATGATTGTGTGGTTTGTATATGCAAAACATTTAGTAACAATGTTCCATGCATCATCCCATCCATATTCATGTTCATCCATTAAAAGTCTCATTAATTCAGGGATACCTAAAATTGGGTGAGTATCATTAAGTTGGAAAACAAAATGAGCTGCTAAATCATCTAAATTTTCATGATTTCTTAAATATCCTCTAATAACTGATTGTAAACCTGCAGAAACAAAGAAATATTGTTGTCTTAATCTTAAAAGTTTGCCATGTTCTGTAGAATCATCTGGATATAAACCATGACATAATTCTTTAATTGTTGATAAATATTCTTCAAATGATTGATTTGTAGGAATATTTTCTTCACAAGGTTGAGCACTCCAAAGTCTTAAATTATTAGCGACTCCATTTTTATAGCCAACGACACTAACATCATATGGGCAAGCTCTAACTTTAATTGCATTTGCAGTTCTAATACTATAACTACCATCTGCTTTTAAATAAGTTTCAGCATTTCCATAGAAATTAACATCAACACTGTGTTTTGGTTTTCTAACTTCCCAAACGAATCCATTTGATAACCATTGATCTGGAAGTTCTACTTGTTTTTCATTAATAATCTTTTGTTTGAAGAAACCATATTCATAACGGATACAGTTACCATTTCCTGGATATCCTAAAGACGCAATTGAATCTAAGAAACATGCAGCAAGTCTTCCTAAACCACCATTTCCTAAACCTGCATCAGCTTCTTCATCTTCTAATGCACCAATATCAATTCCTAAATCTGCAAGACCATCTTTAGCAACACCATAAATTCCAAGATTCATCATATTGCTTGTTAAAAGTCTTCCAATTAAAAATTCCATTGAAAAATAAATTAATTGTTTTGAATCATGATCAGCAATATATTTATGAGTATTTCTCCAATTTAATCCTCCATAATCTCTAACCATTTCTCCGAGGATATCATATTGTTCACTAATATGTGCTTCTTCAGGATTTCTACCATATTTTGCAA
>CAVGUB010000059.1:0-11970 GCA_963632375.1 Phocaeicola dorei | reverse complement strand
CGCTGGCCTTATAGCTCAGCTGGATAGAGCAACAGCCTTCTAAGCTGTGGGTCAGGCGTTCGAATCGCCTTAAGGTCACCAGTTAAAAATTATGAACTTACATTAATTGTAAGTTCTTTTTTTATATTTATTTTGTAATTTTAAATACTATAATATTTAGGTATGGAAAAAGATATTAATCATTCAAAAGTATTTATGTATATATTCTATTTATTATTATCAATAAATGGAGGTTTTTTTGAAGTATATTCATTATATAAACATTCTTTTTTTGCATTTATGCAGACTGGAAACATTGTAAACATAGTGTCTTCTTTAGTACAAGCTAACTTTAATTCACTAACAATCTCTTTAATATCATTTTTATCCTTTATTATAGGATTTATTATTAATGTTTTAATTAAGTATTTATTAAATAAAAAGAATAAGGATAGTTTTTTATTCCATCTTATTATTTTAATAATATTAAATATTTTATTAATTGTTATTCCTACTTCTTATGATTTTAATATTTTTAAAATCTTAGAAGTTATTATATTAACTATATATGGAGTAGTTTTAGTGTCATCTTTTAATAATTTTAATTTTATTAACTTTACTCCTACAATGATGACTAATAATACAAGAAGAACGGTTGAATTTGGAATAGAAGGATTATTATATAAAGATAATACAAAAATAAGTAAGTTTAAAACTTACTTATTAATTATTATTTTCTTTATTATTGGGGTTACTATTTCAGTATCATTATTACATTATGTAAAAATTAATAATTTAGTAATTAATGAATCTTTAACTTATAATCCAAATATTTTTAGTGTTATCCCTTTAATAAATTTAATTTTATGTTTAATAATCTATTTAAAAAATAAATCTAGTATTAATCTTTAAGAAATTCTTTTATCTTTAAATCAAGTTCCTTGTAATCTTTAACGACATTCCCTGGATTAAGTTCATTTAATTTATCATAATTTTGAAGATTATAAAGTGCTATTGAAATAATTTTAACATCTACTTCTTTCATAGAATTTATATCATTAACGGTATCTCCAATATATAATAATTCTTTATTATTATAATTATGATCATTCATTAAATTTCTAATAGATGTAGGTTTATTAATACCTTTTTGACTACCTGTATAATACCCCTTAAAGTATTTTCTAATATCTAAAATATCTAAAGAAATATCTAAAGATTCCTTACTTCTTCCTGTAATAATATAGGTATCAATATCATTAGATTTTAAATATTCAAAGATATTTTTTAAATCTTTATCAATATGTGTGAAGAATTCTTCATGCATTTTTTTATATATTTTTAAATAATATTCAAATGCTTCTTTAGCGTCATAACTTGTATCATTTAAATTAATTAACATTCCATCTTCACTTGGTCCATAATTTCTTAAAATATCTTCTAAAGTTAACTTTTTTCCAGTGAATTTCAAATATGTTTCATAGATTAATCTTCCAATAAATGGTTCTGTATTTAATATAGTTCCATCAAAATCAAATATAATTACTTTATTCATGTCTAATATTTTAAACTCTTTAAAAATAAATTTAAAGATTACTATTTACAAATTTGTTAATTCGGGATAAAATTACCATATAAAGTGAACAGGTTCATAATATGCCAAAAATAATTAAAGATCCAAAAGAAAAGATATTAAAAATATCTTCAAAAGAATTAGAAACAAAAGGATATGAAAAATTATCCATGCGTGAGATTGCTAAAAAATCAGGAATTGGTCTTGGTACAATTTATAATTATTTTGACGATAAATTATCAATTGTAGCAGCTCTTGTAAGTATTGATTGGAATAAAGAATTAAACGAATTATCACTTCAGTTAGAAAATATTTCTAGTATTGAAGAAGGAATTAGATTAATTCATACAACAATCCGTCATTTTTGGGATACTCACAAAGAATTTTTATTATCAATTCAAGTTAAAAATTTAAAAGAAAAGTACGAAACTGGACACAAAATATTCGTTACTAGATTAGGTAATTTAATTAAAAATATTTATTCAAAATTTAATGAATCTATCACTGATAGCAATTTAGTTTTATTAAGCAATATTATTATTTCTTCTTCTATTCAAGAAGAAATAAGTATTGATGATTTAATAAATTTTTTAAAACACTTTGTGTTAAAAGGAGGAAATAATAATGAGTAGTTTTAAAAACTTAGAACCAAAGGATAATTTTTATCAAACATCCCTATTTTTCCCAATGCCAGTAGTTATGGTATCAACCTTAACTCCTGATGGAAAAACCACAGTAGGACCATATTCTTTATGTTTTCCATACTGGATTGCAGGTAAAGATTGCTACACTTTTATATTAAATTGTAGAAATTCTTCAAATACTGCTCAAAACATTTTACGTACTGGAAAATGTGCTTTAAACTTCATTCCTGACGATAAGAAGTTATTTAAAGAAGCAGTTAGAATGGGTTGGCCTGGAGATACTCCTGAAGAAAAAATGAAAGGTTGTATATTTCAAATGGAAGATGGTGAAAGATCAAAAGAAAATAAAAATGAAATATATCCAAAAATCTTAAAAGACGCTTTCCAAGTTGTTGAATGTACATGGCTTAAAGAATTAGATAACGCTCAAAACGATAAGCCAGGAGAATTAAATGGATATGAAGGTCCATATCATGATTTTAATGGTATTACTTCTCAATTTGGTGCTACTTTCATTTTAAGAATTGATAAAATTTTAATGAAAGAAAAATATTGGAACACTATTGTTAATGGAGTTACTGCAAATGGATTCCCTAAAGTTCCAGTTGATTATGGATATAGAGATAGTAAAAATTTCTGGTGTTCTAGATTTAAAAAACCACGTCCTGAACTTCTTCCAATGAGAGAAACAACAGTTTCAAGTGTTAGATACGCTGCAAAAAGATTACAAACTGATGTTGAATTTACAGATGATGCATTAGAAAAACTTGTAAAAGTTCCTCGTATTTTCTTACCTACCGTTTTAAAAGGTTGTGTAAAGTGGGCAAAAGAAAATAATTGCACAAAAATTACTGCAAAAGAAATGGATATTATTAACGATAAAAGATCAAAGGAGAAGAATAAATAATGAAAGTCGCATTAGCAGGAGCATTTGGAAATTTAGGATTAGATATCTTAAAGAAATTAATTAATGAAGGTCATCAAGTTGTTGCACTTGATTTAAAAGAAAAAGATGTTCCAGAAATTAAAGGAAAATATGAATTCCACGCAATTGATTTAACAAATCCTTCTACAATTGAAGGTTTATTAAATGATTGTGAAATTTGTATTACAACTGTTGGACTTGTTACTAAATCAACTAAATTTACAGCATATGATGTAGATTTCCAAGGTAATTTAAATTTATTAAATGAAGCTAAGAAAGCAGGTGTAAAATGTTTTAACTATGTTTCAGTTATTTATTGTGATACTGATCCAAATGTTCCACTTTTAGATGCTAAACATAAATTTGAAATTGAACTTAAAAAGAGTGGATTAAAATATAATATTTTTAGACCTACAGGATATTTTTATGATATCGCACATGTATTTATGCCAATGATTGAAAAAGGTAAAGTTACTTTACTTGGACATAAAAAACACCATGTAAATGTTATTGATACTAAAGATTTAGGTGAATTTATTGTTCTTCATATGAAAGATATTAATAAAACTTATTCTATTGGTGGAAAAGAAATTTATACATATGATGAAATTGCTAAGATGTTTTTTGAAGCAGCAGGTAAAAAGGCAAAAATTGCAAGAGCACCTGTATTCTTATTTGATTTAATTGCTAAAAAAGCAGATAAAGCTGAAGTTCAAGATGGTACAGCTGGACTTATTAGATTCTCTAAATGGACTATGACTCATGATTTAGTTGGTGAAACTAAATATGGTAATTCTTCATTTAAAGAATATATTAAATCTAGATATAAAGAGGTGAAATAATTATGGAAGCTTTACAAAATGCTTTCCCTTGGGGAATATTAGTATTATTTATTGTTGCACTTCTTCTTTCTTCAGTTGGATTTAAAAAGTTTGTTTACTTTTTATCAATTGGATATGGATTTGCAGTTGCAGGTATTGGAATTGCTTTAATCGTTATGAGTTTTATACCTGGATTCTATAAAGGAAACATGAATTGGGTAGCATATATTTTATGTATTCTTCTTATTCTTTATGGATGTAGATTATCTGGATTTTTACTTGCTAGAGAAATAAAAAGTGCAAGTTATAGAAAGAAAGTTTTTGAAAATGCAGAAACTGGATCTACAAAAAAGATGCCTTTCTTTGTACTTTTTAGTATTTGGATTATAGTAGGTATCCTTTATGTTCAAGAAACTTCTCCTATTTTTTATAGATTATATAATGGAAAAGGAGATGAATTATTATTTCCATTAATTGGTGCAGGTATTATGTTTATTGCACTTTTAATTGAAACAATTGCAGATTATCAAAAAAGTGCTGCTAAAAAGAAAAATCCTAAAACATTTGTATCTAATGGATTATATAAATTTGTTAGATGTCCAAATTATTTAGGTGAAATTCTTTTCTGGACTGGAGTTTTAGTTAGTGGAGTTAATGTAATTTCTGGATGGGCTCAATGGATAATGGTAATTTTAGGTTATGTTTTAATCGTTTACGTTATGGTAAGTGGTGCTAAAAGACTTGAAATTAGACAAGATAAATCTTATGGAGATGATCCTAAATACCAAGAATATAAAAAGAAAACTCCTATCTTAATGCATCTTATTCCTGTTAAATCCATTAAAAATTGGAAATGGCTTAAATAATTATGAATCTATTTAATACTCTTGATACTGTACTTGGAGATGCTCCAGGATATTTACAAATATTACAAGGGTTATATGATTTAGTACCTTTAATTCTATTTTTAATAGGAATTATTATCTTACAAAAGACTTTATATAATAAGATGGTTAAGGGGTGTTACACCTTATTTGCAGGTGGTACTATTATGGTATTTGCTGCAGGATTCTTTAAAGCAATGCATAAAATACTACTTGGATGTGGAATTGATTATTCAATTCTTTCATATCAATTTACTACAACTCAAAGTGTAGGTTTCTTCTTAACATTTTTAGGAATAATAGGAATGTTTACATTCCATAATAAAAACTACACTAAAGTAGGATGTTCTACATTAGGAATATTAGTAGTACTTGCTGCTACTGAGTTTACTTCTACTATGCCATTTATTATTTTAATGGTTATAGGAGCAGGTGGATTTTTAATCACATTAATTTATATTTCAATTAGATTAAAATCAATTCCTGCTATAATCTTTAATATTATTGCCTTAATTTCAATGATTTTAATGGGTTATCTATCTACTAAAACATCATTTGAAAAAGCATGGATTCAAATTACAGTTAACACAATTTATCAAGGATCATTTTTAATTTCTGTAGTTCTTTTAAAGAAAAAAGGATTAGGAAATGAAGATTCTTTATCCAGAAAGTTAATTAAAGAATAAAAATCTCTCAAAGTTCACTTAAAAAAGTGAACTTTTTTTATAATTCAAACTTTTTTCTTAATTCAATAAATTCTTTAAATCTAGGTAATAAGAATTCTGTTTTTCCTCTTTTTGAAACATCAATTAAGCCTTCTTTTGCAAGTTTAGATTTATAAATTGCTAAATTACCATTAGAAATATTCATAGCACTTGTAATTTCTTCATTAGTAATAAACCCTTCTGCAATTAAAGATAGTATTTCTTTTTCTGAATTTGTTAATTCATTCCAAATAATTTCATAGCTCCAATCACTCATTTTAATATCAAATTCTTTTAATACTCTTTTAGATAAAGATTTTTCATTATTTCTATAAAGAATATCTCCTAAAACTTGATAAGCTAGGGCGTATCCTTTAGTTGTTTTAGCAAGTTTAATTGATTCTTCTTCACTAATGTTAAAAGTTTCTTCATACGAAAAAGCAATTGAAGGTATGGAAAGTGGAGATAAACAAATTTTAGGTGCTCTAAAAAGAAAGGTTAAAGATTTATCATTTTCTAATTTTGAAATATTTTTGCTTAACCCAGTCATTAAAAGTCTTATATCATAATGATCAATTAAAAACCCTTGATATGCTCTTATAAAATTAACCATCGCATTATTTTTAGAAACATCATCAATTGCAATTAAAACATGAATATTTTTCTTTTTGAAATATTCAAATAAGTTTTTTAAATAAATTTCAATACTAGATACGGGTTTATCTCCTTTAACATTAAAAGAAATGCCAGAAAATGAAAAAGAAAACTCAACTTTTAAAGTTTTAATTTTTAAAGCTCCATATTCATATAATAAACTTGCTAATTGTTCCAAAATATTATCGTTTTGATTTATTCTTGCAACAACCCAATTATCTTTTTCTCGATATGTATCAAGAATATGGGCTAATGTAACAGTTTTCCCCGATCCTCTTGGACCAGTTAAAATATAAACTGTATTTCTTGAATGAGTAGAATTAAAATCTTCAAAAATAGGTTCTATATCTTTATCTCTTTGAATTACTTTTTCATTTATTCTTCCAAATGATATTGAAAATGGATTTTCCATATAATACCTCCATATATTATAAATATTGTAATTTGTTGTATTTATTAATTCAAGTTGTAATTTGTTGTATTTCATTGTATTTTATTGTAATTTGTTGTATTTCATTGTAATTTAAAAATATTATTGTAATTTGTTGTATTTTATTAAATTTAATATTTTAAATACAAATAAGTTTGTTTGACACTACCAAAAATTTATTCTAAAATTGAAAAAAGTGCATAAATATCTTGAAATTCATTGATATTTTTAACATTTATACTTGCACTTTGATATTAAATAGTGTATATTTATTGACGTTAGTAGAAAGAAGTTTGCTCTCACCAGATTTGATTTATCAGATTGGTATTATGCTACAAGAATTAGTTAAATTAATTTTTTGCACGGACAGTTCTTCTACTATCCGTTTTTTATTGCTATTGAGGAGGAAATTAATTATAGCTACAAATCAAAAACCAAATCAAAATTTTGGTAACAAGAATCGTCAAGCAAATAACAAAAATGGCGATTTAGTAAATGAATTTATTCGTTTCCCAGAAGTACTTGTCATTGGACCTAATGGTGAATCATTTGGAGTAATGTCAAGATACGATGCTATGAGAAAAGCTGAAAGCTTTAACTTAGATTTATTATGTGTTCATCCACAAGGAAAACCACCAGTTTGTAAAATCTTAAACTATGGTAAATTCCGTTTCGAAGCTCAAAAGAAAGCTAAAGAAGCTAAGAAGAATCAAAAGATCATTGAAGTTAAAGAAATTCAACTTACACCTCAAATTGGCGAGCACGACTTATTAACCAAAGCCAAAGCCGCTAATAAATTCTTAGAAGATGGTAATAAAATTAAAGTTGGTGTTAGATTTAAAGGAAGACAATTAAGTCACGTTGAAGTTGGTGAAAATGTTTTAAACAAATTCATTGAACTCGTTAAAGATAACGCTAACGTCGAAAAAGCACCTTTTTTAGAAGGTAAATGGTTAACTTGTATGCTTTCAAGTAAAATTAAAAAGTAGAAAGAGAGGAGAAAATTATCTATGCCAAAAATGAAAAGTAAAAAAGCTCTTACAAAGAGAATTAAAGTAACAGGTAGCGGTAAAGTTGTTAGACATCATTCATATGTTTCACACTTAGCACCACACAAAACTCATAAACAAAAAATGCATTTAAGAAAGAGTGCATCCGTTTCAAAGAGTGATTTAAAGAGAATTAAATACTTAATTCAACAATAGTTAGGTAAAGGAGAACGTTATGAGAGTAAAAGGTGGAACAGTTACACACGCAAGAAGAAAAAAAGTTTTAAAACAAGCTAAAGGCTATTTTGGAAGTAAACATATCTTATTCAAGACTGCTAAAGAACAAGTCATGAGAAGTAAGAGATATGCATATATTTCAAGAAAAGATCGTAAGAGTGATTTCAGAAAATTATGGATCAAGAGAATCAATGCTGCTTGCAGATTAAATGATATTTCTTATTCAAAATTTATGCACGGTTTAAAGGTTGCTAAAATCGATTTAAACAGAAAAATGTTATCAGAAATCGCAATCCACGATGAAAAAGGCTTCAAAGAATTAGTTAAAATTGCTAAAGAAGCTAAATAGTTTTAAAAATACATAGATTAATTTAAAAGGCATTCTGTAAAGGATGTCTTTTTTATTTACTTCTACTTCTCTTTATAAAAAAGTTACCAAGTTTATAACTTGATAACTTCTTTTGTAACATTATTTATTGCGTCTTCAATTAAAGATTCATAATCAAATTTAGATTCAATCTTTAAGCAATCTTCTTCTTTTGGATGAGTTTTTGGATTTTTAACTGGGAAAATTGTACAACAATCTTCATAAGGTCTAATTGAAATATCATAAGTATTAATCTTTTTTGAAATTTCAATAATATCAATTTTATCCATTGCACTTAATGGTCTAATAATTGGCATTGAAGTAACTTTATTGATTACATATAAAGATTCAATTGTTTGAGATGCAACTTGACCTAAACTTTCTCCATTTGAGATAGAATAAATATGTAATTTATTTGCAAGTTTTTCTGCAATTCGATACATCATTCTTCTCATAATAGTAACTGGATACCCTTCAAAAGAATGGTTATATATTTCTTCTTGAATTTTAGTAAATGGAATAATATATAAATTAATTTTTGATTGATATGGTAAAAGTTCTGTTAATAAATCTTTTAATTTTTCAATAACTTGACTTGATGTATATGGAGGAGATGCATAGTGAATAAAACTAAGTTCAATACCTCTTTTCATTAATAAATAACTTGCAACAGGACTATCAATTCCACCACTTATCATCATTAAACTTCTTCCAATACTTCCTTCTGGATATCCTCCAAGACCTTTAATTGTTTCAGTAAAAATGTATGCACCATCATCACGAATTTCAATTCCAAGTAAGATTTCAGGATTATGAACATCTACTTTAAGTTCAGTATTCTTTAAGATATTTCCTGCAACTTTTCTATTAATATCATCACTTGTATAAGGATATGATTTATCAATCCTGTGAGTTTTAACTTTAAAAGTATTTCCTTTATCTTGTTTTATTAATTCTAAAGTTTTATTTAATAAATTATCAAGTTCTGGATCTTCTAAAAGATATGCTAAAGAGAATGAATACATTCCAGGAACTTCTTTTAAAATTTTAACGATATCTTTAATTTCTTTGTTTAAATAAATATAAATATGGTCATGTCTTTTTACTAATTTATAATCATCTTGAAATTTAATTAATGCTTTATTAATTGAACTTGCAAGACGATTAATGAAATCTTTTTTATTTTTACCTTTAGTAGACATTTCTCCATATCTAACAATAATAGTATTAAATTCCATCTTAACTCCTTAATTTAGGTAAAATTTCTTTTACCTTACTAATAAATATCTTACATTCTTCTAAAGTATTATTTTTACTAAATGATACTCTAATTGAATTTAATGCTTCTTTTTCATCTTTGTAGATTGCTTCTACAACATGAGAAACTGAATGTAATTTATTTGAACAACTTGCTTTAGTTGAAACATAAATTTCTTCATTAGATAATGCTTCAATAAATACACTTGCACTTTTAGTTTTTAATGCAAAATTTATAATGTATGGAACTTGATTAGGGAATTTATGAACTTTAATTTCATCAATTTTTTCTAATTCACTTACAGTATAATCGAATAATTCTTGTACATGTTTATGATTTTTTGAATAATCGTTGATTGCTTTTTGAATTGTATAATCAAAAGTTGCAATACCAGCATAATCCATTGTACCAACTCTATACCCATTTTGTTGAGTACCACCACATAAAAGAGGTACTAAATTACATTTCTTTTTCTTAATTAATGCACCAATTCCTTTTAATCCATAGATTTTATATGAAGAAATAGTCATTAAATCAAATAAATTACAATCTACATCATATTTTCCTAAAGTTTGAGCAAGATCACTATGGAAAATACATTTAGGATAGTTTTTAATTACTTCTTTAATTTCTTCTAAATTTAAAATTGTACCAACTTCATTATTAACTGTCATAATAGAAACTAAAATTGTTTCATTACTAATAGCGTTTTTAAATTCATTAATATCAATTAATCCATCCTTATTAACGTCTAAATATGTAACTTTGTAACCTTCACCTTCAAGTTTTTTAAAACAATTTAAGACTGAAGGGTGCTCAATTTTACTTGTAATAATATGTTTTCCTCTATTTCTATAAAAATATGTTGTTCCAAATATTGCAAGGTTATTAGCTTCTGTTGCTCCACTTGTAAAAATAATTTCATAATCATTAGTAGGAAGATTTAATGTTTCTAAAATTGATTTTTCAATTTTCTTTAAGTTATTTGCTAAATTTTGTCCAAAAGAATGAAAACTTCCAGTATTTGCGTAGTTTTTATCACATTCTTTTTTAAAGCGTTCTAAAACATCCTCGTCTACACGAGTAGATGCTGCGTTATCAAAATATATCATTTCTATTTATTTACCTTTTCTTTATCTTTTAAGTTTTTTAATGTTTCTTCTGTTAAGTTATAACTTGCTTCATAATCTCCATTAAAATATAAGTTTTCAGCTTGTAAAACATGATTATGAATATCAGAGAACTTAAATTGTTCTCTATTAATAAATAATAAGTTAGTTGTTGCAAGAGCTTTAAAATTATTTAAATTTTCAGCTTTTGCAAATGTTTGACTTGATGCTTCTTTAAGTTCGTTAACTTTTGAATTTAAAGCGTCAATATCGATTGGAATTGTTTTAACAATTCTATAAATTTCATCCATTAAAGCGTAAATTGTTTGGAATTCTTCTTTAAAATTATTTAAAACAATATCGTTATTTAAATTTCTAAGCATTAATTCACACTTTTTAGTTTTTAAATATGTGTCATTATTTGTTTTAAATCCAGCATCTGCATCAATTTTAAATGAATCTAATATTGCTTTAAATTCATCATAACTTGTTTTTAATTCATTGACACCATTTTCAAGATCAATTGCTTTATTTAAAAGATCTGTGTAATAAGTGTTTTGGAATCCATGAATATAATAATCAAATCTTCTTTTTGCTTTTGTTAATGTATCAAATTTATCATTAATTACTACTAATTTCTTATTAAATGAATCAGTTAAAACATAATATTTTCCATAATGAGGAATTCTATTATTAAGGTTGATAATTGCTCTTGATAAATCTTCATAATCTTTTAATACTTTAGCGTATTTAGTATTATAAGAATCTTTTGCAGCAACTTCTGCTTCCATTTTAGAATTAATATCTTCAAGTAAAGACTTCATAAATGCAATTTTTTCATCAACTTTATGAGTTTTTAATTTTTGGAAACCATCTCTAATTTCAATTAAATTATTCTTAATAACTTGAATTTTACTGTCAATATCTAAATGTTTTAAAGGTAATTCTTGATTTTTTAAATCGTTGTATTTTGTAGTAGTTTCTCCAAGCATTGTAGGGACTACATGATTAATTTCTTCTAAGTAAGAAGGCATTTTTTCTAAAACAATTTCAATTTCATTTAAGACTTTTGTTAAAGGTGCTAAGAATTCTTTTGCTTCATCAAATTGAGCAACTTTTAAACATTCTTCAAAATCATCAAATTTCTTTTCAATATTTGCAAATAATTTTTCAAATACAGGAGCTAAATCAGATAATTCTTCTTCATGTTCTTTATATTTGATTCTAATATTTCTAAATTTATCTTTTAAAAGTAATGCTGATTGTCTGCAATCTTCTTCTGGTTTAATTACTAAAACTAAATCATCATCCAACTTTTTAAGTTCATTTTCATATTCATCTAAAATGCTAATATTATGTTGATAAATTGCTTTAAATCCTTTTTTATCTTTTTGAT
>CAVGUB010000058.1:0-10038 GCA_963632375.1 Phocaeicola dorei | reverse complement strand
CGCTTATTCAATATTTAAATGTAATAACGATATTAAAAATAAGAATATATTATATTTAGAAAATGGATCAATAATTGAAAATAATTTAAAAGATTTGAAGGATTATAAAACTTTTGAATTTATAAATAATGATTCTTATTATGAAGTAATTGGAAGATTCATTAAATTTAATGATCAAAGCTTAATATCATTAATCTTTTTAAACGTTAGTGAATCTCGAAAAGTAGAAAAATCTAAAAAAGAATTCTTTATGAATGCATCTCATGAATTAAAAAGTCCTTTAACATCAATCATTGGATATGAAGAATTAATTAAAGAAGGAATTATTAATAAAAAAGACGATATTGACCATATTAATGAAATTATTTTAAAAGAATCTTTAAGAATGAAAAGGATTGTTTTAAATATGCTTGAGATTTCTAAACTTGAAAATAACATTGAATCTATTAAAGAAATGATTAATTTTAAAGAAATTATCCTTTCAGTAATAGATGATTTAAAAGGGGAAATTCAATTAAAAAACATTAAAGTAGAATTAAATTTAATGGATTTAAATTACTTAATGAATAAAGAAGAATCTAGAAGTTTAATCTTTAATTTAATTTCTAATGCGATTAATTACAATAAAGTTAATGGATCAATAATCATTAATATTAAAAATAATGTTATTTCTATTAAAGACACTGGAATTGGAATTAAAAAAGACGATATTGATCATATTTTTGAAAGATTTTATATGGTAGATAAAGCGCGAAGCAAGGAGAAAGGATCTACAGGACTTGGATTAAGTATTTGTAAACATATTGCACTTAATAACCATATTGAAATAAAAGTAAATTCAAAAATAGATGAAGGAAGTGAATTTTTATTAATTTTTACTTTGTAATTTTTTTAAAAGTAGTAAAATATTTGAAAGAACAAATCTACTTGATTACATTACCCCTTTAATTGAGTAGGATTGTTCTTTTTTTGTTTTTATAACTTTATATTTAAACTTAAATTTATTAAAATTAAATGTATTTAAAATATTAAGAGGTGCAATATGGAAAAAAGTGAACAAATGAAGATTATTGAAGATACAAGTTTAACTTATTCTCAAGAAGTTTTAGCATTAGCAAGACTTGGAGAAAATATGGATGATAAATCACTTCCTAGAGATGAAGCATGGATTAAAGCTTTAAAAGAGAAGAAAGTTTGTGATTTAAATGAAGGATTACTTCCATATCGTCCTCGTTATATTCTTCCAGATTATAAGATTTTAATGGAAAAAGGATGTAAATTTTTAGATCTTTCTAAACCTAATTCATTACTTGAATGTTGTAATAATTTATTAATTTTTTATAAACATATCCCTTCAATTACATCATATCCAGTATATTTAGGTAATTTTACTGAAATTTTTATGCCTTTTGAAAAAGACGCTGATAATCCTTTAACAGAAGAAATTTTAAGATTATTTTTAAAACATATTGATAAAACATTATGTGATTCATTTGTACACGCAAATATTGGTCCAAAAGACTCTAAAATTACTAGAATTATTTTAAAACTTACTAAAGAAATGCAACTTGCTATCCCAAATCTTACATTATTATATGATGAAGATTTAACAAGTGATGATTTTGCAAAAGCATGTATTGATACAATGATGGTTACAAGTAAACCTTCTTTTGCAAATCATAAAATGTATTATAAAGAAAATCCTAATTACGCAATTGCAAGTTGTTACAATGCTTTAAGTGTTGGTGGAGGAGGTTACACACTCCCTCGATTAAGACTTTATGAAATTTCAACTGAAGCAACTTCAATTGATAATTTTTTAGATGTAGTTTTACCAAAATACGTAAATTTAATTTTAAATAATATGGATCAAAGAATTAAGTTTATTAATGAAAAATCATCTTTCTTTAAATCAAATTTCTTAGTAAAAGAAGGATTTGTTAAACATGAAAACTTTACTGGAATGGTAGGAGTTGTTGGAGTTGCTGAATGTTGCAACAATCTTTTAGGTATTAAAGATAAAGCATTAGGCTATGGACATAGCGAAGAAGCTAATGAACTTGCAGTTAAAGTTTTAAGTAAAATTGAAGAAATCGTTAATAATCATGAAGGATTCTATGCAGAAAACTTCAATAATAGATATAAAATGCACGCTCAAGTTGGTATTGATAGTGATGGATTAGATGATGCTCCAGGATGTAGAATTCCTGTTGGATTTGAACCAGATCTTGCAACTCATTTACTTTTAGAAAGTAAAGTTCATAAATTTTTCCCATCAGGAGTTGGAGATATTTTTAAACTTGATCAAACTTGGAAAAATTCTCAAGATGCTTTACTTGATATTATTAAAGGATCTTTTAAAGAAGGTTTAAGATATTTTACTGCTTATAATGCTGATAATGATGTTGTTAGAGTAACTGGCTATTTAGTTAAAAAGAGTGAAATTGAAAAGTTAGAAAAAGGTGAACAATCTTTAAATAATGTTACAGTATTTGGAATGGGTGCTAAACATTATGGACATGCTTTAGACCGTAAAGTTTATGGAAAAGGCGATTCTAAATAAAATTATTAAATTTTCAAATGTAGATGGTCCAGGAAATAGAATGGCAATATTTTTTCAATCTTGCCCTTTTTCTTGTGCGTATTGTCATAATCCAGAAACTATAAATTTATGTTCTAATTGTGGAAATTGTGTTAAAACTTGCCCAGTTCAAGCTTTAAGTATTCAAAATAATAAAGTTGTGTGGGATGAATCAAAATGTGTTAATTGTGATACTTGTATAAAAGTTTGTCCTAATTTATCATCTCCTAAAACTAAAGTAGTTGATGTTGATTATTTAATTAATGAAATTAAAAAAGTTAAACCATTTATTAGAGGAATTACTGTAAGTGGAGGAGAATGTACAACTTATTATCCATTTTTAAAAGAATTATTTAAAAAAGTAAAAGAAGAACTTCATTTATCTTGCCTTCTTGATAGCAATGGATGTTTTGATTATGAAGAAAAAATGAAAGATTTAATTGAACTTTCTGATGGAGTTATGCTTGATGTTAAAGCGTTTAGCCCTTCATTTCATAAAGAAATAATCCATAAAGATAATGAAGTAGTTATTAAAAATTTAAAATATCTATTAAAAATTAATAAACTTGAAGAAGTTAGAACGGTATGTCTTCCTAATTTCCCTTTTCAAAATGAAGAAACAGTAAGAGAAGTTTCTAAAATTATCGGAAATAATACTCGATATAAATTAATAAAATATCGTTATTTTGGAGTTAGAAAGGAAGGTATAGAAAAGTTTGGAAAAACAATGACTTCAGAAGATGAAATTGATAGACTTGAAAAAATTGCTAATGAAAATGGATGTTTTAATGTGGTTAAAATTTAACTAAAAGAAATATCTAAAACCATCATTAATAAAAATCCAAAGATAAAAGACCATGTTCCAAAGTGGGATTCACTATTTATTCTTGCTTCTGGAATTAAGTCTTCAATTATTACATATAACATTGATCCTGCTGCAAAAGATAATGCCCATGGTAAAATATCTTTTATTTGAGATGCTAAAAATAATCCTAAAATTGCACATATTGGTTCTACAATTCCTGAAAACACTCCAAATAAGAAAGCTTTCTTTTTAGAGTATCCTTCTTCTAAAAGTGGCAAAGAAACAGCAGCACCTTCAGGGAAATTTTGAATTGCAATACCTAAAGCAAGTAAAAAAGCACTAATAAAGAATGAATTTTCATTTTGAGACATAGCAACTCCAAAAGATAATCCTACACTTAATCCTTCAGGTAAATTATGAAGAGTAACTGCTAAAAATAACTTACTTCCTCTAGAAAAATGGTTATTTTTAATGCCTTCTTCCTCATCTTTCTCATTTTTATGAATATGAGGAATTATTTTATCTAAAGCGTAAAGAAATAACGCTCCTAAAATAATAGATATTACTACAATAATCCATTTATATTTTGAATCTAAATATGTATTACTTGTATCATTTAAAGAGGGAATTATTAAAGAAAAGATGGATGCACTTAACATAATTCCTCCTGCAAATCCTAAAAATATTTGTTTTGTTTTAATAGATAAATCTTTTTTAAAGAAGAATACTAAAGTAGCACCTAAAGAAGTTGCAATAAATATAATAAGTATCCCTAAAATTGTTAAAGTTAAATTATTCATGAGATTATTATAAAGTTGTTAGCAATAACTAACAAGTTATATACTCATAGTTTTAAATTGCATGTTGATTAAAAAAATCAGCAGTTTTTTATTAATTATGATAATATAAAGAAAAGAATTAAAAACCTGGAGATATAATTATGAAGAAGGAAGTATTATTAAGTTTATTTAGTTTATTATTTATAACTTCATGTGGAATTAAGATTGATGATAAAAATTATGATAGTTATACTTTATATTTTAAAGATTATTCAGAAAAAGCAGGATTTAGGTATCAATATTTAAAAAGTGATGCTTCTAAAGAACTAGGAGAAAAAGTTTATAAATTATATAAAAGTATTCTTGGAAGTAATGAATCTTATAGTGATTTAACAAAATTTATTGGATTTGAAAGTGCTAATTATTATCTTTTTAATTTTAATTACGAAAATAATTATGATAGTATTGGGTTTTCTTGTGAAGATAATAAAGTAACTATTTTTTATAGTAAAACTTCTTCAAATAATTCAATTTATAGAAGTTATAAATCTTTAAATTCTTCATATTTGGATGAAATTAATGAATTAAAAACCACTTTTAAAGAAATGTTAAAAGATTCTTCATGGACTTATGGAAATGATATTTAATATTTTAAGATTTATTATTAACAATTTTTCTTAACAAACAAGGAAGATTTTTATATAATTTTAAACATGAAGAATTATTGTGATTGGATGGAAGATAATCCAAGATGGTTAAAACTTATTCTTTGTATCTGGATTCTTGATATTACATGGGCAGTTTGGAGAATTTTTAAAGGATTTAAAAACGAAAGTTTTTGGCAATTACTCCTTGGTGTTTTATGGATTATCTTTGCAGGTACAGTCGGATGGGTTTTAGATGTTATCTGGATTATTTTCTTTGATTATCCATTTTGGTTTAAATAGTAGGATTGCCTACTATTTTTATTTGATAAATAAATATTGACTTAAAGTGGACTTTAAGTAGTTTAATATTAATAAATATAAAGCAATAAACTTTATATTTATTTTGTAATTGGGGTAAAATATAGAAGTTATGAAAAATGAAATGTATCAAGTTTTAGAAAATAAAGAGTTTGAAGGTGAAAGAAGTTTATATCATCAAAGCAATTTAAAAATAAATAATTGTAAGTTTAATTTTGGAGAATCTCCTTTAAAAGAATGTAAGAATATTGAAGTGAATAATTCTACATTTACTTACAAATATCCATTATGGTATTCAAAAAATATTATAGTAAATAAGACAACTTTTGAAGAATTGTCAAGAAGTGGATTATGGTATTCTAAAAATGTAGTAATTAATGATTCATTAATTAAATGTCCTAAATTATTTAGAAGATGTGATGGAATTACTATTAATAATTCAGAATTTTTAGATGGAAAGGAAATGTTTTGGAATTCAAAGAATATTAAAATCAATAATCTTAAAGCGAATGGAGATTATATGTTTATGAATTCTAAAAATATTGAAATTAAAGATTTTGTTTTAGATGGAAATTATTCTTTTGATGGTGCACAAAACATTAAAATTGAAAATGCTACTTTAAATAGTAAGGATTCTTTTTGGAATTCTAAAAATGTAGTTGTTAAAAATTCTACTATTAGCGGAGAATATATTGGATGGAATAGTAAGAATTTAACATTTATCAACTGCAAAATTGAATCTTTACAAGGTTTTTGTTATATCCAAAATTTAAAATTAATTGATTGTGAACTTGTTAATACTAATTTAGCATTTGAATATTCAAGTGTACACGCAAAAATAAATTCAAAAATTGATTCAATTAAAAATCCTTTAAAAGGTAAAATTGAAGCCTTAGAAATTGGAGAAATTATAATTGATGAAAATTATAAAAGAAAAGGAAGACTTAAAATAATTGAAAAGGTAATTGTAAATGAAAAAATATAATTTTGATAAATTAAAAGATAGAAGAAATACTGGATCTTTAAAATGGAATTGTAAAGAAAATGAACTCCCAATGTGGGTTGCAGATATGGATTTTGAAACAATTCCTGAAGTTAAAGAAGTTATCAAAAAGACAGCAGAACTTGGTATTTTTGGATACAGTGATTTAAGTGATGATTATTTTAAATGTTACAGTGATTTTATTTTACGTCATCATAATTTTTATGTTGACCCTAAAAATATGGTATATAGTAATGGAATTGTTGCAGCGATTTCTTCAATGGTTAGAAAATTAACGACTCCAGGGGAAAAAGTCTTAGTAATTGAACCAACATACAATATTTTTTATAATTCAATCGTTAATAATGGAAGATTTATTGAAACATCTTCATTAATTAAAGATGATGATTTAAATTATTCAATTGATTTTATTGATTTAGAAAATAAAATGAAAGATAATCAAGTATCTTTAATGATTCTTTGTAATCCAATGAATCCTGTAGGTAAATTATTATCTAAAGAAGAATTAATAAAAATAGCAGAACTTGCTAAAAAATACCATTTACTTGTTATTAGTGATGAAATTCATAGTGATATTGTAATTCCTGATAAAGAATATGTTCCATTTTTAAGTGTTAGTGAAACTGCAAAAGAAATAGGAATTGCCTGTATTTCAATGTCAAAAACATTCAATATTGCAGGTATTCAAACTGCATGTATTTATACATTTAATGAATCTTTAAGATATAAAATTTGGAGAGGAATTAATACTGATGAAGTAGGAGAACCAAATATTTTTGGAGAAGAAGTTAATAAAGCATGTTTAAAATATGGAGATCTATATATTAAAGAATTAAACGAATATATTTACGAAAATAAGAAAGTATTTGTAGATTTAATTAATAATTCAAACTTAAAAATAAAAACATACCTTAGTGATGCTACTTATTTATTATGGATTGATTGTACTAAATATAATTTAGATAGTACAATTTTGGTAAAAGATATTAGAGAAAAAACAGGATTAATCCTTTCTTCAGGTAGCTCGTATGGAAAAACTGGAAATGGATTTTTAAGAATTAATCTTGGAACAAGTACAGAAAATGTTATTAAAGGTGCTAATCTTTTGATAAAATATTTTAAAGAATTGGAGAATTAAAAATGAAGAAATTAGGACTTGGATGTATGCGTTTTCCTGTTATTAATGAGGAAAATAAGAATATTGATGTTAATAAAGTAAAAGAAATGGTAGATATCTATTTAAGTAATGGATTTACTTATTTTGATACTGCTTACCCATATCATGAAGGGAATAGTGAACGTATCTTAAAAGAAGTATTAACTTCTAGATATGATAGAAATAAATACATTTTAACTTCAAAATGTCCTATATTTAACATTAATAAAGAAGAAGATATTGATCGAATTTTTAATGAACAATTAGAAAAATTAGGAGTAGATTATTTAGATTATTATTTATTACACGCTACTAATTTAGAAAGATATGAAAAGGCAATTAAATTACATGTTTTTGATCATTTTAAAAAATATAAAGAGATGGGAAAAATCAAACATATTGGATTTTCTTTCCATGATTCCAGTAATGTTTTAGAAAAAATCTTAAAAGAAACTGGAGATTTCTTTGAAGTAGTTCAACTTCAAATTAATTATCTTGATTGGGATAGTGCTGCTATTGAATCAAGAAAATGTTATGAATTATGCGTTAAATATGGTAAAAAAGTAATTGTAATGGAACCATTAAAAGGTGGAACTTTAGTAAATATTCCTGATTCTGCTAAAAAGATTTTTAGTGATTTAAACCCTTCTTTAAGTGTTGCAAGTTATGGAATTAGATTTTGTGCATCTTTAGATAACGTAATGATGGTTTTATCTGGCATGAGTAATAAAGAACAACTTGAAGATAATATTTCTTACATGAAAGAATTTACAAAGTTAAGTGAAGAAGAATATAACGCAATTAACAAAGTAAAAGAAATTATTTTAGAAAAAACTTTAATACCTTGTACTGATTGCAAGTATTGTGTTAAAGGATGTCCAATGAAAATTAATATCCCTAAATTCTTCAAAATGGCAAATGAAGATTATAGAATGAATACTAAAATGAAAGGGTATTATAATTGTTTAATTAATGAAGGATATTCAAAAGCTTCTAGTTGTATTAAATGTGGTAAATGTGAAAAAGCATGCCCTCAACATTTAAAAATTAGAGAATTATTAAAAGATGTAATAGTTAAAAATTATGAAGAATAATGAAAAATGGATTAAGTTCGACTTAATCCATTTTTTCTTCTATCTCATCTTTTTTAAAATCTTTAAATAATTTACCTTTAATAATATAGATATAAATTCCTATAAATAAGAAGATACACGCAAATACCCATGCAAGAGGATCTGAGAAACAAATACCTATATAAGCGTTATCACTTGTTGGATTAACTGGATCAATTAATCGAGGTATAAATTCTACAATTAAGATACGAGCAACCATTTCTCCAATTCCTGCAAGGAATGGGAAAAGTGGTTTTCCAAGACCTTGTAAGACATTTCTTCCAATAAATAAGAAACCTAAAATAAAATATAATCCAGTATCAATTAAAACATAAGTTGAAGCGTAGAATTTAACACGTTCATTGTTATTATCTCCACTAAGGAAAAGATTAGTAAATGCTCCATTTATTGAAAATAATCCAGCTAATGCAAATAAAATTACATAAGAAATAAGCATAATTACAACAGATGCTTTAATTCCTTTTCTAATTCTTTCTTCATTTCTAGCACCATAATTTTGTCCACTAAAAGAAAGCATTGCAGTACCTAAAGAACTTAAAGGACACATAAGGAAATCATTAAATTTAATAGCGGCACCATATCCATTTTTACAATCAAAGACTCCACTTGCAGTATCAAATTTAATCATACCTTTTTGTAAAATAATAAGTCCAATAGCAAGAATTGAAAATTGGAATGCAAGAGGAAGTCCACTACGTAAGTGATCTCCTACAAATTTTAATGATAATTTAAAATCTTTCCATTTCATTCTTAAATAATCATATTTAATATAAGCGTATATAAAACATCCAATAAAAGAAATAAATTGAGCAATAACAGTAGCCCATGCAGCACCTGCAACCCCCCATTTAAAGCAAATAATGAATAATAAATCTAATAAAATATTAATTAAAGTAGAACCAATTAAGAAAAGTAAAGGTGCTAATGAATCTCCAATACTACGTAATACACTTACCATTAAGTTATAGAAAATTTGAGTAAATAATCCAATATAGATAATTAATAAATAAGTATAAGCGTATTTATAATCTCCACCTGATTCATTAATTCCAATAAAATTTAATAAATAAGGCATACATGCTATTGCAATTATTGTAAGAATGATTGAGATAATAAGTGATAAAAGGAATTGACATGCAAACGATTTTCTAATTCCTTCTAAATCATTTTCGCCTTTTTTATTACTTGATATAACACTAAATCCACTAGTACATCCAAAAGCAAATTGTAAAACAATAAATATTAATGAATAAACAACATTAACTCCACTTACTTCTTCAGCACTTAAGTAATGTCCAACAATTGCAGCGTCACTAATCGTGTAAACTTGTTGAAATAATAAACTTAATAAAATTGGTAAAGTAAAAATAATTATCTTTTTATAAATTGAACCAGTAGTAAGATCAATTGGTTTAAATAATCCTAGTAATTTCTCTTTAATTGACATAAATCCCTCTTAAATACTAAAAAATTATATACATTTTTATTTTCTAGTAAAGAAGAATTTAATTATATGAAAGCACTTTCATAATTGTTACTAAAACTCTTGGAGAATTATGCATATAAATTCTTTTATAAAATTAAATAATAATATAAAATATTATTAATCTCTAAAA
>CAVGUB010000057.1:0-12632 GCA_963632375.1 Phocaeicola dorei | reverse complement strand
TAAAGTTATACGATATAACTCAGCGACTTTATTAGTATTATCCAAAAAATCAAAAGTAATTCCAAGTGCTAATAAGTTACCACAGCACTCTCTATAGCTTTTTGTTTTAATCGGAATAATTACTTCTTTTTTACGATAATCAATTAAATCACTATAATAGTTTTTAAATACACGATTAAAACAATTAAAACCTTCATATTTTAAACGAATTTTAACTTCTATTTCAGGATCACTATCATATAACTCATAAGGGAATTTATTTCTAAGATTTTCAATGTCTTGCTCATTTATTTCAAATTTTTCACCCTCTAAATGAGTAACACTTTCAATTCTATTTACAACATAATTTCTTTTTGAATAATATCCACATGGTTTAGAATCTACAATTCTTTCATAATATGCATTTAAGTACGCTACACCATTATAAATAGTGAAATTAATAGGACATACTTTAATTTCATACACATTGACACATCCTTTGTCATTTTCTATGGTACTAGAAATATAATTAATCTTTATTTTGTGTTTTAATCTAATAGCGTCAGTAATATCAATCATTACTTTTTCTTCTTTCTTTGTAAGAATACTTTGATTAAATTTTAAATTTGTTAATAAAGGTAATCCATTATAATTAAGTTTTGATAAACGAATAATAACAGAGTTATCGCTAATTGCTAAATTAACTTTATTAAGCTCTTCTAAGTCTTTGTAAGTTAATTCATTCAACAATTTATTTATATCTTGACCAGTTAAAGATGTGTCATTAATGCATGGATCATAGGTATATCCACCACTAACGCCAGTCTTAGATGATACTAATTTTGAGTTTCTTAAAGTTGTGCAATACTTTTCACAAGTTTTGAGATTCCCACTAAAAAATTTATCTGCTAATTCTTTACGAGAAACATATTCAGGTGAATGTGTTTTCAAATAGCAGAGCAAATAAAAGTATTTTAAAAATTTTTCTGATTTCATAAAAATATTATACTATATCTCAAAAATTTTTGAATAAACAAACAAAAACTCAACGAATTGTTGAGTTTTAATACTAATAAGGGTGTTCTACAAATTCATGAGGTGCATCTTTTTCTCTTTGAGAAAGTTCTTTTTCTTTTTTAGCCTCACTTTTAGGTAATGCTTTTTCTTCAACCTTTTCTTCTTTTTTCTCTTCCTTATTTTTGAAGATATCTTCTGCAATTGATAAATAACTTGATAGGTCTTGTAAATTAGAAGGAACTATTATTTTAGTAGCTTTACCGTCTGCAACTTTAGAAAGTGTTTCAAATGAATAAAGAGCTAAAACTTCCTTAGAAGGATTAGAGTCATTAATCATTTGGATACTTTTAGCTTCTGCTTCTTTAACCATTAATTCTCCATCAGCTTCAGCTTTTTTAATTCTCATAATAGATTCTGCTTCTGCTTCTGCAGCTTTGATTTTAGCTTGTTTTGAAGCTTCAGCGTTAAGAATCATGCTTTCTTTATTACCTTCTGCAATCGTAATTGCAGCAGTTTTTTCGCCTTCAGCAATTAAGATTTTTTCTCTTTTTTCTCTTTCTGCACGCATTTGCTTTTCCATTGCTTCTTGAATATCTCTAGGAGGTAAAATATTTTTAACTTCAACTCTACTAACTTTAATTCCCCAAGGATCTGTAGCTTCATCTAAAATAATACGCATTTTAGTATTGATAATATCTCTACTTGTTAAAGTATCATCTAAATCTAAGTCACCAATGATGTTTCTTAATGTTGTGGCGCTTAATGCTTGAATACCTTGAATAGGATCATCAATTCCATAAGCATATAATTTAGAATCAGTTACATAGAAAAATACTACTGTATCAATTTGCATTGTTACATTATCTTTAGTAATAACTGGTTGAGGTGGAAAATCATAAATTTGTTCTTTTAATGATACTTTTTTACTGACTTTATCAAGAAATGGACATAAATAATGTATTCCAACATTCCACGTTGTGTGATACGCTCCAAGTCTTTCAATAACAAATTCCTCACTTTGTCTTACAATTTTAATCCTTGATAATAAAAATATAACAATAACTAAAAATAATAAAACGAAAACAACAATTAAAATAATATTTGTAGTACTCATAACCCCTCCTTAAATCTAATTAATATAATATCACATTTATATTTTTATATGATTATTACTTACTTATATAATAAAAAATCTTTAAATCTTGGAAGTGTAAATACAATCATCCCATATGCTGGTTGTGCTATTAAACCAAGTTTTATTAATTTAGTTTTATATACATTAAAATTATTATCATTCATTTTAATGTTTGATTTAACAGTTTTTACTTCTACTGGTTCATCACTTTGAACACCTCTTAAAAGCTTTTGTTCATTCACTGTTAAATCAAAATAAATTTTATCATAAACATATTCTGCTAAATATTGATCAAATAACATTAAAGATTCATTATCGATATCTTTTTTATTATCTTTATATAAAATATATCCTAAAAGTTGGAATGCAAAAGCATATCCTTTAGTTATTTTTGCAAGTTTTATTGCAGTTTCTTCATCACATCCAAGATATTCTTTATATTGAGAAGATATACTTGCAAGAAAAAGTGGGGATAAATTAATTTTTCTTGCTCTATAAAGAAACGTTAAAGTTTTGTCATTTTGAAGTTTAGAAACATTTTCATAAAGCCCTGTCATTAAGAGTCTAATTTTAAAGTTTTGTCGAATCAAAGATTGAAATTCTTGAATGAAAAATTTCATATCACTTGAATTATCGACTTCATCGATAGTAATTAAAACTTTAATATTCTTATTATTTAATACTTCTAACATCTTTTTTAATAATGTATTAACTGTAGAAACTGGTTTTTCACCCGATAAAGAAAAGGTTAATCCTTTAAAAGAAAAACTAAACTCTGCTTTTAAAAAATGGAATTTTGATTTAGCACTTTCATATAGCTCTGAAGCTACATTTTCTAATAAATTATTCTTTGGACCTGGATCAATAACAATCCAATCATCTTTTTTAGATAATTCATTTGCAATTGAAGTCATAAAAACTGTTTTGCCTGATCCTCTAGGTCCTGTAATTATATAAGCGTGACTAACAGGAAAATCTTCAGAAATATCATCAATAATTTGTTTTTTTTCGTTAATTCTATCTACATAATTTAATGGTTCAGTACCAAATGAGATTGAAAATGGATTCTTTGACATAATTAAAATCTCCTATTACTAAAATTATAAAATATTTTATAAAAATAATAAATTCTTTTTATAAGTTATTATAAGTTATTATAGGTTTTCAATTTTATTATAAGTTATTATAGGTTGTTATAACTTATTATAGGTTTTAAATATTTTTATAAGTTATTATAGGTTAAAAAAGTAAACAAAAAGGCTAGATATTTCTACCTAACCTTAATAAATTTACTATTTAATTAATCTTCAACGTATGGAAGTAATGCCATATAACGTGCGTTTTTAATAGCTCTTGCTAATTCTCTTTGATATTTAGCACTTGTGCCAGTTAATCTACGTGGAGAAATTCTACCACTTGAAGAGATAAATTTCTTTAAAAGCTCAACGTTTTTGTAGTCAATATATTTGACTTTGTTTTTTGTAAAATAGCAAACTTTCTTTTTACTTCTTTTTTTAACGAATGCCATATTTTTCTCCTATTTTAAAAAGGTAAATCATCATCTGCAATATCATCACTTGATAAATCTAAACTTTCATCATTTGATGGTTGCATGAAATCGTTATCACTAGATGAATTTACACTACTATTTGATGTTGATTTTGAACCACAGAGTGTAATATTTTCAACAATAACTTCGGTAACATAAGCTTTTGTGCCATCTTTTCTATCATAACTTCTTGTTTGTAAACGTCCATCAACTCCAAGTTGACTTCCTTTTCTACAATATTTTCCAAGAATTTCAGCAGCTCCGTTCCAAGCAGTACAATTAATAAAGCTTGAAGTTTTTTCACGGTTAGCGCCAAATGTTGGATTATCAACTGCAAGAGTAAAACTTGCAACTGCTGCTCCTGATGGTGTTCTACGAAGTTCAACATCTTTGGTCAAACGACCAACTAATACTACACGATTAATCATTATTCTTTCTCCTTACTATTCGTGATCAACAGTAATTAAGAATCTTAATACATTACTATTGAATTTTGTAAGACGACTGAATTCATCTAATGCAGTTTTTTCAGCTTCAACTTTTAAAACAACATAATAACCTTTCTTTTCTTTCTTAATTTCATAAGCAAGATCTTTAAGGCCCCATTCGTTTACTTTTCCAACTTTTGCACCATTGTTTGATAAGATTGAACTTAATTTGTTCATTTCTTCTTTTCTTGCTGCATCATCTAAAGTTGGTTTAAGAATGTACATAATTTCGTACTTTTTCATGTTTTTTAACCTCCCTTTGGACATCTGACTCATTCTCATAATGAGTAGAGAAGAACATATTTCATAAATATGCCTATCAAGTATACTAAAAATTCGCTAAATAATCAAATGAATTTTTATCATCTTCTTACTTATCAAGAAGTAAGTAAAATTAAAAATTATCCAAAAAATTAAAATAAAGTTTAAAATTTTGCATATAAAAAACAACCAGCAATTAAGTTGATTGTTTTTTAATTAAATAGAGGATAGAAAATCGCTATTTTTGTAACTTTTTCTCTATGATTTTATCAAAACCATAGATTTCTAAAGTTGTCTTGCCACTTTTAAGCTCTTTTAAGATTTCTTGTTCGTGGTCATATTTATCTAAAGCTTTTTTAAAAACTTCATCTTCATCTTCTTTTGGAATTACAACTACTCCATCGCAATCTCCAAAAATAATATCTCCAGGATTAACAGTAATTCCTCCACAACTTACAGGAACATTTAAAACTGCTAAACTTTCTTTTACAGTACCAGATGGGTTGAATCCTCTTACAAAGACTGGAAATCCTAATTCCCTAATATCTTCAGAATCTCTACAACTTCCATCAATTACAACTCCTGCTAATCCTCTTTCTTTACATGCATTTGCCATAATATCTCCAAAATGACCAGCATTAGAGTAACCATGTAAATCTAAAATTAAAACATCTCCTGGGTTTGCAGCATAAATTGCTTGATGTAATGCAAGATTGTCTCCTGGAAAACATCTAGAAGTAAATGCTCTTCCAATCATTTTCATTTTTGGATCTACTGGTTTTATGGATGTATCCATTACCCCTTGTTTTGTAATTGAATTATTATTATCAGCTATATTACCAGTAGGAAGTTTAAGTAGATTTTCTCTAACTTCTTTAGTTAAATCCATATTATTTTGTACCCTCCACACTTACTTCACTATTCTCATTATTAATAGTATCTTTTACTACTAATTCAAATTTATTATTTAAAATTCCATCTTTTCTATCTTTATATAATCTATAAGGAACACTAACAATTAAAGGTATTAACATAACTGGTCCTACAATCATAGTAAAGATTTTATATCCATAATTAATAATATTTAAAACTCCAACAAGAGATAAAACACTACAAATAACAATAAAGAATAATGCAATAATTAATTTTCTAATAATAGGTTTACTATTTTTCCATTTTTTCTCAATTAATGGTTCAAATCTTCCACATACTGTAAAAATAAATGCAACTGAACTTGAAACCATAGCAGCAATTGCAAAAATAACATAAATAATTTTTGCAGTCATTCCTTGATTAGATAAATTATTAATTGCCCATAAAGTAGGAATTTCTTCTTTAATAATGTTTGGCATACCAGCTGCAAAAATAAATGTAAAAATCATTGTAGATCCAGCACATAAAATTGCAGTAACAGCACTTTCTAAAATAACATCTCTTCTTCTTTCAATAATTCCTTTTGATGCAGGAACACATGCTTCATAACCATTCATAAAGAAAACAACAATCATAAAGAATGAGAACCATGCTTGGAATCCATTATATCCATAATCAGTATAAGTAGCTTTAGTAGCTAAATAATTATTAGCAAGAGGAGTTGCATTACCAAAGCAAATAATTGCAACATAAGCACAAATTGCTAAAATTACTATTCCTAAAATTGTACCAACCTTTCTTAAAACTCCTGCACCCCATAAAGCAAGAACTAAAACTAAAACACAGAATCCAATCATTCCAACAACTTTTGGTAATCCAAATATTTGATTTAATAAAACTGCAGTTGTAGAAATTTGAGCAGCTAAAGCAATAATAACAACTGCTACAACTTGAATTTCTTTAAATATTCCAAAAAATAATTGTAAACCTTTTTTTCTATAGATAGTGTTATAAGCTTCTCTATAAGTATTAGGTTTATAAATTCTATTTATTTCAAATAATAAAATATTAAATAAAAAACATAATAATCCACATACAAGTGGTCCAACAAATACTCCAAGCCATCCATATTTATTAAAATAAGTAACTGTTTGGGTACCTGAAGCAAAACCTGGACCAACATAGGCAGTGTACATAATCGTACAAAGAGATAAGATTTTTCCTACTCTCTTTAATCCATTTTTAAACATATAACTACCTATTATTCTTTAGATTGAAGTTTATGATATCCAAGTTTAATTCTAGCTTCTTTTAAACTTGATCCATTTTTAACTTCTGCAATAATTTTTTGTTCAACTTCTTCAATATGTTTAGCAATATTTAAAATTTCTTCTGCTTTTTCATAAGGAATGCAAACTACTCCTGAATCATCACCTAAAATGATATCACCAGGTCTAACTTGAACTCCTGAAATTGCAACTGGAACATTAACTTTATCAACAGTTACTCTTTCTTTTCCAGTAACCATATATTTTCCTTTAGTATAAATTCCATATCCAAGTTCTTTAATACCATTTACATCTCTACAAACTCCATCAATGACAGTACCTTCAATTCCTTTAGTTTTAGCAGTAAAAGTCATGATATCTCCCCAAACTGTGCAATAATTTCTACCATTATTATCAATTACTACAACTTGTCCAGGTTTTACGTCATCAATAAAATCTCCAACATTTCCTTTTTCAATTCCACATGGAATGTAGTGAACAGTAAATGCTTCTCCACAAATCTTTTTACCTTCAACAACTGCTTGTATTCCAAGTAATCCTGCTTGTATTCCAAGTTTATCCATTGCATCAGAGATACTAGCAGTATCCATTTTTTTAATAGATTCAATTAATTCTTTTTTCTCCATATATTTCTTTCCTTTGTGTTTAATTATTTACTAGGCCTTTAAAAATAATTTTTAACTGTAATAAATATATCATTTTTAAAATAATATGAATAACGAATATATTTGATATAAAATATCGATATTTTCGATATTATGATATATAATTAATTTACTTATTTGAAAAAAGGTAAAATTTCTTATGAATTATGAACAAATTGAAACATTTTTAACAATAATCACTTATGGAAATATTTCAGAAGCTTCTAAATTTTTATATGTTTCTCAATCAACAATATCTTCAAGAATTCAACAACTTGAAAATGAACTTGGAGTAAAATTAATAATTAGAGAAAAAGGACATAGGAAAATAGAACTTACTAATTATGGAAATGCATTCATTCCAATTGCAAGTCAATGGGCTTCTTTATGGAAAGAAAGTGAAAATATTAAATCAATTAATGATATTAAAACCTTAACGATTGCAAGTATTGACGCAGTTAATAACTATACTTTTGTATCATTTTTTTCTCAATATATTAATGATTTTCCAAATATTAGACTTGATATTAAAACATTCCATTCTAATGAAATCTATTCCTTAATTGAAAGTAGAGCTGCAGATATTGGATTTGTATTTTTAAGAGTTAATTATCCAGATATTATTTGTAATCCTATTTTTAGAGAATTAATGTATTTAATTTGTGATAAAGAATCTAGCTATCACGATAATATTGATTGTGATGAACTAAATCCTGAGCAAGAAATATTTTTAAATTGGGGACTTGATTATAGAGTATGGCATGACGCTCATTTTTCACCTTCTATCAAGCCATTTTTAACAGTTAATACAGGTTCAATGCTTCAAAGATATATAAAAGGTAACATTTGGAGTGTTGCTCCAATGAGCGTTATCAAAGGTGCAATGCGTTCTAACCCTAATTTAACATTTTATAAGTTAAAAACTCCTCCACCTCCAAGAATCTGCTACGAAATAAGAAATAGATTTTTAAATATCAATATTGAAGATACAATTAATACTTTTGAAAATAGATTAAAAGAATATATTTCAAGTGATGAAAATATCTGTTCATTTGAATCATGGATGTTAAACGATAAAATAAAAACTAAAAAGGATTAATATTTCTACTAATCCCTTCCTTATTATATATAGAATAAATTTTATTTAAGTTCTTCTTTTTCTTCTTTCTTTTCTTTTAAGATAACATTTAAGAAAATTCCAAGAATCATTGCAACTGCAATTGAAGTAATTTGAATTGTAGGATTTGATGGATCTCCAAATTTAAAGATTAATCCTCCAATTCCACTAACAAGAATTACACTAGCAATAAATATATTTTTCATTTTATTAAAATCAATATGTTCAGTAATTAACATTTTTATACCACTAGATGCAATAAATCCATATAAAACTAATGCAACTCCACCTGTAACTGAGTGAGGAATTGTTTCAAGTAACGCACTAAAAGGTGTAATAAATCCAATAATAATTGTCATTAAAGCAGCACTAAATACAACTTTTGTTGATGCAATTTTTGTCATACCAATAACTGCAACATTTTCTCCATATGTTGTGTTTGCAGCACCACATAATGCTCCACTAATAGCAGTAGCAACACCATCACCAAGTAATGTTCTTTTCATACCTGGTTCACCATTTAATAAATCTTTATTAATAATATTACCTAAATTCTTATGATCTCCAACATGTTCACAAACTGTAACTAAAGAAACTGGAATAAAAAGTAACATAACTTGTCCAATATTCGCCCAATTAAATCTAGAAATTTCATCAAATCTTAAGAAAATAAATGATTCAGGATCATTAGGTACAAATATTTTATAATTAAAGAAAGATGCAACACTTAAATTACCTTTACCAAATATTGCAACAAATGGACTAAAATCTACAATATTAAAATAAGAATTTTTACATCCATAATATCCAATTAAAGTAACTAATACTGCAAAGATATATCCAGATAAAATTCCAATAACAAATGGAATTAATTTAATAGTACCTTTTCCATAATGTGCACTTAAAGCAGTTGCAATTAACGCTACAAGTCCTGATAAAATTGCCATCCAATTATATTCATTATTAGTATTTGTAGTAATAAAAGATACTGCACTAGTTGATAAAGAAAGTCCAATTACCATAATTACTGGTCCTACAATAATTGGAGGTAATAATTTATCTAACCATTTAGTACCTACAAATTTAATAATTAACGCAATAATAGCATAAACTGCTCCTACCATAATCATACCTAAGATTAAAGCAAGGTAGTTCATTCCACTATCTTGAACTGTTCCTTCTTTTGCAATTAATCCAATCGCTAATGCACTAGACATTGGAGAAAGATACGCAAATGAAGAAGATAAGAATACTGGAGACTTAAATTTAGTAACAACTATATAAAATATAGTACCAATACCTGCACTAATTAAAGTTGCAGCAATAGGAAGACCAGTTAATAAAGGTACTGTAATGCATGCGACAAGCATTGCAAGAATATGTTGAATACTAAATAAGAACCAATCTTTTATTTTCTTAGGTTTTTCATCAACATCTAATACTAAATTATTGTTTTTTTCACTCATAAATTACCTCCTTACAAAAAAAGCTTAGTGCCAATAAACACTAAGCTTTAAATAAACAATAATAATGAAAATCAAAATTTGAAGTTTTCTTAAACATGTTTTTATTAGTAAAGATGTTTTTAATTTCAAATCTTCTTTCCATATTGCAAGTATTAAATATTAAAATCACATTTTTGTAAAGAATTATTTTATTAACTACTTCTATTTTAATATTAAATTAATTTTATGTATTTTAATTCTTTATAAAAAGCATATAATTAATGAATTATTGAGGTCTTTTATGGGTTCATTATTATTAGCAGTTATATTTTTAATTTTTATTAGTTTGGGGTTACCAGATTCTTTACTTGGATCAGGATGGCCAGTAATGCAAGTAGAATTTAATGTTCCATCATCATATGTTGGATATGTTTCAATGACTATTTCGTTTATGACGATTATTTCTGCATTAATTAGTCCTTATTTTATTAAAAAATTCCATACTAAATGGATTTGTGTTTTTTCAATTTTCTTAACAATTATTGGACTTTTAGGTTTTTCATTCTGTAAAGAATATTGGATGTTATTTATATTTGCAATTCCTTATGGATTTGGTGCTGGTGCAATTGATAGTTCAATTAATAATTATGTTGCTAATAATTATTCAGGATCCGTAATGAGTTTTTTACATTGTTTTTATGGAATTGGTGCTGTAATTAGTCCAAATATCATGTCTTTAGCATTGAAATATGCAAGATGGAACGAAGGATGTTCATGGACTTCTTTCATTCAAATTGGAATATTAGTTGTAGTTCTTTTAACTTTACCAGTTTGGAATAAAGTAAAATCAAAAGAAAATATTGAAGAAAATAAAAAAGAAATTGAAAGTGAAGGAATTAAGAAAACTATTTTAGTTCCTGGAGTTATTGCAACTTTAATATCATTTTTTGCATATTGTAGTGCAGAAGCAACATGTTTTTTATGGACTTCTAGTTATTTTGCAGGTCAATATCAAACATTATCAAGTGATTTAATCGCTTCTCTTGGATCCTTAATTTATGGAGGATTAATGGTTGGAAGATTAATCTCTGGATTTATTACTAATAAATTAGGTGATAAAAAAATGATTAGAATTGGGACAATTTTAGAAGTTATTGGTATTGTTTTAATCTTCTTATCATCAATTCATTATGCATTCCCAATTGCTGGATTTATTATTTTAGGTATTGGAATGGGTCCAATTTATCCTTCTATTATGCATATGGCACCTTATAAATTTGGTAAAAAATATAGTGCGTCAGTTATTTCTCTTCAAATGGCAAGTGCGTATATTGGAACAACATTTATGCCTTTACTTTTTGGATTATTACAAGAAAAAATTGGTATTTGGATTATGCCAATATTCCTTATTGTCTTTATTGCATTAAATATTTCAATGATTGAATTATCTAATAAAAGAGCAAAAACATTAGAAAATAAAGAAAAAGAATCTGCTTAGTTATAAGTGGATTCTTTTAATAAGTGATTTATAAATTAAACTTATAATAATTAAATTTCCCAATTTTTGTAATATTTAGTATGTTTTTTGATTTAAAATCATTAAATGCATAAATCAAACTTCTTTTGGAAACGCCAGTTTCTTTCATTATTTCTTTGGTTGAAACTCCAAACGTTGAAAAAACCGAAGCTTCGCTTATTAACTTATAAATTTTTTGTTCGCTTTTTGACATTTCAAAAGGAAATTTTAACCCTTCTATTTTTTCTTTGTTAATTTTTAAATTATTAATATTAATTTCAATTTGATTATTTAATATATTTAAAATAATTTCTACAAATCCATTTAAGCATCCAAATTCATACTTATCGCAAGCTTCTTTAAAAGCTTTATAGTATTTACTTTTTTCATGTTCAAAAGATGAAGAAATTAAAAATGCAAAATAACTATTAGAATACAAATATAATCCATTTGAAAATAAATATCTTCCAAGTCTACCATTTCCATCATAAAAAGGATGAATGTATTCAAAAATAAAGTGACATAAAATCATTTTTATAAAAATTTCATTATCAGAATTATAAAAACTTAAAAATTCTTTCATTAACCTAATAATATTATCTTCATCAGTAACACCTGAATGAACATTTTTAATACCATTTGTTATAAAAACTGGATCTTTTCTAAAGAATTTCCCATCAGGTAAATCTTCTTTTTCAACTGAATTTTTTAAAATGATATCATATAAATTTCTAACATCTTCAACTTTTTCAATATTTTGTCCTTTAGTTTCTAAAAGATGTTTATATGCATTAGATATAGAAATAATCTTTTTATTATTTGAAGTTGAAACATTATTAATGACAGAAAAAATATCATGTTTTGTAGAAAAGACGTTTTCAATTTTATTAGTAGATTCAATTTCATCTAGTAAAAATGATTGGATAATTTGGTTTTTAGAAAAATCAGTAAAAGAATTAATCAGTAAATCTAATTCACTTATTTTTTTATGTAAATCGATAATTAAATTTAAAGATTCTATATTTTGAACATAGAAAAATTTATTATCTAAAAGATTTATTGTACTTTTTGAATTTCTTAAATCTTCTAGATAAATATCAAATTCTTCTTTATTCATTTTAAAATAATTAGATTTAACACTCATAATTTTGCACCTCTAGATAGATTTTAAAGGTTTGAGGTGCAAAATTCAATAATTTTTGCACCTGAAATTAATTAATCGTTTAAATAAAAAACTTTTAAAGATCATTATCGATTATTCATCAAGTTCTTTTTTAATCCACGCAATTAATAATTTTACAATTCTTTTTTGTTCATCT
>CAVGUB010000056.1:0-2892 GCA_963632375.1 Phocaeicola dorei | reverse complement strand
GATAAATAAGTATAAGTTTTAAATCTTATACTTATTTATTAATATATTTAATTTAATATTTATCTTACGTAATAGCAACTTACTGTATATAAATAAGTTTCATCTTCAAAGAATCCAATTATAGAATTATTTTCATAATTAATTAATTTAATATCTAAATTATTAGATTTATAATCTAAAAATAAATCTTCATATTCTTTTGATAGTAAATAATAATGATTATTTAACTTTTTATCTATAAATTCATTAGCGTATTTATATTTAGATTTGTAATTTAATGGAGTTGCTTCAAAACTCATACCTCTTAATGGATTAGTAGGATTAGTACATCCTGGATCAATTACTCCATTTGACACACTATATCCAAGCATAGTGTGTTTTAAAGAACCTTTTTCAATATCACATTTATCATCAAATTTCATTTCAAATGAAGAATACATAAAATTTGGTTTAGCAAAATCAAATTTACTAGGATAATAACAATCATCTTTTAGATATTTTAAATAATCTAAAGAATATTCATTATTATCATCAATACTATAATTAAAACTTCTTCCCCAATAGTCTGAACCAGAATATGAATCAATACCTGGATAATCATCACCATAAGTATAATAAGAAATTGAATTTAACATTTCTTTAAATTCTTTGTAGGATGATCCTAAAGTATATTCATCTAACTTATTATATCCTGATGGTTTTATTGAATTAACTTTATAATTATATGTTTTATTATTGAATTCAACAGTAAATAATTCATCATTAAATAATCCTTTTGATTGAAAATTATACAAAACCTTATTTGAATAATAATGATCATAAGATAAACTAATTTTAGATTCATCATACTTAAAACTTAATAAATCTTCAGAGTTTTGTTCAGTTACTTTGATATCACTAGGGATATTAAAACGAATAGTACAATTATCATAAATTTCAACATTTATATTATTTTCATTAATATTAAAATTAGATTCTTTATTACTTGAAATTTCTAAATAAAAATTATTATCGTTATAATTAGCACATGATGGTAATAAAAGTATTCCTAATAAAGGTAAATATTTATTTTTCATAATTACTCCTTCTTTCTTTAATTTTATACTAATAAAACTATAAATTAAATGATAATTATAAAATATACGATAATTAGCGTATTAATTTAATTTTATTATTTTATATTAACTTTTAAGTTAATTAAAAGTCGCTCGGAATTTCTTATAAAATTAGTAAAAAGTCGCTCGGAATTTCTTAAAGATATATTGAAAAGTCGCTCGGAATTTCTTAAAATATTAGCAAGAAGTCGCTCGGAATTTCTTAAAAGGAGGGAAAATAACATGTATTTTAGAAGAAAAATAGATTCAATTTTAGATGATTGGTTAAAAAAAGAAAGCAAAAATCCAGCTTTAATAATGGGAATCAGACAATGTGGTAAAACTGAAACAATAAGAGAATTTGCAAAAAGAAATAAATTAAAATTAATTGAATGTAATTTTTGGAACCATCCTGAATTTAAAGAAGCTTTTGAAGGTAATTTAGAAGTTAAAAATATAATTTCAAATATATCACTTGAATTTCAAGGAGTAGAAATTAATAATAAAGAAACATTGCTTTTCTTTGATGAAATTCAAGAATGTCCAAGAGCTAGATTATCTCTTAAAAACTTTTCTCAAGATGCAAAATGCAATGTTATTGCAAGTGGTTCATATTTAGGAATAAATGGTTATATAATTGGTGATGCAACACCTATTCCTGTTGGTTATGAAGATATTTATCATATGAAAACTATGGATTTTGAAGAATTTTTATGGGCTTTAGGCTATAAAAATGAGCATATTAATATTCTTTTAAATTATTTTGAAAAAAAAGAAGAAATCCCTTCAAATATACATAATTTATTTAACAATCTTTTTCATAAATATATTTGTATTGGTGGATTTCCAAAAGTTGTGAGCGAATATGTATCAACAGAAAATATAGCTTTAGCTTTTAAAACATTAAATAGTGTTGTTTATCAATTACAAAATGACTTTGGAAGAAGAGTAGATAAAAATGGTAATCCTGTATTTAATCCATCAGAAATTTCTAGAATCCAAGATGTTTATAATTTGATACCTACTTTTTTATCAAAAGAAAATAAAAGATTTATCGTTTCGAAAATTTCAACAGGAACTCAATATGATAAAAATGACGCAATAGAATATTTAAGACAAGCTCACATTGTAAATAAAGTTTATAATTTATCAACCCCTTCTCTTCCTTTAGTAGGAGAAAAAATATTCTCTCAATTTAAACTTTTCCCTGAAGATATTGGAATTGTAACCTCAATGTATGGAATTGATACAATAAAAGCATTAAATCAGGGCAATTTAGGACAAGGAAAGGGCGCAATATATGAAGCATTAGTATTTGATTCATTAAATAAAGCAGGAATTGATACATTCTATTTTGCAAAAGAAACAGGTTTAGAAATTGATTTTGTTATTTGTTATAAAGGGTACGCCACTTTAATAGAAGCTAAAGCAAAAACAGGTAATACAAAATCTAGTAAAACAGTTATGAAACATCCAGAACATTATGGAAAAACTAAATTGATTAAAATTGGTGATTATAATGTTAGTGAAGAAGGTGATATAATCACAATCCCACATTATTTAACTTTTGCATTAGGAAAAGTTAAATATGATTTTTAAATAATAAATAAACAAAAAAACACTAGAAAGTTATGTTTTTATAAATTCTAGTTTTTTTGAATATCTACTTTTTTATGTTCAATATCTACTTTTTAAAGACTAATCCAAAATCTTTGGATAATTTCATTGTCTTTTCGAACTTCATTTTCTAGTATTCCATTATTACTTAATATGGTGTTTCTAGATGCTACATTATTCT
>CAVGUB010000055.1:0-6422 GCA_963632375.1 Phocaeicola dorei | reverse complement strand
AATCCAGCATAAAATCCTTTTTTCATAATTTTATCCTCCAATGTTAATAATTATAATTCTTAAAAAATTTTTTCAAAGAAATATTTTATTGCTTAATATAAATTAAATAATCAAAGTAAAAAGGAGGTTTCCCTCCTTTAAGCAATTATATTTATAAGTATTAAGCGAATTTAGTGTATTCACTTGCAATATCTTCATGAGATTCATGACTTGCAATAACATCACTAAGCATTTTAGAAATAGTAATAACTTTAATTTTCTTACTATCTTTAAATTCTTCATGGTAGACACTATCTGTTACGATACATTCATCAACATAATCTGCTGCTTCCATATTTTTAAATGCTTCTCCATTAAATAAAGCATGGGAACAACAAATAAATACCATTCTAGCACCTTTTTCTTTTAAGACTTTAGCGCCTGCTAAAATTGTACCACCAGTATCAATAATATCATCAATCATAACACAAATCTTGCCATTAATATCACCCATAACATTAGTGATTTCTGCAACATTTGGTCTTGGTCTTCTTTTATCAATAACAACTAAGTTTGTATTTGGAATGTATAATGATAAATCTCTTGCTCTATGTAATGCACCATGATCTGGAGCAACAATTGCAATATTTTTACCAGTAAATGCAGGATCATTTTTAAGTCTTGCTTTAATATATTCTGCAAATAATGATGATGGAGATAAGTTATCAACAGGAACTCCAAAGAATCCTTGGATTTGAGGAGTGTGTAACTCTAAAGTAATAACTCTTTTAACCCCACTATGTGAAAATAAATCTGCTACCATCTTAGCAGTAATTGGTTCATTTTTATGAGCAATTCTATCTTGTCTAGCGTATCCATAATAAGGAATAATTAAAGTAACTTCTCTACAGTTAGCTCTTCTAACTGCATCAATAAAAATTAATGTTTCCATAATACGGTCATTAACAGGTTTTGAAGTTGATTGAATAATATAAACTTTCTTACCTCTTACATCGCTTTTTGAAAACGCTATACATTCACCATCTTTGAAATGGTTAACTTCACTAACGCCACTTTCGATCCCTAAATTTTCACATACTTGTTTAGTGAGTTCTACATTTGAAGTTAATGAAAAAACAATAATATCTTTTAACATCGATCTTTGTCTCCTAAGTGCTTTTATATTATAACGAATTTAATTTTGTAATTAAAGATTAAAAATATATTATTTATCGTAGATTTTTATTAAATGTCCATTATTTAAATTTGTATTTGCTTTGCCCTAATCCATCTATTTTATCTAGTAAATTTAAATCTTTTAATTTATTAATATAATTTGTAGCAGTATTTTTTGACACATTTAAGAGTTTAATAATATCTTTAGGTGAAAAAATAGTATTCTTAAATGAGCAAGATATTTTATCTAAATTATTCTTTGTATTTAAACTATAATCACTTGATTTTATTTTATTAGATAAATTTAAATCTTGGTTTTGAGTATAATCTGAATCTTCTTTTTTTCTTTCTTGATTAGTAATTTTTAGATATTCATCACTACATGGAATAACAACTGAAGTAACATTTGCGTTATCATCAAAAATTTTATAATAAATACTTCTTGATCCATTTAATTCACATGCTTTTTTAGCTTCTCCAATCCCAGTACCATAACTTTCAATGATTCCAAGTTCTTTAAACATATCTCTTATTTCAGGATTAAGAGTATCTCTTTCTTTAAATAGTCTTCGATTGTTTAAATCTTCAAGAGTTAAAGGAGGAAGGGGTTTATTATAATTAATAATATTAATTTCTTCATTCGTTATATAAACTTGGATTGTTTTACCTTCTTCATAATTTTTATGAACAATAGCATTTGCAAGTAATTCTTCTACTGCTTTAAATGGGAAATTGCTGATTTTTTTATTTTTTGCAACATTATCTTCTCTTAAAGTAATTGTTCTAATAAAAGTATCATCTATATATTTTAAGGCTGCATAATATTGCTTCCAAATAGGTCCTTTAAAATCTTTTGCTTCCATTCTACTTTTGCTTCCTAATGTATCAGTAATAATTTCTATATATGAATAAGGAATAAATTTTTCAGGTTTATCAGAAAACATTAAAACAGCAAAATTTGTAACATTATTAGTAGTAAATTCATTTTTATTGAATAATTTTAAAGCATTTGCAATTTCTAATTTAGATAAAGAATCTGTTAATAATCTATTACTAGTAGATTTTAAATATTCTCTCATATAATCATAATCTAAATCATCTAATGTGGCTTTATTACTAACATCAGAAGAAAAATGATAATTTGAGAACTTTCTTAATAATTCATATTCTTCATTTATTTTAGCAAGTCTTGATTCACTTTCTACTCTAATATATCTGCCTGGTTTAACTTTAAATCCTTTTTCATGCAACACACTATCACTAATTTGAAAAGGGCCTCCACCTTGTTTTTCTACAACTATTAAAATATATGTTATTCCTTCATATTCATTTGTTAAAACATCAAACTTAACATTTGGAAATGTAAGTGACTTTAACGATTTAACTGAATTTTTAACTTTTTCAATACTTCCTTCTTTAATTCCACAAATTGGAAGTTTAGGTGTAGATTTTTCTTCATCATTATCTTCCTCTTCAACACCTAAATATATAAAAGAAAATTGATTATCATAATAGTTATTCCCATATGCACAGATAGTTTTTAAAATTTTATCGAGTTGGTCACCACTTTTTTTATATTCAATATGCGAACATTCAGCTTTTTTTAATCTCAAATATTCATTAGCTTCTTTTTTATAAAAGTTTGGATTCATATTTATACCTCCTAGTTCACAATTAATTATACATCAGTTCCCAATTTTTTCAACGAGTTCCCAATTTTTTAGATAAAAAAGAGACAAAATATTAAAATCTTGCCTCTTAAAATTTTATTTATCAAAGAAGTTTAAAATATCTTTATAAACTAAATCATGGTCTTTTTCGTTTAAAATTTCATGTTTCATTTCTTTATATAAAATCATATTAACATTTAAATCATATTTAGAATAAAGTTTTAATAATTTTTTAACACCTTTACCATTATTTCCAACTGGATCATCTTTACCTGCTACAAGTAAAATAGGTAAATCTTTTCTAATATTTTTAACATTTTTAGGTTTTTGGATACTTGCTAAACCTTTCATAAATTCTTTATAGAATCCATTAGTAGGTTTAACTCCACATAAAGGATCATTATCGTAATTTATAACGTTATCTTTATTATAAGAAATCCAAGCGTTACATGAAGGTTCTCCTTTAACTGTTTTTTCATATGCTCCAAGTGATAAAGAATGTAAAAATCCTGCTTTTTTATTGTAATTTTTCTTCGTAACACAAATAGAAGTTAATGCTTTACCCATTTTAAAAAGTGGAGTAGGTCCATTTGATCCCATAATAACTACTTTATCAATAGTATTACTATATTTTTCAATATATCCTTGAGTTACAAAACTACCCATTGAATGTGCAAGTAAATATAAAGGTAAATCAAATTGTTCTTTTAAAAGTGCTGCAAATTCTTTAATTGTTTCTTGCATTTTAAAGAAATAATCTTGTCCAGGATTCATATCTCCTTTATTTTTACCTTGTCCATAATGATCTAAAGAATATACTGAAAATCCATTATTATTTAAAAATGTTGCAAAATCATCATAACGTTCACTATGTTCTGCCATACCTGTTACAATAATTAATATTTTTTGAGGATTTTCAATTTCCCATTTAGATCCAAATAAAGTATCTCCATAATGATTTTTAAAACTTAATTCTTCCATAACTTCTCCTTTTTATTATAAAAATTAATTATTAACTTGTTTTAAAGAAACGCCAATTCTTTTTTTATCAATATCTACTGAAATAACCTTAACTTTAACTATTTCATTAATATTATATAAATCATAAATATTACTTACATAATTTTTACTAACTTCACTGATGTGACATAAAGCATCTTGGTGGACATTAATATCAATAAACATTCCAAAATCCATAATGTTACGGATTGTTCCATTTAATATCATTCCTACTTTTAAATCTTTAATGTCTTTAACATCATTATTAAGTTCTACAAGTTCAAGTTTATCTCTAATATCTCTTCCTGGGTTTTTAAGTTCATCAATAATATCATCTAAAGTTTCTTTACCAACTTCATTATTACTTAAGAACTTTTCTTTATTTAAAGAATCTAATTTTTGGATTCTTGTTTCTTTATCATCATTAATTAAATCTAATTTAATTTCTTTAATTAATGCTTTTGCAATTTTATAACTTTCAGGGTGAATACCTGTATTATCTAATGGTTCATTTCCATCTTCAATACGTAAGAATCCCGCACATTGTTCATATGCTTTAGGTCCAAGTTTTTTAACCTTTTTAAGTTCTTCTCTATTTTTAAATGGTCCATTTTCTTTTAAATGATCATAAATATTATTTGCAATTGTTGAATTAATTCCTGAAACATAAGAAAGTAATGAAACACTAGCAGTATTTAATTTAACTCCAACTTCATTAACGGAATCTTCAACAACTCCTTTTAAAGTATCATTAAGTCTTGTTTGATTTAAATCATGTTGATATTGTCCAACTCCAATTGCTTTTGGTTCAATTTTACAAAGTTCTGCTAATGGATCAATAACACGACGTGCAAGTGAAATTGCACTTCTTTTTTCAACACTTAAATCAGGGAATTCTTTTTCACCTAATGCACTTGCACTATAAACACTTGCACCACTTTCATTAACAATAAATATTTTAGTAGATAATTTATTTTCTTTAATTAAAGAAGAAACAACTGCTTCACTTTCTCTTGAAGCTGTTCCATTTCCAATTGCAACATATTCAAGATTATATTTTTTAATTAAAGCAAGGATAACTTTCTTACCTTCTTCAACTTCTCTTTTTGAATTAGCAGTAATATTAACAACTCCAATTTCTAAAGGAATTCCATTTTTAGAAACTAAAGCGTATTTACAACCAGTTCTAAAACCAGGATCAATACTTAAAATATCTTTATCTTTTAAAGGTGGATAAAGTAATAATTCTTTTAAATTCTTTTTAAATACTTCTAATGATTTATCTTCTGCAAGAAGGAATAAATTACCATAAATTTCATTTTCAACGCTTGGTAAAATTAAACGAGTTAATGCGTCATCTACAATATCTTTAAAAATATCTAAATATCTATTCTTTTGGTAATTAAATAAAATATAATTTTTAATTCTTTCTTTATCGTAATCTAAAGAAACGCTTAAACATTTTTCTTTTTCACCTCTAAAGATTGCAAGAATTTGATATGGTTTAAGTTTTGAAATTAAGGATTTAAAATCAGCATATGTTCCATATGTATCTTTTTCATCTTTTTGTTTTTCTTTAGATAATAAAAAACCATATTTTTCAATTGAATCTTTAATATATTTTCTATATTTAGCTTCATCACTGATTTCTTCTGCAATAATATCTTTTGCACCATTTAAAACATCTTCTATTGTATTAACTTTCTTTTCTTCGTTAATAAATTCTTTTAAATATGCATTAAAATCATCTTTTTTAACGTTATTTTTTAAAGTTAACGCAACTGGTTCAAGACCTTTTTCTTTAGCAATACTTGCTCTTGTTTTTCTTTTTTGTTTATATGGTCTATATAAGTCTTCAACTTCACTTAATGTTTTAGCGTTTTCTAAATCATTTTTAAGTTCATCAGTGAGTTTTCCTTGTTCGTCAATTAATTTAATAACTGCTTCTACTCTTTCATTTAAATTTCTAAGATATGTTAATCTATCAAAAAAATCTCTTAATGTATGATCATCAATATTTCCAGTTACTTCTTTTCTATATCTTGCAATAAAAGGAATAGTAGATCCATTATCGATTAATTCTATTGTATTTTTAACTTGTGTTTCAGTTAAATTAAATTCATTTTCTAAAGTTTTATTAATTTCCATTTTTACCCTCAATAATTAATACATATATTTTATAAAAAAATAGCAATTATTTCCATTAGACAAATTACGAATTATGTATTAAATGTGCTGTGATAATAGTAAATGTTCTAGAATTAATAGCAATTACATAATTATAATTTTTTACATAAAAATTACTTCCTTTTTTAAATACTTCAATATCTTCATTAAGGATTATGTTTTTAACAAAACTAGTAACATCGCTTTGATATTCAAGACATAAATTATCAATTATTCTTTCTCTTCCAAGTTTTGTAGTATGCAATTTTTCAAGATTATTAATTAATATTTCTTTGTTCATATAAATATTTTTACATAGAAAAAGGATAAAATACTATATAATTTTTAAAAATATAACAATATTTATCGTATTTTATATAAAAATCAATAAACTTATTCGCTCTAAAAATCAGTAAACGATACTTATTATTC
>CAVGUB010000054.1:1444-2971 GCA_963632375.1 Phocaeicola dorei | reverse complement strand
CTTTAAAAATAAAGCGCATGTATTTTCATCATAACTTATTAATTCACATTCAAAACTTAATGGTAATTCATTAAAAATAGGAGCGTTGATATGAGGAGCTTTAAAAGAAGTTAATTTTGTATTTTCTAATTTATTAATTACTTTATTTCCACTTTCAATTCCTACATAATCGCAATCAATAACACTATTTTTAGTTCCTACACTTACACTCATACATTTATTTAAGAGTAAATTCTTGGTGGTTTTATGGTCAGAACCTAAACAAATAAAAATTTTATCATCATCTGCCATTCCTCCCCGTGCTGCATTCATTGCGTTAGGAACACCATTTTCATCATATGTTCCTAAAATTAATACTGGTTGAGGAAATAATATTGGTTTAATACCTAAATCTTTCATTTTTTGTTACTCCTATTTAATTGGCTTTCTAAAGAATTTTCCATATACTTGTTCATTTGCAAATACATTTATAAAACATGTAGGATCAGCTTTTTTAGCAATTTTTACTACTTTTTTACATTCATTTTTTCTAACAGTAACATTTACTAAATATACTTGTTTCCCTGTATATCCTCCATAACCTTTTACTAATGTACATCCATGAGGAATATTTGAAATAATAATTTGAGATAAATTCTCACTTTTAGTAATTATTTGAACATTTAATTTTTTATTAAATACGTTAATATGGTCTACTACTATTGTTGTAATTACCATATATAAGAAAGTATATAAAAGAACAATAACTGCTGTAGCAGGTTCAATAGGTAAGAAATTAACTCCATCTACTAAACCTCCACTAAGAGTTGATAAGATAGTAAATGTTAAAACAACAATGAAATTAATACATGCACTCCATTTACCAACTCCAGATGATTTCTTTTCACTAATATAATACGCAATAATATCAGTGCCTCCTGCAGTAGAGTCAATAATATAGCTCGTAGCACTAGCAAATCCAGTGCATAGCCCTGCAAATAAAACTCTTGCAACAGGTTGTAAATATACATATTCAGAAATCTTTGTAATAAAATCACCTTCATTATTTGGAAGTATAATACCAAATAAAGAAACACAGGCGACATTAAATAAAGTTATTAAAGTAAATTTTTTACCAATTTTAAAGAATGCAAATATTAATAAAGGTAAATTAATCACAAAATATGCAACAAAGTTAGTAACATATTGATTAAAAGGATCTTTAATAAACTCAAGTCCTAATAATTTGATAATTTGTACCACTGTTTGAGAAATTCCACTTGCACCACAACTTGCTAAAGATCTTATCGCAGTAGGATCGTTAATTAAATCTGTGTTTGAAAAAGCTGAATAGTTAGGTTGAATAAATGCTTTAAATCCAAAACTAAACACAAGTGCTCCTACAACCGTAACTCCCATTATATATAAATCATTTACAATATTTTTTTGATGTGGATGATCAAAGAAATAATCAACTACTTTTTTCTTAAATCTTTTTAAAAAATATAACATACACAAAGATTTTATTTAAACTGATTCTTAATTACA
>CAVGUB010000054.1:0-1434 GCA_963632375.1 Phocaeicola dorei | reverse complement strand
ATATGTTTTTTTAAATCTTTTTAGTATAATTATAAACGACATTTAAAAAAGTTATTTTTTTAATGTCTAAATTTTATTTTAAGAGGAACAAATATGAAAGTATTAAAAGCTATCGCAAAACCTTTCGTTGCAATTTGGAATTGGATAAAAGAAACCGCATGGATTCAACCTTTATTAATTGTTGGATGTATTTTTGGTATTATTCTTTCTATTCCATATATTTCAGAAGGAATTCAAAATTTAATTAACCAAACAGAAAGTCATTTAAAATATTTTGAAAAATCTTATCTTTCTTTAGAAGGAAGCAAACAAGGCGAAGAAAATAGCGCTGCAAATAAATTCTTTGATGCATTCGTTGAAGCTCAAGATGCTTGGACAAATGGAGATAAAGATGCTTCAAGAGCAGCTTTAAAGAATTATAGTGGAGAAAATAAATTCTTCTTATTCTTTGTTCAAGAAGATTGTTCTTCTTGTAAAAATCTTAAAGTAGGTGCTGAATATTTAGAAAACAATTGGAGTAACTATATTGGTACTGATGGAAAAACTTACGCTAAATATAAATTCCAAGCTATTGAAGTTGATCAAACATTTGATGATGATTACTACGAAGAAGAAGATCGTAAACCTATCGATGATTTAGTAGCATCTAATTCCTACCTTGCATTCTATAGAACTGCTATGTCGATGGTAGATAAACAAAATTACTACATTAATATTTCTCAAGATAGTGGATCTAGCAGTACTGCTCAAACATTAATCGATAATACAACTGGATTAAATGATTCATCAAAATTACAAACTCCTACTTGTATGATTATTGACTTAACAGACACTAACGAAACCAACAATATTATTTCTACTATCTTCTATTCTATTCCTTCAGGTGATGACAAAATGAACCTTGATTGTACTAAATTCTTATCCGAAGCTTGGATGGGCACTGAAGATTTTGAAAATAAAATGATTAAATAATTTATTAAAATTATTATTAAAAAAGCCAGATTTACTGGCTTTTTTTCTTACTTAATACTTCTATTACACTTTGAGGTACTAAAGAAGTTATATCTACATTATTATGATAAAATTCCATAATCGCACTAGAAGAAATAAACGAATATTCTTTCCTAGCCATTAAAAACACTATATCAATTGATGGATCAATAAATTTATTTCCTAAAAATAATCCCCATTCATATTCAAAATCACTTACTACTCTAAGTCCTCTAATTAATGTTTTAGCGTGATGTGCTTTAGCGTAATTTACAATTAATCCTTCATAATGATCAACTTTAGCGTTTGGAATATCCTTTATTGCTTTTTCAATCATTTCTAATTTTTCATCTAAAGTAAATCTAAAACTTTTATTAGGATTTGAAGACACTAATACAATAACTTCATCAAATATCTCTGCACTTCTTTTAATAATATCTAAGT
>CAVGUB010000053.1:0-2136 GCA_963632375.1 Phocaeicola dorei | reverse complement strand
TAGCAGGAGGAGGCGTTTTAGGTTCTCAAATTGCATTCCAATGTGCATATTCAGGAAAAAATGTTACTATCTGGTTAAGAAGTGAAGCAAGTGTTGGAAGATGTAAACCAAAACTTGAAAAATTAAAGAAAGATTACATTGAAAATATTGAAAAAATGGCAACTGAAGAAGGAAAAACACCACAAATTTGGTCAATGGGCCTTGCTGATTATGATACTTTTAATAAGGAAGAATGCTTAAAGAAAGTAGAAGACGCTTATAAAAATATTAAATTAGTAGTAGATTTAAAAGAAGCAGTTAAAGATTGTGACTTATTGATTGAATCAATGGCAGAAAATGCAGATCAAAAGAAAGATTTCTATAAAAAAGTTGCAGATTTATTACCAGAAAAAACAGTTGTAGTTACTAATTCTTCAACTCTTTTACCATCTAAATTTGCAAAAGATACAAAACGTCCTGATAAATTCTTATCATTACATTTTGCTAATACTATTTGGCATAACAATATGGTTGAAGTTATGGCACAAAGTAAAACTGATATGAAATACTTTAAAGAAGTAGAAGAATTTGCTAAAGAAATTAGAATGATTCCACTTCCAGTTTTAAAAGAAAATAGTGGATATTTATTAAATGCAATGCTTGTTCCTTTCCTTTTTTCAGGTATGAATTTATTCGTTAATGGAGTTAGTGATCCAGTAAGTATTGATAAAGCTTGGAAACTTGGAACAGGTTCTCCAAAAGGTCCATTTGAAATTTTAGATACAGTTGGACTTGTTACTGCATATAATATTGTTCAAATGTACGTTAAAATCCCTTCATTCCTTGCACCTTATAACTTTAAAGGTATGTCAAAGATGTTAAAAGAATATATTGATAAAGGAAAACTTGGAAAGTCAAGTAAAGAAGGATTTTATAAATATTAGTTAATATTAAATTGGTTTAGCTTTGATAGGTAAACCAATTTTTTTTAGAAAAATTCTTTATCAATTTATAAAAATCCATTAAAATATTTAAATGGAAATTTGGTTAATTGTATTATTATCAATAATTGGATTTATTTTACTTTGTATGATTATTATAGGAATCATTGGATTTAAGATGATTTATGTAAGAAAAGTAGGTAAATATGAAGATAAGTTGGTATTTAGTAAAGAAAGATTAGGAAAATATTATGATGATGTTATTAATTCTTATAATTCTTATTTAGAAAATAAGAATAAAGAAATTATTAAAATTAAAAGTGTTAATAATAAAGAATTAATAGGTGAACTAGTTAAAAATAAAGAAAACGATGAAAAAGAAATCCCTACAGTTATTATTTTTGCACATGGTCATCATAGTGAAGGAAGAGTAGATATTGCACTTTTTCATAATTTTATTTTTAAAGATTATGATGCTTTATTAATTGATCATGAAGGACATGGGAAAAGTGAAGGTAAATATTCTGGATTTGGAATATATGAATCAGAGAATTTAACTTTATGGGTAAAAAAGATTAATGAGATTTATAATCATAAAGTTAATATTTTCTTATTTGGAGTGTCACTTGGTGGAAATACTGTTTTATTAACATCATCTAAAACAATGGAAAATGTTAAAGGAATCATTAGTGATTGTGCATTTACTTCTACCTATCAAATTATTAAATCAATTTCAAAACTTAATTTTGTAGCATTTTCTACTTGTTTATTTTCTTCCCTTATCATTCATAGAAATGTATTTAAATATAGTACGATTAAATGCGTTAAAAATTCAAAATATCCAATCCTTTTTATTCATGGAAAAGAAGATAATTTTGTACCAACTTGGATGGGAATTGAAAATGATAAAGCATGCACAAGTCAACATAAATTAGTATTATTTGATGATGCTAAACACGCTAGAAGTTATATTACAAATCCTGATTTATACGAAAAAGAGTTTAATGAATTCGTAAATGATAATTTAAAGTAAAATAAAATGGTTAAGATTAAAAAGTTCTTAACCATTTTTTTAAAAGTGGGCAAATAGTTGACAAAAGTGATTTTAAGTATAAAAAAATGCGATATTAATCGCATAAATTTTTAATTGGTGCCCCCTCGCAGAGTCGAACTACGCATAGATCCTTACCATGGATCCGTTATACCGATTAACTAA
>CAVGUB010000052.1:0-4949 GCA_963632375.1 Phocaeicola dorei | reverse complement strand
CCAAATAACAGGTTTCTTTAAAATATTTTTAAATTCTAACATACTAGTACCAATACCAATTGAAATAATTTGACCAATATTATTATCTTTTCTAGCATGGATCATAAATCCAATCATTTGAGTAGAACATCCAATTAAGCATGCTCCTCCTGCAAGTAATAATCCTTCTTCTGAACTAGTAAATATCATTGCAGCAATTGCAGCACTTGAAATTGGAGCAGTTAAAGCCATACCCATAACAACACTTACTATTATTCCCATAAAGAAAGGAGTAAATGTTGTACCTTCATTAACAATCCATTGAATTCCATAAGTAACATAAATTGCAGGATATCTAATTCCTAAAGAAATAAAAAATCCAACAATAACTCCAAAAAGTGGGATTAATAATATATCTACTGGAGTTTTCTTTCGTAATACATACTTAATTAATAATGCACATAAAACTACTACTATATAAATTGTTAAAGGATCTCCAATTTTAAATGAATTTGATGTAATTCCTTGAGTTACAAATTTAGTAGAAAGTGAGAAATAACTTGCAATTTCTCCAACAATTCCTAAAACAATTACTTTTAAATTATCAAGTTTTAAAGATAATGCAATTCCTATTCCAATTGCAAATCCTGTTAAATTTTGGAGTAATAATCCAAGTCCATTAACTGCATTATAGATAGTTTCGTTATTATTTTTAAAAATTAACGCAATACTTCCAATAATTGTTCCAATAATTAAACTTGCAAATAATCCAAGTGCCATGCCATTTAGTGTAGTAATAAAAAAATCTAATATCTTTTTATTCTTCTTTTCTTCTTTTTTATCTAATACTTCTTCCATATATTTTTCCTTTTTTGACGTGAGTGCAAGAAAGATTTTATACCTATTTTTATAAAAAAGATATAAAAATAAAAGAAAAAGAGACTTTAACTTAGTAAAATCTCTTAATAATAATTGTTATTTAACTAGTTCAACTGTCCCTTCAATCTTTTGAGTAAGAGTAGAATTATCAACAAATGTAGATGATGATTCAGTAGATGAACTTGTTACAAATCCTTCTTCATTATAATTATTAATGGTTGTTGAACTCATCTTATACCAATAAGAGAATCCTTCATATTCCATGCTCATACTATGTTCTACAGTAGATTCAATTGATATTTTATTACCTGTTTTATAAATCTTATAACTTAAAATCTTAAAATCTTTAATAGAAGTTGACTCATATACATTTAAAGCTTCAGTAGATAAAACATAATTAGAATAATAATCCTTATATGAAAAAGTTTGAGTTTGAGAAACTCCAATAAAATTTTTAAGTGAACTTCCTAAAAGTCCACCCATTGTTCCTGTTGCATTTGCTTCTTTAATAGTAGATGTTACTTTAATACTAGAATAATCATATTTTGCATATTCACTATTACTTTTAGCATATTTTTTAGCGTCACTTAAACTAATCTCTTCTTTTACTTCATTAGAATTATTACAAGCTACAAGTCCTAAACATAAAACTGTACTACCAATTACCATTAATCTTTTAAATTTCATATAAATACCTCGCTTTTAAAATTATAGAATATAAAATAATTTTTTCAAAAGAAAAAGAGATCTTAACTTAATAAAATCCCTTAATCCTTGGATATTTAATATATTTAATTAACTATTTAACCCATTCAACACTTGTTTCTATAGCTAAAGAACATGTTGAATTATCAAGAAGTGTAGCATCAATATTTGCACTACCATTAATTAAATAACCATTTTCATCATAGTTATTTTTAGCTTCAGTTTTGATTTTGAATGATCCTACAGATCCAATTGATTGTTCTGCACTAACAGTCATAGATACTGATAATTTTTTACCATCTTTATAGTATTTGATTGTACTATCTTTGCTTGTTTCATCAATAGATTCTTTTGTAATAATGTAACTTGAATAACTTAATACATTATAATCATAAGTTTCTGTTGAAGCTTTTCCTACTTCAAAACTCTTTCCATCGTTAAGTAATTTAGCGAGTACATCTTTATAGATTGCTGCACTACCACCTGAAACATCATATTTTGTAATTTTTGTAGAAACTTTTAATGATTTATAATCGCTTGTTTCAAATGCACTTGCACTTCTTGCAATTTCTTTAGCTTCACTAGCTGTGATTTCAGTTTGACCACATGAAGTTAAAGCAACACATGAAACAGCACCAAGTACTAATAATAATTTTTGTTTTTTCATAATTTATTTACCTCAATACAAAAGTATTATAAAACTAGAATATACAAATGTAAAATAATTTTACTAGACAAAATTGTCATTTTGTATAAAGAATTTATGAATATTCCTCTTATTTTATGTATCTTTCACTTTTCAATATAATTTTGGATGCTTTTTTCACACTTTTCAATATTTTTAGAAATAAAATCTGATAAATTAAATTTTTAAAATAAATTTCTAAAATAAAATGTTGTAATTTCATTTTTGCAATTTTATAATATAGTTAGCTTATCAAAAGCATAAGGAGGAAATATGAAATTCGAAGATAAAGTAAGAGAGTTGATGAAAAATTCAGGTATTAATCAAAAAGAACTCTCTAAAAGATCAGGAGTTTCAGAATCATCATTATGTAGATATCTTTCAGGAAGTTTAAAGCCAAGAATTGATATTATCGCAAATATTGCAAAAGTTTTTGGATTAAATCCTTCAGATTTAATTAATGATGATGAAAACTTAAAAAAAGATTTTAATATTTACGATGAGACACTTAGCGTTGTAACTAGAAACAGAAAGGAACTTACTGATGAGCAAAAAGCAGCAATCGTTAAAGCTTTATTTGGAGGTGATTGATGGATGAACTTGAAATTATTTATTATCGTATTGTAGATGAGAAAGCTTTACAAATTAGGATAGATTATAATTTATTTGAAAAAAATATAGATATGCAAAACCTTTGTAACAAAATGGGTTTTATTTTAGTAAAGTTTTCATCTTTAAATGAATTTCAACTTAAACTAATTTCACAAAACGATCAAAATGATGGATTTAAAGTTACATATATGGGAAAAAACTATATTTTTTATAATGATTTGATGCCAGAAACAAGAAAAAGATATACAATAGGGCATGAAATTGAACATTGTACAGATACAATTCATCCTTCGAAAAAATACAAAGAAAAAATTGCAGATCATTTTTCTAGAAGTTTACTAATTCCGAAATGTATATTAATAGAAGAAAATTATGATGATCCTTATAAAGTTGCAAATGATTTTAATGTTTCATTAGCTGCGGCTAAAAACGCATTAGACGTAGCCATAAAGTGGAAACATCATCCAAATTTTAAATATTCTAAAACAGAAGAATTATATTTAAAATTATATAAAGAATTTTTAACAAAAAGAAAATAAAAAAATACGTTGCTTTGGCGAGCAACGCATTCGTAGATAATACATGTTATGTATAACCTATACATTTATATTTTAACATAAATTATCGATTATTTTCAATTGCATAGAAAATGGAGGAAATAAATTTATGTTAAAAAAACATAATCTTAATTCACCTTTTGAGATTAAAGATGAAAAAGATTTAAAAGAAAAAATAAATCTAAATTTTATGGATTTAATTAATAAATCTCATTGTGTTGGAAAATTTGACTTTCCAGCATTATTAACACCACTAAATGTTGATATTGACTATTTAGCATTATATTCTGACAAATTTCAGTATTGCAAAACCTCAAATACATGTGTTTGTTTTTATGAATATGATTTAGTATTTGATGGTATAAATGGCTTGTTTAATGCAATTTATTATAAAAATGAAGAATTAATAAAAAAATTCAAAGAAAGATTCAAATATGTTAAGTATTTTATATCACCTGATTATTCTTTAGTTGGCGATTGTCCTGAAGCATTCAATATTTTTAACATTTTTAAATCAAGATTAGTTTCATTAGCACTTACTTTATTATTTGATAAAATTGTTATTCCAAGCATTACGTATTCCACAGAAAAATCGTTCACATATATGCTAGATGGACTAGAAAAATGTTCAATTGTAGCTTTTTCTACTAAAGGTTCATTAAAGAACAAAGCTCAAAAAGAATTACTGATAAAAGCAATTAATTATACTGTTGATCATTTACAAAATTTAAATAAAATCATTGTCTATGATGTATCTTTAGATAAAGAAAAAATTTATCAATTATTCAATTATGCGATTGCAAACAATATATCGATTATAATTCCAAATAACATCTTAAGAGAAAGAAACTTTTCAAAAACGAGGTGTTAATAATGGGACGATATAAAAATTCAGGTTTAGGTAAAGGTATAGGAACGTCTCCTCAAATAAATTTAGAAAATGAAGAATATGAAAATAAAATCATAAAAATTCACGAAATGAATTTTTCTAACAAAAGTAAAAGAGAAGAATTACTAGAAAAAGTTACTAACGAAAATTTAAAAAATACAATTAAAGAACTTTATAGGGAAAATGCAACAATTGGAGATGGAGGAACAGCAGATGCAATACGTCACGAATTAGAAACGGGAGAATTAGTTGGTGGCAAAAGTCACATTCAAAAAGGTGAACAAAGACTAAAAAATTTACAAAATATCTTAAAAAGAAATGATTTAAACGAAATAGATAGAAAAATTGCAAACGAACTTTATAACGATTTATTAGATGCTTTAGGAGGAAACAAAAATGACAAGTAAAGAATTAAACGAAAATTTATTATCAAATTTCCCTGAATTAAAATTAAAATTTGAAGAAGAAACATCTTGGCAAGAAGGGATAAACACAGGAAGTTTTATCACTTTTGAAGATGTATTTATGCCATTCATCAAAGAAAATGTTTATTTAAATAATTTAGAAAAAATTGACAAGATTTTTAAATACATAGAAAATTTATCATTCATTGATGATAAATATGTAGAAAACATTTTATATG
>CAVGUB010000051.1:0-2182 GCA_963632375.1 Phocaeicola dorei | reverse complement strand
GAATATGCTTACTAATTGCTTTTCACTTGCAAAGTGTATGGAGAATTTGTTAATAAGTGGATTTGAAGTAGAAGCTTTTTCAACTTGGAGAACAATGCACGAAAATGAATGTATTATTTATTGTTTGCTTCAAAATGGAAAACTACTTTTTGATTCTTATTTTAGACATATTGAATACGCTTTAGCGTATAGATTACAAATTAAAGATCAAAACGAAGTTGATAAAATTTTTGTAGAAATAAAATCAAAAATGAAAAAATATGACTTAAAGAGTAAAGATACAAAAAAATTTATCGAATATGGGTATTTATTTGATATTCCTGGGAAAACATTAAATGTTGATTTTAAACTGAACTTTAGAGATGGTGTTCAAAAACTTGCAGGACTTGATAAATATTCTAAAGTCTATGAATTAAGTAGCGAAGTTGCTCATTCATCCCCACTTCTTATTTTTTCAAGTAAAGAATATTATTTTAATATAACAATGATAAATTTATATGAATCGTTCTTTAGATTAGAAGAAGTATTCTTTGATTTTTATAAAGATTTAGCAAACGAAGATGAAATAACTGCTTATACTAAAATGAGAGAAGATTATATTAAAGATTTAAAAGATATTCATTCTCGATTAGTAGTAAAGTTTCAACAAATTAGTTTAAAATAAAAAATGCCGATTAATTTCGGCATTTTTTGTTATCTTATTCTACTTCTCGATAGCTGCTTCCACCAATAAATTCACGAAGTAATGAAGTACATGGGATGTATTTTTCATTTACATCAGTGAAATATTTTAAAAGCTTAATTAATCTTTGAGCGTCATTACCATAAGGTCCATCAACGTCAACTTTTTTAAGTAAAGGAAGTGCATATTTTTTCATAACACCAAGTTCATAATTTAAGAAACTATCAAAGACAAAGTCAGCATCTTCTTGAGTTTTATAAATCCATTGGAATTCTCCTCTTCTAACACTTGGCCACATTGAGATTGTAACTTCAGCGCTACTATTACGGTATTTAAAATCTCTAACAATTCTTCTGATTAATCTAATATCAGTTAATGAAATTGGGTTTTCAAAATCTAAGTTAATTTGAGCTTGAGGTGAAATATAAATTTTATATTTAATATTTTTTGGAATATAAGGTGTTAAATCTTCATTTAAAGCGTGAATACCTTCAATAATAATTGGATCTTCTTTATTAATTTTAACTTTTCTATTAAAAATTCGATCATTAGTTTTAAAATCAAAGGATGGAAGTGAAACTTCTTCACCACTTAAAAGTGAAAGTAGTTGTTTATTAAATAAATCTACATCAAGAGCGTCTAAAGATTCAAAATCAAAATTTCCATCATCATCTTTTGGAACATCCTCTCTTCTTTTATAATAATCATCAATTGAAATTCTTACAGGATGAATTCCTCTTGAAAGTAATTCATGTGTTAAACGATCTGCAAAAGTGGTTTTTCCACTACTTGATGGACCTGCAACACAAATAAGTCTAATTTCATCAATATTTGATTCAATTTTATCTCCTAATTGAACAAGCATTCTATTGTGTCTATTTTCACAAATGTTAATTAATGTATTACTATCTTTAATTTCGTTTGCGTCATTAATGTGTCCAACATCGCTTAATTTTACTAATTCACTCCATGAATTACTTCCTTGTAGTGTTAAAGAGAAAGTAGGTTCATCTTTAAATGGAGGTATTTTTCCTTTGTATTCACTACGAGGATATTGAAGTAACATTCCTGGTGGATAATAAATTAATTTAAAATCTTTTATGTATCCTGTTGAAGGAACCATTTTTCCAAACATATAGTTAAAATACCAATCACATTGATAAATATGTACGGTTTTTTCTGGTCGATATTTTAACATTTCAAGTTTATCTAATAAGTTTTTGCTTTTATATAATTCTTCAGCTTCTTTATTAGTAATAATTTTTCTTTCGAATTTATAATCAGCATCAATTATTCTTTGCATTTCTTTACTTAAATTATCTACAACACTTTGAGTAATTGTCATATCTCCAACTGCCATTTGAACATAAATTCCTCTTGAAATATTATATGAAAATTTAAATTTAATATCTGGATAAATTGTTTGTTGTGCCATTGCAAGAATAAATCTAATTCCTCTTTCATAAATTGGAACTGCTTGACTATCTTTTGTTGTTAAAA
>CAVGUB010000050.1:0-3564 GCA_963632375.1 Phocaeicola dorei | reverse complement strand
TAGTTAAATAATGTCTTTTTGGATGAGTTAATGCTTCTTCTTTAGTAATTAATCCAGATTTAATTAAATAGTTTACATAAGTTTGATCTTCTGTAATTTGGGTTAATTTTTCTTTTTGTAATAAGTAACATCTACTATCACCAACATTTAATAAAATAAATTTATTTCTAATAATTAAAACACAAACAAGTGTTGTTCCAATACCACGAAAATCAGGATTCATTGCTTGATAATCATAAATAAGCTTATTGATTTTTTTACCTTCTTTTAAAAGCCAAGCGTATCCATCAACAAATGAAAAAAATCCTTTTTTATTATTAAAATCGCTTGTTAAAGTAGACATAGCAAGCTTTGAAGCGTAACCACCATTTTTGACTCCACCAATCCCATCACATACTATTAAAAGTACATTACCATTTTGATTAACAAGTCCTTTTACTTCATCTTCATTTGTTTTTCTTACTCTTCCAATGTCACAAGCACTAGAAAAGTGTCCATTAAATTTTCTTTTCATTTTTTGCTCTTAATTGTCCACAAGCTGCATCAATATCAGTACCGAATTCTTTTCTTATAGTAGCAGTAACATTATTTTTAGTTAATTCATCTAAAAAATCATGTACTCTTTCACTTCTTTCATATTTAAGTTCATTAATTGGATTATAAGGAATTAAATTAACGTATGCTAAAGTACCTTTAATAAGTCTTGCAAGTTCTCTTGCGTTTTCTCTAGAATCATTAATATTTTTTAATAAAATATATTCAAAAGTTACTCTTCTTTGAGCAACTTTTTCATAATATTTAACAGCATCCATTAATTCTTCCATATTGTATTTTAAAGAAATAGGCATAATTTTATGTCTAATTTCATCATTTGGTGCGTGTAAAGAAATTGCTAAATTAATTTGTAACCCTTCATTAGCGTATTTTCTAATTCCTTCAACTAATCCACATGTAGAAACAGTAATATGACGAGCACCAATTGCAAATCCATAAGGATGATTTAAAATTCTAACAAAATCTAAAACATTGTCATAATTATCAAATGGTTCTCCTGTTCCCATAACAACAATATGAGTAACTCTTTCGTTATTTCCTTCTTCTTTTAAAAGTTCATCAAGTACTAAAATTTGACCAACCATTTCAGAAGTTTCTAAATTTCTTTTTTTCTTTAAAAATCCAGATGCACAAAAAGCACATCCCATGTTACAACCAACTTCACTTGAAACACATGCAACATTTCCATAGTTATAACGCATTAAAACAGTTTCAACTAAACTTTCATCCTTCATTTTTAAAAGTAACTTAATTGTTCCATCTTTGCTTAATTGTTTTTTAAAAATTTCTGGTCTTTCTAATGTAAATTCATTATTTAATGTTTCTCTAAATTTCAAAGAAACATCACTCATTTTATTAAAATCAGTTTCTCTTCTTTCATAAATCCACTTAAAAAGTTGAGTAGCGCGATATTTCTTTTGATCGTACTCATTCATTAATAATTCTTCTAACTTTTCTAATTTATAATTATATAAATTTTTCATTATTTTCTCCTAATAATGAAATAATAAAATAAAGAATCTTCTTTCTTTAATGGTAAATATAATTCTTCTTTTATTAATTCAAATTCCTCTTCATTTAAAGATAAAACATAATCTTTAATAAATGATGTCTCTTTTTTATTAATAGTAGGTACAAAATAAATTAAATAACCATCTTTTTTAACATATTTTGTAAGTTCACTAATCTCATTTTTAATATTATTTTGAATATCATCAAATGAATTTTTATCAAAATAAACTCCATATTCAGGATTTCTTCTAAATAAATCAAAATCACTAGATTTAGGAGAATACATAATTAAATCTTCACCTTCTCCTGAATAAGTTCTAATTGCACTAGCACTTAATTCATGGAAATAGAAATTTCTCTTTTTAAATTTCTTAACCTTATCCATTACTTGATAGTTATTTTCAAGTTTTGGAGTTACAAAATAAAAAATATCATCTTCTCTATAAAATTTCTTAACAAAATCAATAATAACATTGTCATTTGAATCACCAAAATAAGTAATATTTGAATGAGGATATAATTCTAAATCTTTAAAAATATTTCTATAATCTTTTTGAGTTAAATACAAAGTATTATCAAAAACAAGTTTTTCTTTTTTAACTGTTTTATCTAAATTATAAGTGTATAAATCTTCATCTAATTTAGTAAAATTTTCTAAATCTTTAGAACTTTCAATCTTTCTTTCAAAATTAATTGATAGATATTGAGTAGGCATATTTGATAAGGTTTTAAGAACTAATAACCCATCTTCTTTTCCATATTGATTAATTACAAGTTTAATTAACCAAACAGGTAAATTGTATCTTATTGAAAATCCATCAATTGAATTTCTTTTAATATTTTTAAATTCGTAATTTCTTCTTAATGATATTAAGTTATTTAAATCACTTTTAAATTCTTCATTAACATCAAATTTAAATTTGCTTAATTCATCAAAAAGAAACTTAAACATTTCTTCATCTTTTTCAACATGTTTAAAAGAATTATTAATAAAAGTTAATCCTAAAAGAATTGAATTTCTTTGATTTTCTTTTAAATTATGTTCTTTTAAAAATGCGCTAATTAAAAAATAGTTTCTAAAATACATCCCTACAAGAGAAGAAACTTTACTTTTTTCAAATTTATCTAAAAATTTACATTCTTCTTTTAAACTTTGTAAAAAATTAGATTCTTTTGATAAAACTCTATCAATTATTTTTATTGAAATTTCAATAAGTTCCATATTTATTTTTTCTCTTTAATTTCTTCAAGTTTTTCTTCAAAACCTTCAAAAGCATTACCTAAATAAATTCTTTGATCATCATGATGATGTTCTTTGCACTCTGGATCATCACATTCATCTTCATGGTTATAAACTTCTTTAAAACTATCACCATCTTCATCATTTTCAGCGTAAACTTGATTCTTTTCGTCAATATATCGAGGATAATCTTCATTTAATTCAACATAATGAGAATGGTTGTGATAATATCTAAAAACAACTTCAAAATGTAAAACAGCTTTATCTAAATGATACTTAAATAATTCTACAAATTGTTTTTCAAAAACTTCTAATTCATGTGGCATATCAACATAAATTAAAGCGTACCAATCATCTTGTTCAACTCCATTAAAGCAAAGTAAGCCATCACTGCTCATAAAAAGAATGTCTTCTTTACTAACTTCACATAAATTTGCAACTTTTTCAGTTAAATCTTTTGAAAGACCTCTTAACATATAAGGGTCAATACCATAAAACGTAATATTAATCATAAATAAATCCTATATCTAATATTTTAAAATAATTTATATATTTTTTCTACTTATACTCTTTATTTTATAAGTCAAAAGGTGAAAAATTTAATGATATTTTAATCTCGTTTTTAGAATTAAATTTTTCAATTATATAAATTAAATCTTCTTTTATATTTTTTATATTTTTAACCTTTAAATATATAAAATTTCTATATCCATTTTTGTATTTTGTAATTAAACTTGGACCTTCTAGTAAACAATCTT
>CAVGUB010000049.1:0-9517 GCA_963632375.1 Phocaeicola dorei | reverse complement strand
GCTTTAAGTGGATATTGTATTATGGGACTTATATATGCTGCACTTGAAGCTGTAAGTGCTGATATATTTAGACCTATATTTGGTTTGGTTAATAGTAGTGGATTAACTGGAGCTGATATTATTATTGCTCCAATTGTAACTCCAGTATTACATTTATATTTTGATTTATTTAGTGGAGCTATTCAAACGCTTGTATTTACTATGTTAACAATGATTTTTGTCGCTCAAGAACAAAATGAAGATTCAGCGGAAGAAATCTTAGATAAGGTTCAATTAGAAGGAAAATAGGAGGAGAAAATATGAACTTTTTATTAAATTTATTACCAATTTTAGCAGAAACTAGCCAAATTACTGACAAGGCATATGCATATATTGCAATCGGCCTTTGTGGTATTTCTATGGCTGGTAGTGGTATTGGAGAAGGTTATGTTTGTGCTAACGCAATTAGTGGTATGAGCAGAAACCCAGAAATGTATTCAAAATTAAGAACAGCAATGATTTTAGGTTGTGCTTTAACAGAAACAACAGCTATTTATTGTTTACTTCTTTCAATCTTCTTATTCTTCCTTGCTTAATTATGAAGAAAACTAATAAACTTGCAAAAACTTTAGTAATTTTATTCTCTCTTTTTAGTTTAACAAGTTGTAATGTTCAAGACTTTTTAAATTTAAAAGAAGAAATTAACCAAAAATTGTTTCCAAACGTTTGGGCTTTTTTGGTGCAGTTTATTGCTTTTATTATCATGGTTATTATCATTGTTTTCTTTGCATATAAACCTGTTAAAGCTTATATCAATAAAAGAAGAGAACTTCTTGATAATGAAGTAAAATCTGCAAAAGATGATAAAGATAGTGCTAAAGAATTAAAAATGCAAGCTCAAAAAGAAATTGCTCTTTCTCATAAAAAAGCTAATGAAATTATTGAAACTGCTAAAAAAGAAGGCGAAGTAAGAAAAGAAGAAATTATTGAAGCTGCAAATAAAGAAGCAAAAGATAAAATTGAAGAAGCAAATTTTGCTATTGAAAAAGAGAAAAATGAAGCTAAAAAAGAAGTTAAAAATGATTTAGCAAATGTTGCTATTGTTTTATCTAGCAAAATTTTAGAAAGAGAAGTTTCAAGTAAAGATAACGAACAAATTATTAATAATTTTATTGATTCATTAGAAAAGGAAAATAAATAAAATGGATAATAGTTTATACAATAGATACGCTCTTGCACTTTTAAATATTGCTGTTGAAGAAAAAAAAGAACAAGAATATCGTGAAGATATTAAAGGATTAGTAAAAATTCTTAAAGAAAATCGTAAATTTATTTATATTCTTTCAAATAAAGTTGTAACAGTTGAAGAAAGTTATAAATTAATTGATGAAGTTTTTTCTTCATGCAATCAAAATATTAAAAATTTTATAAAGATTATTTATAAAAACGGAAGAGCTTTTTATCTATATCCAATTTTTAAAGAAACTTTATATCGTTTTGACGATTATTTAGGTATAGAAAGAGGTACTATTTATTCTCCAGATACATTAAATAAAGAGACTATTGAAAAAATTTCTTTAATTATTGGAGAAAAAATAAACAAAAAAATTGAGTTAGAAAATAAAATAGATCCAACATTAATTGGAGGATTTAAAATCATTTTAAAGAATGATATTTATGATACTTCTATTAGTAGTCAAATAGAAAATATCAAAAAGGTAATATTGGAGGATTAATTATGTCCATTAAAACAAACGAAATTAGTGAACTTATTAAAGTTGAAATTAAAAACTTTGAGAACGTAATTAAACGTAATAACGATGTTGGTACTGTTGTTACAATTGGCGATGGTATTGCTTTAGTTTATGGTCTTGAAAAAGCTATGCTTGGCGAACTTTTAATTTTTAATGAAAATGAATATGGCATGGTTATGAATCTTGATGAAGATGCAGTAAGTGCTGTTATGCTTTCTAATTCTTCAAATGTTAAAGAAGGCGATAAAGTCACAAGAACTAGAAAAGTTGTTGAAACTCCTGTTGGAGACGCAATGCTTGGAAGAGTTGTTAATGCTTTAGGTGAACCTATTGATGATATGGGCAAAATTGAAGCTACTGAATATCGTGAAATTGAAAGAATTGCTCCTGGAATTATGAAACGTGAATCTGTTAATGAACCTTTAGAAACAGGTATTTTGGCAATTGATTCAATGATTCCAATTGGAAGAGGTCAAAGAGAATTAATTATTGGTGATAGACAAACTGGTAAAACTGCTATTGCAATTGATACAATTTTAAATCAAAAAGGTAAGAATGTTTATTGTATTTATGTTGCAATTGGTCAAAAAAATAGTACAGTTGCATCAATTTATGAAAAATTAAGAAAAAATGGTGCACTTGAATATAGTGTTATCGTTAATGCTAGTGCTAGTGAAATTTCACCTTTACAATATATCGCTCCTTATACTGGTGTTACAATTGCAGAACATTGGTGTGAAGAAGGTAAAGATGTTTTAATTGTTTTTGATGATTTAAGTAAACATGCTGTTGCATATCGTACATTATCATTACTTTTAAAACGTAGTCCAGGTAGAGAAGCATATCCTGGTGATATTTTCTATTTACATTCTAGATTACTTGAAAGATGTGCTAAGTTAAATAAAAAATTAGGTGGAGGAAGTATTACTGCTTTACCTATTGTTGAAACTTTAGCTGGTGATATTAGTGCTTATATTCCAACTAATATCATTTCTATTACTGATGGTCAAATTTTCTTATCAACAGATCTTTTTAATGCTGGCCAAAGACCTGCAATTAATGTTGGTTTTTCAGTTAGCCGTGTTGGTAGTGCTGCTCAAACTAAAGCTGTTAAAGAAGTTTCAAAATCACTTAAGATGGAACTTGCAAGTTTTAATGAATTACAAGCATTTACACAATTTGGTAGTGATTTAGACAAAAATACAAAAGATATTATCCATCATGGACAAGTTTTAAATACAGTTTTAAAACAACCACAATATAAATCTTTATCTATGGAAGAAGAAGTTGTTTATATTTTTGCAACTAAAAATAGATATTTAGAGAATTTAGAATTTGATGAAATTCATAAATTTTTAGAAGATTTATTTAAATATATTAAACAATTCCATAAAGAAGTTTTAGATAAAATTAGTTTTAGTAAAGAATTAAAGAAAGAAGATCAAGAAAAATTAAAGGAAGCTATTGATCAATTTGTTAGTGAAAGAGCTGTTAGTGAATAATTATGGCAGGACAAAATCTTGAAAACGTCAAAAGACGTTTAGGAACAGTTAAATCTACTTTGAAAATTACTAACGCAATGAAATTAGTTAGTAGTGTTAAAGCAAGAAAGTTACAAAGTGTTTATGATGCTAAAAAGAAGTATTCAGAAGATTGTAACCTTCTTTTAGATTCTCTTCTTTTTTATAATGAAGCAAATCCTGATTGTAATTTTAATAGCAAATTATTATTAAAGAATGAAAAATCTAAAAATACTTTATATGTTGTTGTAACAAGTAATGTTGGATTATGTGCAAACTACAATAATAACGTTATTAGATTTTTACAAAATGTTTATAAAAAAGATGATGAAGTTATTGTTATTGGTCAAAAAGGTGTGATTGAATTAAATTCAAAGAATTTAGAACACATTGATGAATATGTTGATTTACTTGCAAATTTTGATGAGAATACAGTTGAAAAATTTGTATTCAGTTTAGCAGATAAATATAAAAGTGGTAAATATAATAAAATTTCAATTATTTATACTCATTTTATTAATTCTATTGCAAGTAAAGTTGAACAAAAACAATTATTTCCTTTAGATATTAAAGAAAATAAGAAAAGAGGTTATAGTCCAGTGTTTGAACCTTCAAAAGATGAAGTCATTGAATTTGCAATTAAGAAAGTTGCTTTTGCTAATATGATGTATTATTTATTTGATTCAAGAGTTAGTGAAGAAAATGCTAGAAGAAACGCAATGGATAATGCTACAAAAAATGGTAATGAATTGATTGATAAATTAAATTTGGAATATAACAAAGCTAGACAAGCTGCAATTACTCAAGAAATTACTGAGGTTGTTGCAGGTAGTAAATCTAGTAAATAGTAGGAGAAGATATGGAAAATACATTAAATAAAGGAAAAATTATTCAAGCAGTTGGAACAATTATTGATGTTAGATTTGAAGAAGGTAAATTACCTGCATATTTAAATGCTCTTACTGTTACTTTAGAAAATGGAAAAACAATTTGTCTTGAAGTTGAACAATATATTGGAGATGATACAGTTAGATGTATTGCAATGTCTCCAACAGAAGGTATTTCAAGGGGATTGGAAGTTATTGATACAGGAAATTGTATTACAGTTCCTGTTGGTGATGTTACTTTAGGCAGAGTTTTTAATGTTTTAGGTGAAGCTATCGATGAAAAGGATGAATCAAATATTAAAGAAGCAAAAAGAATGCCAATTCATAGATTAGCACCTGCATTTAAAGATCAAAAAATTCAAACTCAAATTTTAGAAACTGGTATTAAAGTTATTGATTTACTTTGTCCATATGTTAAAGGTGGAAAGGTTGGACTTTTTGGTGGAGCTGGTGTTGGTAAAACAGTTTTAATTCAAGAATTAATTAATAATATTGCTACTGTTCAACATGGTATTTCAGTTTTTGCTGGAGTTGGTGAAAGAAGTAGAGAAGGTAATGACTTATATAACGAAATGAAAGGTACTGGTGTTATCAATAAAACTGCTTTAGTTTATGGTCAAATGAACGAAGTTCCTGGAGCAAGAATGAGAGTTGCTTTAAGTGCTTTAACAATGAGCGAATATTTTAGAGATAATATGCATATGGATGTTTTATTCTTTATTGACAATATCTATAGATTTACTCAAGCAGGTAGTGAAGTTAGTGCTTTAATTGGAAGAATGCCAAGTGCTGTTGGTTATCAACCAACTCTTGCTACTGAAATGGGACAACTTCAAGAAAGAATTACATCTACAAAAGATGGATCTATTACTTCAATTCAAGCAGTTTATGTTCCTGCTGATGACTTAACTGACCCAGCACCTGCTACTACATTTAATCACCTTGATGCAAAAACAGTTCTTGATAGAAATACTGCATCTTTAGGTATTTATCCTGCTGTTGATCCACTTGAATCTTCAAGTAATGTTTTAGATCCTCAAGTAATTGGAGAAGAACATTATCAAGTTGCTCGTGGCGTTCAAATGATTTTACAAAGATATAAAGAATTACAAGACATTATTGCTATTTTAGGTATTGATGAACTTGGTGAAGACGATAAGATTATTGTTGCTCGTGCACGTAGAATTAGAAATTTCTTATCACAACCATTCTCTGTTGCTGAAACATTTACAGGTTTAAAAGGAAGATATGTTCCAATTAAAGAAACTATTAGATCATTTAAAGCTATTTTAAGTGGCAAATATGATTCATATCCAGAAAGTTGCTTCTTATATTGTGGAACAATTGAAGATGTAGAAGAAAAATATAAGGAATTACAACATGAATAGTTTTTTCTTTTCAATTACAAGTAATGATGGAAAACAATTTGAAAGTGAAGTAGAAGAAGTTTATTTCACTTCTCTTAAAAAAGGTGATCGTGCTATTTTAAAAGGTAGTGAAGATTTAGGATGTTTAATTGGCATTTCAAAATTATTTTATAAAAAAGATGGAGTCATAAAATATATTTCTACTAGTGGTGGAATTATGAGTTTTCATGATAATAAAGCAATTTTCTTAGTAGAAACTTTTGAACTTGAACATGAACTTGATAAAGAAAGAATTTTAAAAACTAAAGAAAAAGCTGAAGAAATTTTAAAAAATAGTGCAAAAAGTCAAAGTGAAGTAGAAGATGCTGAAATTAGCCTAAAAAAAGCAATTAACAGATTGTCAATTTTGAAGTAAAATATCTTATATTAAGAGGTGATTTTATGAAGAATTTTGTTTTTATTTCTCCACATTTTCCTGACAATTATTGGAAATTTTGTTTTGCTTTAAAAAATAGAGGTTTTAGAGTCTTAGGTGTTTGCGATGCACCTTATAATGAATTAAAAGAAGAATGTAAGTATTCTTTAGATGAATATTATTGTTGTTCTTTTATGGATCATTTTGAAAATGAAGTTAGAGCTTTAGAATATTATCAAAATAAATATGGTCATATTGATTTTATTGAATCAAATAATGAATATTGGTTAGAAAAAGATGCTCATTTAAGAGATATTTTTGGTGTTACTACATCATTTAGTCAAAGTGAAATTTCTTTTTTAATGAAAAAATCAAATCAAAAGAAGTTTTATGAAGAAGCTGGACTTAAACCTGCTAGATATAAAGTAAGTAAAAATCCTGAAGAATTAAAAGAATTTGCTAAATTAGTTGGATATCCTGTTTTTGCTAAACCAAACGTTGGTGTTGGCGCTCATGGTACTAAAAAAATCCATAATGAAGATGAATTAGTTTCTTTTGCAAATTCAATTCCTGAAAATGAAGAATATATTTTTGAAGAATTTATTCCTGGAAAAACAGTTTCATTTGATGGAATTAGCAATTCTAATTGTGATATAATTTTTTGTACATCTCATTACTTTGATGAAGATTGTGCAAGTGTTATAAAAACTCATAATGATACAATGTATTTTTGTTATCCAAAATGTCCTGAAGATTTGGAAGAAATTGGAAGAAAATGCATTAAAGCTTTTAATGTTAGAAAAAGATTTGTTCATTTTGAATTTTTTAGATTAACAGAAGATCATCCATATTTTGGTAAAAAAGGAACTATTGTACCTCTTGAATCTAACTTTAGACCTGCTGGAGGATATACTCCTGATTTAATTAATTTTGCTAATTCAGTTAATGTTTATGAAATTTATGCAGATATGATTGCATATGATGAAAATAGACAAAAAATGGATTATGAAAAATTCTATGCATGTTCAAGCGCTAGAAGATATGGAAAAAATTATGTTCACACTTTAGATGAAATTTTATCTAAATATCATAATAATGTTTGTTATTATGGTGAATTCCCTTATGCTTTACGTGATGATATGGGAGACTCTTTTGTTTGTGCTAAATTCAAAACTGAAGAAGAATTACGTGAATTTGATGAGTTTGTTAGAAAAAAGGTAGATTAATATGGGAGCAGAATTAGATAAAAAGTTTATTGGATTAGAATTTTCAGAAGAAGAATTTCCTTGTTTAATTGAGATTTCAAAAGGAAGTAAAAACAAATATGAAATCGATAAAAAGACTGGTTTATTAAGACTCGATAGAGTTTTATATACATCAACTCACTATCCTCAAAATTATGGATATATTCCTCTTACTTTAGCTGATGATGGTGACGCACTTGATTGCTTACTTGTTAGTAGTGAACCAATGTTACCACTTTCATTTACATATGCTAAACCAATTGGTGTTGTTAGAATGATTGATAGTAATGAAAGAGATTACAAAATCTTAGCAGTTCCTACAAGAGATCCATTCTTTAATGGATATAATGATGTTAGCGAAATTCCACATCATATTTTAGATGAAATTTCACACTTCTTTTCAGTTTATAAATCTCTTGAAAATAAAGATACTTTTATTAAAAGTATTGAAGGAAGAGATTTTGCTATGCAAGTTATTAGAGATTGTAAAAAAGCATACGACGAAGAGGAAGAAAAGAAAAATAAGTAAAATAAATGACTTTCAAATTAATGAAAGTCATTTTTTTCATCTTATAATGATAATGAATTTGTTGTAATTCTATTTCTTTTTTCTTTTGCAATATCTAAATAAACCTTATCATTTCTTTTAAAATAATAAGACATTGCCCAATAATAAAATAGGATATCTTGGAAATAAATAAAAATTTCAACTCTTTTCTTTTTTAAACTATTATATTTATAACCAAAATATTTTTTTAAAAATAATTCTTTTTGTTCTTCATTGAGATTATTCTCACTTATAAAAGAAGCTAAATCAAAGTTTGGATTATTTAATCCAGCCATTTCCCAATCAATTAAAAAACAACAATTAAATTTGAATAATAAATTACCTTTTACTAAATCATTGTGACATAAACAAAGTTCATCTTTTGAAAAGATTTTTGTAACTTCTTTAATAACTCTTTTTTCGTAAGATTCATTAATATAATATTTTTCTGGGATGTTCTTTTTATAATCTTCTAAACGATTAAACATTTTGTATCCATATGGAACTTTTTTATTTGATGTATGTAATTTTTTTAATGCTTTTGAAACATAAATTATTTCTTCATCACTTAAAATTTTATACATATGGGTATTATGAAGATATTTTGTTAATTTAACTCCACTTGTTGTATCTAAAAATAAAAGTTTCTCACTGATTTTTAAATCTTCAATAACAGTATAAGTAGTTTTTTCTGCTCCATAATCCATTAATGATTCAACATTTTCTTTAGGGATTCTTAAAACATAGGCATTATTAATTAAATAATTTAAATTTGTAATGCCATCAGGTATAAATTCACAGCTTCTAATTTCTTTAGAAGTTATTTCTTTAAATATTTTTTTAGGATCATTTAGCATAGTAAATATATTATACAAAATATTTAAAATATTTTATAATACTAAATATGTTAAATATTATACTTTATAGACCAGAGAAACCTTCCAATGTTGGAAATATTATTAGAACTTGTGCATCTACAGATACAAAATTAATTATTATTGGACCTTTATCTTTTTCATTTACAGATAAAGATTTAAAAAGAGCAGGTATGGATTACATTAACATGTCTTCTATAAAAATTTATGAAAATATTGATGAATTTTATAAAGATTTTAAAGATAAGAAGATATATTATGTTACAAGATATAGTAAAAACATTTATTCGAGCAATGATTATTCAAGAGTAGATGAAGAAATTTCATTTATGTTTGGAAGAGAATCAACTGGAATTCCTCATGATATTTTAAAAGATAATTATGATTATACTATTCGTATTCCAATGGTAATGAGTGCAAGAAGTTTAAATTTATCTAATTGTGTTGCTTTAGTTTTGTATGAAGCTTTAAGACAACAAAAATTCTTTAATCTTTCAACATATGAAGCGATTAAAGGAGAAGATTTTTTATTTAACGAAGGAAACGATTAGCGTTATTTATTAAATTTTTAACTTCATCTCTACATTTGTTTATATGATAACTTTCATATTTTAAACAATTACAAAGCCCTAAAGTTGGGGCTTTTTTTACATCTTTAACTTTAGAAACTAAAACATCAATAGATTCTTTTTTGGATAAATAAAGAACAGTTTCTAAACAAATTTCTAATAATTCATCAGTTAAATTATCACTAAATAAGATAACGTGACTTCCATGGTAATTTAAAATATGGAAATAATAATTATCTTTTTTAGCAAGTTTAAATGTTAATTCGTTGTTTTGAAGATTATTTTTACCAAATCCAATTTTAATTCCATTATATTCAAAATAATAAGGGTGAATTGCTTTAATTTCTTTAACTTTAATAT
>CAVGUB010000048.1:0-2917 GCA_963632375.1 Phocaeicola dorei | reverse complement strand
GCTGTAGGTGGAAATGCTGAAGCTGCTAGTGTTAGTGGTATTAGTGTTTTCTGGACAACATTCTTAGTATTCGTTATGGCTGGTGTCTTATATGGTATTGGTGGATTCGCTACTGCATTAGCAGGTAGTGGTGCTAACCCAAGTACTGGTTTCGGTACTGAACTTGATGCTATTGCTGCTTGTGTTATTGGTGGTGTTTCATTCTCAGGTGGTATTGGTAAAATTAGTGGTGTTGTCTTTGGTACAATTATCTTCTCAGGCTTAACATATTGTTTAACATTCTTAGGATATGATGTTAATATTCAATATATCTTCAAAGGTGTTATTATTATGGCAGCTGTCTGTTTAGATTCATTAAAGTATTTAAAGAAGAAATAATACTAATTAATAAAATTTATAGTAAAATAAAAGTAGGATTGATTAAATCCTACTTTTTAAAAGGAGTAATTACAAAATGATACCTTTTTATTACGCTGTTGTTATTATAACAGTTGGTATGTTATTTACATATCTTGAATGTATTAAATATTTAAAAGGATTAAGAGGAATTTCATCTAAAGTTCCTGATCATTATCCAATTTTAGTAGGTATATTTTTTGGAGGACCTGTTCTTTTATTAACTTATCTTTTTAGTGATATTAGAATTGAAGATTCCATGAATAAAAGAAGATACTTAATTTGTGGAATTGTATTTACTATTATTCAAGTCCTTATTGTATTTTTACTTATTTATTTCAATGTACTTACTTTTGAAGTAAAGAAATAAGATAGTTTAATTTTGAATAATAATATTCATAATTAGCGTCTTTTTCTAAAATACAAATTAATTTATTATCATTGATGTAATAATCAGTTAAATCAATTAAATTGTTAAATTTTAAAGTTGTAGGAGGAAGTTGTTGAAAACTCATCATTTTTGAGAACATTTTGCTCATTGATGATTTCTTTTCTTCATCTTTCTTCTTTTTTTGTTCAAAAAAATCAGTGGTTGATTCTAATGTTTCAATATAAATGTTAGTAATTAATGGAGTAGTGATTAATAAATTTATATCTTTAGAATAAATTTCTTTTGGAGATAATTTTCCTAAATAATTAGGGTTATCTTTAAAATTATTGTCAAATTCATCAAATAAAGGCTCATTAATTTTAGGAAATGTTAAAAGTCCAAATTTGAAATTTTCATTGTTTTTACTAAATAATGATTCTACTTTATTAAGTTTTTCTATTAATGATAAAGATTCATTATTTTTATCTAACAAAATAATTCTTTTATTATCATTAGTTTTAAGTAGATTAAAAGAAATATAATCTTTTGATATTGATTCATCATCAAAATTTAATTCAACATCAATTGAAGGAACTTCATCTTTACTTCTTACTAATTTTAAGTTTTTGTCTTCAAGTAAACTTGTATTGTTGTTTTTGTCTACTAAACAATAAATTGTTAAATCTTTAGATCCGATTAAAGTACTTTTTAAAACTTGAGCAAGTGCACTTTGACTTGTTGATTTTATAAATTCTACATAAATATTCATATGTATAATTTTACTATTTTTATATAGATTTTAAAAATTATTAATTCATTTTATGATAAAATAATTTTAATGTATAAGATTTTAGTAATAGATGATGAAAAACAAGTAAGAGATAGATTGATTAATTTAATTAAGAAGAATTTTTCTTCAGATTTTGAAGTTGTTGGAGATTACGATAATGGATATGATGCTTTATTAAATGGTGTAACTCTTAATCCAGATATTATGATTACTGATATAAAAATGCCTTATATTGATGGAATTGAACTTGTTAAAAGAATGAAAATGGAACTTCCTTTAATTGAAGCGATTATTATTAGTGGGTATGATCTTTTTAATTACGCTAAAGAAGCAATTGAACTTGATGTTATCAATTATTTAACAAAACCAGTAGATACTCAAGAATTAAAAGATTCTTTATATAAAGCTAAAGATAAATTAGATAATCATAAAAGAGTAGAAAGAATTAATGAAATTGAAGAAAAAGTGAATGATTCGCTTAATTCTATTATTAATGAAGATTTAAATTCGTTATTACAATATAATGAAGTTCCTGAATCTTTAGATAATAAAATAAATAATGATGGAATTGATTTAGATTTTTCATATCTTTTAATTGGAGCGATTGATTTTGATAAAGAAAATAAAGATATTAAAGTTAATGAAGTCGAAACAATTTATAAATCTTTAAAAGAAGTTCTTAAATATGAATTTAATCAAAAGAATTTAAATTATGTATTTTTTAAAGGAAATACAAAATATGTATTATTTTTATTAAGTAACGAAAAGTTTGATAGAGAATCAATCCATTTAAAATGTTCAAGTGTTCTTGCAAATATTTTAAAATTAAACAATACTTCTCTTTCAATTTCTTTTGCAGAAGCTTCAAAAGTTGATGGATCTTTTAATTATAGAAGAACTTTTAAAAGATGTTTAAGAGTATATGATTATAAGTCTTTAGTGGGTGATAATGTCATCTTGTTTTATGATGATTTTATTCAATCAAATATTTCTTTTTCTAAAAAGATAGAAGAAAAAGAAATCAAAGATATTTGTTATGAAGTTTTTTATGGTACTAAAGAAAATTGTAAAAATAAAACTCATACATTTATCAATAATATTTCTAATGAAGATTACAAGAATGTTTATTATTATGGAATTAGTTTATTAATCAATGAATTATTGCATAATTGTATCGATATTAATGAATTATTTTTAAAATTTATGGATTATAACTTAATTATCCAAGAGATATTAAATTTTAAAAATAAAGAATATTTAATTGAATTTTTAGATAAATTTATCGATAAAATTTATGAAATTAATGAAAAGAGTAGAGAAGAAGGTGTTTCTAAATCTTTTATAAATATTAGAGATTATAT
>CAVGUB010000047.1:3264-4660 GCA_963632375.1 Phocaeicola dorei | reverse complement strand
ACATCTTCTTCAAATTTTGGGAATTGTCCTGCAGTAAAACCTGAATCATAATTTAATAAATGTGGAGGTAACATAAATTGGAAACCATCTTTTAAATGTTCACTAATAAAGAAATTTAAAAGTGCCCATTCAAGTTGTGCTCCAAGACCAGTATAGAACCAAGTTCCAGCACCAGCGACTTTAACACCTCTTTCATAATCAATTAAACCCAATGATTCACATAATTCAACATGTGATTTAATAGCAAAATCAAATTCTGGTTTTTCTTTATTATAGAAAATTGGTTTATTATTTTCTTTTTCTCCAGGAAGAAGATCTTTATCAGGTAAGTTTGGTAAAGCAACTAAAACAGCATGACTTCTTTCATCAATTTCTTTTAATTTTTCTTCGTTTTCTTTATTAATATTAGCTAATTCTTTAACTTTAGCGAAGATTGCTTGAACATCTCCACCTGCTTTTTTGACTTCTGGAACAGATTTAGATAACTTATTTTGTTCAGCTTTATTAGTTTCAGTTTCTCTTTGTAATCTTCTCTTTTCTAATAAATCTTCAACTAAAGAATCAATATCTGCTTCAAATCCTTTTCTAGCAAGTAATTCTTTAACTTCGTCTTTATTGTTTATAATGTAATTAACATCTAACATATTTTTTCCTCCGTTAATTCTTTATAATAATTTATTAATTCTTTTGCATTATCTGAATTATAAATTGCTTTTACTTCATTAAATGCATTATCGATAGTAGAATCTATCAAATTTAATAGATATTGATCAATTCCAACTCGTAATAAATCGATATTATTATATAAATAACAATTCTTTTTATCAATTAAGATATCTTTAAAACATGAACTTTCTAATGCAAAAATTTGAGTTTTACTAGCCATTGCCTCATAACATTCAAAAATACTACTAGGAATAGATGATAAATTTAAGAATATTTTAGCGTTATACATAAGTGAATTGTATAAATCTAAGGTTAAAGGAGAGGTAAAAATTAAATTTTTAGGTTTTCTTTTTAAAAGAGACTTAATTTTTAAATTTAATAATCCTTTATTTGCAAATTGTGAAATACATACAAAAGTTGCTTTAGGGAATTTTTCAAGTAATACGAATAAATTCTTGAAAGCTTCTACATCATTATGTTTAATTGCGGTAACAATCAACATACTTTCATCACTTATTCTAAAATAAGAGTATATAGCTTTATGTAAAATACTATTTTTAAACTCATAATTTGATATTTTAGTGCATATTTTTAGAACTTTTATATTAGTAGTAACGCCTATATTAATAAGAAAATTTCTCGATTCATTTGATGGTACTAAAATTAAATCTAATAAATTTAAAATTTTAATATCATATTTAGAAATTTCATATGGTAACATTTCTTTTTC
>CAVGUB010000047.1:0-3022 GCA_963632375.1 Phocaeicola dorei | reverse complement strand
TTGGATTTATTTTTAAATAAACTAAAGGTTTCATTATTCTTTAATTTCTTCCTTTAAAGTTTCACTTTCTTGAACATTTACTTCTTCAGTTTCTTCTTTATGAGGAAGAATTGTACAAGATTGTACATATTCATCATCATTTTTAAAACTAATTAAAATAACACCTTGAGAATTTCTACCACAATTTCTAACTTGTGAAAGTGGAGTTCTAACGATAATACCTTTATTTGTAGTTACAAGATAATCTTCATCTCCATTAACTACTTTCATAGCGACTAAATTACCTGTTTTTTCAGTAATTTTTATAGTTCTAACACCTTTAGCACCACGGTTTGTTTCTCTATAATCATCAATTGATGTTTGTTTTCCTAAACCTTTTTCACTAATTACAAATACATTATTACCTTCAAGAGAAGTTGCAATTGAAATAAGTTCACTTCCATCAACATTCATTCCCTTGACACCACTTGCAGTTCTTCCCATTTCACGTACTTGATTTTCATTGAATTTAGAAAGTAATCCTGATTTAGTTGCAAGTAAAATAGTTGCATTGCCATCAGTGATTTTTACATCTAATAATTCATCATCTTCTTTAAATGTAATTGCAAATTTACCATTTTGATTAATTCTAATGAATTCATTTAAAGAAGTACGTTTACAAATACCATGTTTTGTTGCAAAGAATAAGAATTTATTTTCGTATTCATCAACTGGAATGATTGAGACAATTTTTTCATCTTCTTGTAAAGATAATAAATTTGCCATATGTGTTCCTTTTGCAGTTCTTGTTGCTTCAGGAATTTGATGTCCTCTTTTTCTATATACTCTTCCTTTTGAAGAGAATAAGAAGATATCAGTATGAGTAGAAGCATAAATTAACTTAGAAATTTCATCATCATTATAAGTTGTTAAACCTTTAATTCCTTTTCCACCTCTATTTTGACTCTTAAATTCTTCAACAGCCATTCTTTTTACATAACCTTTTTCAGTTAATGTAATAACAATTTCTTGCTTTGGAATTAAATCTTCATCATCAATTGAAGATAAAGAAGAAGAAATTTGACTACGTCTTTCATCACCAAATTTATCAGCAATTTCATTTAATTCAGTTTCAACAACTTCTAAAATATGTTCTCTTGATTCTAAGATATAATTATAATTTTTAATATTTTCTTCTAATTTATTTCTTTCATCAATTAATTTATTTGTTTCAAGTTTAGTAAGTCTTCCTAAAGTTAAAGCTGCAATTGCTCTTGCTTGAGGTTCACTAAATTTAAATCTAGAAATTTGTAAATTATGAACAAAATCTTCTGGAGATTCACTATTTTTACTCATTTCAACGATTTCATCAATATTATCATGACACATTAAGAAACCATTAATAATATGAATTCTAGCTTCATCTTTCTTTAATAAACATTCAGTTCTACGTCTAATAACTTCAACTTGATAATCAACATAATTAGAAATTAAAGCTTTTAATCCTAAAACTTTTGGAACTCCATTTACAATTGAAAGATTGATAATTCCATAACTTACTTCAAGTTTTGTATTTTTAAATAATTGATTTAATAAGACACTAGCGTTGACATCTGCCCTTGTTTCAATTTCAATATGAACATCAATTTTAGAATAATCTTTAATAGAAGTGATACCATCAATTTTCTTATCACGAGCAAGTTCACCAATCTTTTTAACTAAATCACCTTTATTAACTTGGTAAGGTATTTCAGAAACAATAATTTTAGATTTACCATTAGGCATTTCTTGAATTTCTGTTTTTGCTCTTAATTTAAAAGATCCTCTACCAGTTTCATAAGCATCTTTAATTCCACTTAATCCATAAATAATTCCACCTGTTGGAAAATCTGGACCCTTAATATCATTCATTAATTCATCAACAGTGATATCTGGATTATGAATAAAATTAATAATACCTTTTGTAACTTCTTTTAAGTTATGTGGAGGCATTTTTGTAGCCATACCAACCGCAATACCTTCACTTCCATTAACTAAAAGATTTGGAAAACGTGATGGTAAAACTAAAGGTTCATCTAAAGTACCATCATAGTTTGGCATGTAATCAATTGTGTCTAAATTAATATCTCTAACTAATTCTAATGATAATTTATTAAGTCTAGCTTCAGTGTAACGGTAAGCTGCAGGATCATCACCATCCATAGTACCAAAGTTACCATGTCCATCAATTAATGTATAACGGAGTGAGAAATTTTGAGCCATATAAACTAAAGCCATATAAATTGATGAGTCACCATGTGGGTGATATTTACCCATAACATCACCAACAATTTTAGCACACTTAACATATGGTTTAGCAGGTGTATAACCTGCTTCATTCATTGCGTAAATAATTCTTCTTTGAACTGGTTTTAATCCATCTTTACTTTCTGGTAATGCACGAGCAACAATAACGCTCATTGCGTAATCAATAAATGAATTTTTAACTAAATCAGAGATTTCTGTATCTTTTAAAGAAGGGACAATACCACTTTCAATCTCTTCTTCTTGGTTTTGTATTTTTTTATCTTCCATAACTATCTCCTATTAATTAAATATCAAGATTTTTAACGAATTGTGCATTCTTAGTAATGTAATCATAACGTGGTTCAACATCTTCACCCATAAGTTCACTAATTAATTCTTCTGCTAAATAAGCATCTTCAATAGTAACTCTTAACATTTTTCTTACATTTGGATCCATTGTTGTTTCTTCAAGTTGTTCAGGATCCATTTCACCTAAACCTTTGTATCTTTGGAAAGGATATCCAGTTTTAAGTTGAAGTTGTTTTCTAATAACTTCAAGTTGTTCATCACTATATGCGTAATAATCTTTATTTTTATATTCAACTTTATAAAGTGGAGGTTGAGCAATATAAATATACCCTCCATCAATTAAAGGTTTCATAAATCTATTAAAGAAAGTTAAAAGTAATAATCTAATATGACTTCCATCAACATCAGCATCAGTCATGATAACAATTTTATGATATCTAATTTTAGA
>CAVGUB010000046.1:0-3236 GCA_963632375.1 Phocaeicola dorei | reverse complement strand
GTATTTATGTACATAATGAAGGATTAAGAAATAGTGTTGATCAAATAGCTCAAAAGCTGGCGACAACCATACAGAATGCAAATTCAAAGATAGGAAGTATTAATTCAGATGCAGGTACTAATTTACCTACTATTGATGGAAATACAGTTAACACATCATTTATTGGACTTGCATATACAATTATTGCAGCAGTTGCATCAATTGGATACGCATTAATTGCATTACTTATTTCCTTCCTCTTAGCATTAGCAATTTATTTATTGGTAGTTAAACGTTTTATTAAAGACAATCCAAAATACCAAAATGTATCTAAAAAATTCTGGTATAAAGCAATTGGTATTGCTCCTAACTTCGTTTTAGGTTTAATGTTTGGATCACTTGTTATTTCACCAATTTATATTTCAAGAAATATTGCGATTAACACAGTTAAATATCCAGTTGCATTAGGAAATACTCTTCCTGAAACATTTAGTGAAGAAATTGTTAAATTTGTCGAATATAAAGCAACTTTATATTACTATTTAGGCACAGTTGGTTCTTATCAAGAAGAACTTAGTTCTCTTGAACCTAGTATTAATGAAATTAACGCAAAGATAACTAGTGCAGATAAACAAGTATCAACAGTTTATGATGCATTTAATGGAGAATATTTAGATAAAGCTAACATTGTTAAAGCTAATTACAAAACAAAATTAACTGGAGAAGATGTTACAAAATGTGAAACATTTATTAATTCATATTTTGAATCTAAAAAAGAATTCGATAGCGATTATAAAGCATATACTGGAACTAAAGATGAATTTAATACAACAGCTACTCAATTCAATACTACTAAAAATGAGTTAGATACTTATTATAAAAAGATTGAAGAAATGGCTGCTTCTAAAATTGATTTACAAAAACTTATTGAACAATTCCTTGAACTTGAAAAATACGAAGACAAGATTAAAAAAGTTTTACCTGATATGAAGGTATTTGGATGGTTAGTTATTGATTGTGGAATGTATAACGTTAATATTGATGGAACTAAATATTATTTACAAAATAGTTATAACCAATTATTTGATTACATCAAAAATTATGTATCTGATTTAATTACAAAGTTTAAAGAAAAATCACCAGAACTTATTAAGAAGTATGATGAAGAAGCTGCTAAGGTTGATGCTGATGTTACAAAGTATCAAAAAGAATTAGATGAGAAAATTGCTAGCTTTGATTCAGATGAAATTATTAGTAAAATCGATAACAATTTAAGTCAACTTACAAAGTATGAAAGTGGAGTAAAGACAACTAAAGAAAATATTGATTACTGGTACAATAAAGTTAAATAAATTCATTATATTAATTGACAAAAAGGATCCTATGGTTAGGATCCTTTTTTATTGACTGATTGGATGTATATTATTTTCAAAATCTATTTTAACTTCGTATGTATTTTCGTATTTTGAATTGACTGAAATATAGAGTTCTTTTAATCTTTTCTTTTTAAGTAATTTGAATCCAGACTCTTCATATAACTTATAACATTCTACAACAAATTCTTTGCTTGCTGGATGCATTAAATAATGATCTTTTCTTTCATTAAAATAACTTAATGGAATAGAAGTAGTGTATGATTTTTTGTTATATGTTTTGCTTGCACTGATTCCATCTATGATATATTCAAGTAAATACTTAAATGGAATTTTTCTTAATAATAAATTTCCTTTATAGATATCAATCCAATATTCAAAGTGGTGTTTATTACGGTTTGTATGAGTAACTGCAATAGAAGAATACATATCATTATCCTTTCTTTCTTTGATACAAGGAGTAACATTTCCAGAATAATATTTAATTGATGGAAGAAGTTCACTGAATCTAAATTTAGATAAATCATGTTTAATTCCTTGAAGAGGAATACCTACTTTAAAAGAATAGATTAACACTAAATGCTTATGATGAAAGACATTTCTATAATGTCCAAAAATGTTTTTGATCATAGTTATTTATTGAACATGCTCTTACATATTGAGTCAATGGTAACGTAGATTGATTGCTTTTCAGCGTCTGTCAATTTTTGAATTCTTTTGAGTATTTTCATGTTTGTTAAATCAGTTAAATACTCGTTAAATACATCCATGTTTCCTGTTTGAGTAGATTTAATATAATCAGTGTTATGATTGAGCAAATCATCTACTGTGACCTCATAAAGTTCAGCCATTTTTATAAGAGTTTCAATAGAAGGAGAAGCTCTACCTGTTTCATAATCTGAGAGATTATATTGTTTAATTCCAAGTCTAGAACATACCTCTACTTGAGTAAGTCCAGACGCTCTTCTTAGGAGCTTAAATCTTTCATAAACCTTCATAATATAATGTTAATGTTTTTATGTAAAATTTACAAGTAATTTTAAAAGATGTTAAAATTACTTTTTTTCGATGTTTAGGTTTTTATTTTTTAACTTAATAACTGGACCTCAATTTGACCTCAAAAATTAGGAAAATTTTATGTTGAAAAAGCATTGAAATTTATGAACTCTGAAGGAGTAGAAGGAGAAGATAGAGGGCTTTTAAAAATTAAAAATCGAAGATCCAATTCCAATAATTTAAAAAGGGAATTTTCAAAAGCTCCTTAAAAATCTTCTGGAAGTAGAAGCAAAACGAATTTAAAAATGACAAAAATTTTTCAAAAAAAGATTTTTGTATCTCAAAAATTGGAAAAAATCGATGGTAACATTTATACACTTTAAAAATGACAAAAAATGAGTTTTGAGGATGACAAACCGTAATTTTCGATTGAAGAAAATCGCATATTATTAAGAATCTAGTGAGTTTGCAATAAAATGGTTTGAAAACGCTTTTTTTCTATTTTTCAAAACTTTTAATTAATTTTAGTAATTTATTAGTATAAGTAAAAATTACATATTTTAAATATTAGTAGATTATTAGGACATCGGACTTCTTTTAACTCATTTAATAGAGTTGATCCAGATTTTAAAATTGAAGGTTGGAATTTCAAATATTAATATTAACTATGAAACTGACAGGTCAAAAATTGACACCAACACAAATTTTAATTTTTAATTGACACAAATAAGAAAAATAAATTTTTCCGAACATACTCAAAATTTAAATTTCTAAAAAATTAATTTTTAAAGATTTTATATTGATATTATTGTTAATATATTTTTCTTCAAAAAAGATAAAAATAAAATTTTAGACTGTGATGTTCTCAAGGAGTTTGCTTATTTAATA
>CAVGUB010000045.1:0-5772 GCA_963632375.1 Phocaeicola dorei | reverse complement strand
TTAAAAATGTTCTATTTACGTACATTCCATTAATTCCAATATTGAATATCATTAAAGATGTTGAAGTAATAATTGATACAAAAAACAACGGTACTTGCATCATAAAGTAATTTCCTCCATCTCTCCATCTTCTACTTTTTCATCAATTTCTCCTACAATTTCATATCCATATTTAGTGTTATCTTCTAAAAATTTAACTTGGAAAGGGATTCTACATGTAAGTTGAGCGTATCCCCATTCATAGAGAAATAAATAATAGGTTGTAGTCTCATATTTATCAAATTCTCCAATTGGAAAATAAAAATCATTAGTTTCAATTGAGTTACTACTTTTTGATAAAGAAACAAAGTTATTTGTAGGATTAACATACATTACTTTATTAGATTTAAATGTACAATTAGTTCGATCATCACTTGATCTTGTTAATTCGATGAATTGACTTCTAGATGTACTTGCTTTCCCTTCATAAAAGAAATTATATTGATGTTCTAATTGGATCTTTCCTTTAAAATAGATATCTTTATTATAATATTCTCTATAAAGATTAAGTTTTAAATCATTAAAATAGAATGTTCCATATTTATCTACTTCAATTGTAGATTTTAAATTGGTGAATTTATAATATTCTCCATAAGTTTTAGTAACTCCATCTTGTTGAGAGATTCTAGCACTTATTGGACAATAAAATTCCATATTCTTCATGTCTTCATCACATGGAGTGCCTGGAAAATACATATCAAATTCTCCAAATACATATCCATTAATATTTAATAAATAACTAGTAATTTGAAGTTGAACATGGAGTAATCCTGTTAAATAATCGGTGTGATTAATGTAAATTGTAAAATATCCTTTACACATCTCACCATCTCTTCTTGTAACTCTTTCAAAATTAATATAATTACCATATTGATCATAGAAAATCATATCAAAATAAACTGTGCAAGAATAAGGCATAATATCTACATAGAAAGTAACTGGATCTCCACGTGCAACGTATTTAGCTTCAATGTAAAAATCATTAATTCTAAAATTCTTTAATGGACGGTCAACAGTGTATTCTCTTTCGATATTGCTAATCTTTTTGTATCCTGAAAATGTATATTTACCTTGAGTAGTATCATTTACTACTCTATTAGATAAAAGCCCAACTACAAGTCCTGGTAAGAAAAATATAATTTTATTCATTTTTACCTCCTTACCTATCAAGATGTAAGAAAAAATATTTTTTATCCAAAAAAATGTAAATTTATAGTAAAATTTTTATATGATTATTTTAATTGGTGCAAGCGCTAGTGGAAAAACCACTATAGCGAAATATTTAACAACAAATTTAGGATTTAAGAAGTTTGTAACTTCTACTACAAGACTCCCTCGAAAAGGAGAAATTAATTCAATAGATTATAACTTTTTAACTATTGATACTTTTAATAAGAAAAAAGAGAATAATGAATTTATAGAAACTACTTTCTATAATGAAAATTATTATGGAACTGAAAAGAAGTTAATTAGTGATGATACTGTTTTAATCGTTGAATTCTCAGGATTAAAAGAATTTAAGAAAATGAAAGACCCACATATTGTTTCATATTTTTTAAATTGCAATGAAGAAACAAGAATAAAAAGAATGATTGATCGAGGAGATACAAAAGAACAAATTGAAAAAAGATTAAATCATGATAGATATAAATTTAAAGCAGATGATTACGCTTCTTTAATTGATGTAGTAATTGATACTTCAAGTGATGACATCAAAAAAATCGCTAACGACATCGTTAGCGATTATAAAGCAAAAATAAAATAATAAATTAATTATAGTCTTCAAGAACAATATTTCCTTCTTGGAGACTTTTTTTAACGTTAATTACCCTTTGATTCTTGCTACCTTTAAAACGTAATTCTAAAGACTTTTCTTCTTCAATAAATGGTCCATCAATAATAACATCAATTAAATTTAATAATTCTTTTAAAGATTCATTACTTTTAGACATTTCTAAAAGTTCTTCAAACAAAAATCCTGTAAAACAAATTAAATGGTATCCATTTTCTTTTACAAGTCGTGCCATTTTCAAAGCACCTTCAATTTGATAAAAAGGATCTCCTCCAGAAAATGTAACTCCACTTAAAAGGAAATTAGATTTAATAATTTTCATTAACTCTTCTTCTTCAATTAATGTACCCTTAGAAAAATCCCAAGTTTCTTTATTAAAGCATCCTTTACAAGCGTGATTACAACCCTGGAAAAAGATTGTAAATCTAATTCCAGGACCATCAACTATTGAATCATTTATATAATTTGCAATTCTAATCATTACTTATTAACGTCATGACCAGTTAAATGTTTAACTCTATCATGTTCTTCACTTCTTTTGCCGTTATTGAATCTATCAAGAGTACCAACTAAATAACCAGTAATTCTTCTAATTCTTTCAAAATTAGGATTTCCATCATTTTCATGTCTATGGCAGCATGGACATTCATCATTAATGATTCCATTATATCCACAAACAGGATCTCTATCAATTGGATGGTTAATTGCACCATATCCAATATCATTATCGTGCATTGCTCTAACAATCATTTCAAATGCATCAACGTTTTTACTAACGTCTCCATCAACTTCAACGTAGCTTATATGTCCACCATTTGTTAATTTATGGAATGGACCTTCTTTTTTAATCTTATCAATTAATGAAATATTGTAATAAACTGGGATATGGAATGAATTTGTATAATAATCTCTATCAGTAACACCAGGAATAATACCAAATTTCTTTTTATCAATTTTAACAAATCTACCACTTAATCCTTCAGCTGGAGTAGCAATTAATGAGAAATTTAAACCATATTGAGTTGTATATTCATCACATTTTTCTCTCATATGAGAAATAATTTCATAACCAAGTTTATATGATTCTTCACTTTCTCCATGATGGAAACCAGTTAATGCTTTTAAACATTCAGCAAGTCCAATAAATCCAATTGTTAAAGTACCATGGATTAATACTGGTTCAATCTTTTCATCATATCTTAATTTATCACTATCAAGCCAAACGTGTTGACCCATTAAAAATGGGAAGTTATAAACTCTTTTATTAGCTTGGATTTTATATCTTTCAAGTAATTGATCTTTACAAAGATCCATTAATTCATCTAAACGTTTATAGAATGCATTTACATCATGATTTGATGTAATACCAATTCGTGGAAGATTAATACTAGTAAATGATAAATTACCTCTTCCTGTAGTAATTTCTTTATCTTTAATAACATTACCCATAACACGAGTTCTACAACCCATATATGAAACTTCTGTCTTATAATCTCCAGGTTTATAATATGGTTTATTAAAACTACTATCTAAGAATGAGAAATTAGGGAATAAACGTTTTCCACTAACATACATTGCTTTTCTTAATAAATCATAGTTAGGGTCTTCTTTATTATAAGATACACCTTCTTTACATTTAAAAATTTGAATTGGGAAGATTGGAGTTTCTCCATTTCCTAAACCTCTTAAAGTAGCATCAAGTAATGCATTAACAACCATTCTTCCTTCTTTTGAAGTATCAGTACCATAATTTAATGATGAGAATGGAACTTGAGCACCTGCACGTGAATGCATTGTGTTAAGATTATGAATTAAAGCTTCCATTGCTTGATGAGCTTCTTCATCAGTTTTTCTATATGCATCTTTAATAACTTTTTTAATTAATTTATCGTTATTTTCTACGTTAACAAATCTTTCTTTAATAAGTCTTGCAAGTTCTTCATGGAATTTTGGAGCATCTAAACCAATTTCTTCTACCTTTTCAGCATTCTTTACTAATTCTTTTACTTCTTCTTCAGTTAAAGATTCATCAAAAATTGAATAAATTTCAAATATAACATCTCTAAGTTCTTTTCTATATGTCTTTTTGATTCCAGGTGCCATTGAATAATCAAAGTTTGGAATAGATTGTCCACCATGTTGATCATTTTGATCACTTTGAATTGCAATACATGCAAGGGATGCATAACTTCTAATACTTGCTGGTTCTCTTAAGAATCCATGTCCTGTAGAGAATCCACCTTTAAATAAAGGTATTAAGTCAATTTGGCAACAAGTCATAGTTAATGTATAGAAATCCATATCATGAATATGAATATCACCATTTCTATGAGCTTCTGCAAATTTAGGATTAATAACATTATTTAAATAGAATTCTTTAGCACTTTCACTACCATATCTAAGCATACTACCCATTGCAGTATCACCATCGATATTAGCATTTTCTCTTTTTAAATCATTATCTTTACTATCTTTAAAAGTAATATCGTTTAAAGTTGCCATTAATTCAGAATGATTTTGTCTATATTTATTTCTTTCAGCACGATAAACAATAAATAATTTAGCAACTTCTGCTTGGTTTTGTTTAATTAAGACTTTTTCAATTTCATCTTGAATATCTTCAACCATTGGAGTTTTATCACCAAATTTTGCATCTATATTTTTAATAACTTCATCAGCAATTGCTTCAGCATTTGATTCTAATGAAGCACTTTCGTATGCTTTTTTAATAGCATTTACAATCTTATTTCTATCAAATATTTCTTTTCGGCCATCTCTTTTAATAATAATATCCATATCTAACCTCTACTTTCTTATAATTTCATGATGATGTCTACATCTTGGTTCATATGATTCATTTGCACCAACTAATACGACTGGATCATCACTTGAAGCTGGAACTCCATTAATTAATCTTTGAGTTTTTGTAGCTTCTCTACCACATATAGGACATATTGCGGTAAGTTTTGTTATATATTCTGCTCTTGCAAGTAAATTTGCTGTAATTGGGAATGGATCTCCTTTGAAATCACAATCAAGTCCAGCAACAATAATTCTAATTCCTCTATTTGCTAAAGTTTCTATTACATCGATAACTGATTCATCAAAGAATTGAATTTCATCAATACATATAACTTCTAAATCATTTGTTACAAATTTTAATAATTCTGTACCTTTTTCAATTGAATGTGCTTTATATGCTCTTTTACGATGAGAAACAACTTCATCTTCACTATATCTATTGTCAATTTTTGGTTTAAAAACTAAAAACTTCTTTTTTGCGTATACTAAGCGATTAATTCGTCTTAAAAGCTCTTCACTTTTACCGGCAAACATTGGTCCGCAAATAACCTCAATGCAGCCTACATTTATATCATCATGACCCATATTATCTCTCCTCGTGTTAATTAGTTTATACCAAGTCAACAAATAAAAAAAGGGGTAATTTTAAAAACTTTTTACAATGTGTAAATGCACTAAATCGCTAGTAAATTTGATACCATTTGAAAGTTAAAAAATATACTAAATAACTACTATTAATACTTATTTTATGTAAAAACAGTTAAGCACAAACATTGTGGATGAATGTGGAAAACTATGTGGAAAGAAATAAACATCATAGAAATTCAAGTCAATTAAAAAAGTCAATAAAAAATTAAATTTTAATATAATTTTAATATCTTCTCATTAACAATTTTTATTGAAAAAAGATGTTAAACTAAATGCACGTTTTAGTAATTTTTCTTGATGATGATTTCTTCTATTTTTATATCAATATTTTTAATAATTATAGCCATTTTAGAAGAGAATAATAGTACACAAAAATATTATATTTTTTTGTCAATATACCTGTTTTTAGTGATATGTTTTTATATTGTCATTTAAAACATTATGGTTAATTAAAATAAACTCAGTTATTCATATAATCTCATTCATTACAT
>CAVGUB010000044.1:0-5759 GCA_963632375.1 Phocaeicola dorei | reverse complement strand
TTAAATATTAAATATTTATCACTCTTACAAAAAAGTTAAGTTCCTATAAAGATTTTTTAAATTTTATTTAATATCTTAATAAAAATAGTATATAATTGATATGATTTTTTAAGAATTGAGGTATTTGATTTATGATTAAAAAAATCGGTATATTAACAAGTGGAGGAGATTCTCCAGGAATGAACGCTGCTGTAATTGGTGCTATTAAAGCTGGTATCAATTTAGGTAAAGAAATGTATGTAGTATATGGAGGCTATAAAGGTCTTGTTACTAATAATTTCCAAAAAGTAGATAAACATTTCAACGAAGATAAATTAAATGCTGGTGGTACTGCTATTAAAACTGCAAGACTTCCGGAATTTAAACAACCAGAAACTCGTTTAAAAGCTAAAGAAATATTATCAAAAGAAGGAATTGATGCATTAATTGTTGTTGGTGGAGATGGATCCTATATGGGTGCAAAACTCTTAACTGAACTTGGAATTAATTGTGTTGGTCTTCCTGGTACAATTGATAATGATATTACAAGTAGTGATTATACAATTGGATTTGATACTGCTTTAAATACAGTAGTTGATGCAATTGATAATATTAGAGACACTATGAAATCTCATAATCGTTGTGCAGTTATTGAAATCATGGGTAATAAATGTCCAGATTTAACTTCTTTTGCAGGTATTGCTACTAACGCTGATGAAATTATTACTATTGATAATCCATTAGACAAAGAAGCAATGTTTGAAAGAATGAAAAAAGCTAAAGAAGAAGGAAGAGATAACTATATTATTTTAGTTGCTGAAAAATTACTTGATACAAATACATTAGTTAAAGAAATTAATGATTGCGGTGTTTGGGAAGCAAGAGCTACTGTTTTAGGTCATATCCAAAGAGGAGGAAAACCTTCTGCAATGGAAAGATTTAATGCAGTTAGAATGGGTGTATATGCTGTCGAACTTTTAAACGAAGGAGTTGGAGGCGTATGTGTTGGAATTCACGAAAATAAATTGTGGAATTTACCAATACTTGAAGCATTTAAATTAGAAAGAGATAAACATTTAGATCTTTATAAAACACATGAATTAATTAAATAGGAGAGAATATGATTAAAGAAAACATTTCAAAGAAAACAAAAATCGTTTGTACTATTGGTCCTGCTAGTGATAACATGGACATGTTAAAAACATTAATTAAAAATGGTATGAACGTCTTGAGAATGAACCTTTCTCATGGTGATTATGCTGAACATGGTAAAAAACTTATTTTAGCAAGAGAATTAGAAAAAGAAGGAATTTACATTCCTGTTATGCTCGATACAAAAGGTCCTGAAATTAGATGTCACAAAATGAAAGATGACAAAATCAAAATCGAAGCAGGTTCTATTGTTAGAATTTCTATGAAAGAAGTTTTAGGTACTCCTGAAAAAATTTCTGTTAACTATTCAAATCTTTATAACGATGCTAAAATTGGTAACCACATTAAAATTGATGATGGTAAACTTGATATGGAAGTTATCGATAAAGATAAAGAACATGAAGAAATTGTTTGTAGAGCATTAAATACACACGTTGTTAGTAACAAAAAAGGTGTTAACTGTACAGGTAGTGGTGCTAGAACAACAAATAAATTTATTTCAGAACAAGATGAATCAGATTTAATTTGGGGTTGTGAAATTGGTGTTGATTTCGTTGCTGCATCATTCGTTAGAAATGCTGATGATGTTTTACAAATCAGAAAAATTTTACAAGCTCATAAACATCCAGAAATTAAAATTATTTCAAAAATTGAAAACTGCCAAGCTATGGATTGCTTAGATGAAATCATTGATGCTAGTGATGGTATCATGGTTGCTCGTGGTGATTTAGGTGTTGAAATTCCTGAGGAAGAAGTCCCAATCGTTCAACGTAAATTAATCGAAAAATGTAGAGCTAAAGGTAAACCAGTCATTACTGCTACTCAAATGTTAGATAGTATGACACATTCTCCAATTCCTACACGTGCTGAAGTTGGTGACGTTTCTACTGCTATTTTAGAATCAACTGACTGTGTCATGTTAAGTGGTGAATCTGCAAATGGTGATTATCCAGATAGAGCTGTTGAAACACAATGTAGAATTGCTCGTACAATGGAAAAAGAATTAGATTATGAAAAATTAGCTCAAGAAGCTTATGATACATCTAATAAAGATAATAACGACGCTATTGCTAACGCTATTGCAAATACTGCAAAATTAATCGGTGCTAAATTAATCGTTTCTTATACAGAAACTGGTAGATCATCAAGACGTATTTCAAAAGCAAGACCTGCATGTCCAATTCTTTCTATCTCAAATAAATTAACAACTGTTAGACAAAATGCTTTATATTGGGGTGTTTATTCATGTTTAATTGACAGTGCATATATGCCAAGTTTAATTGAAGATATGGAAGTTGTTGCTATTATTAAAGCTAAAGAATATGGCTTAAAACCTGGAGATTACATCGTTGTTGGTGGTGGAACTCCTACTGGAAGTGGAAGAACAAACTTCATGAGAATTGTTCAAATTCCAGAAGATAGAGATATTTTATAGTCTCTACTTGACTAAATAAAAATTAAATTTTATTATATTTGTGCGTAGAAAAAGACAAGTTTATTAATGATTTATCTTTAGAGAATAGGTAAATATGGTGAAATTACCTTAGATAATAGTTAGTAAATACCACTTTGGAGCATTTAAGGAAACTTAACGTATACTTATAGTTAAAGTAATAAATGAGTGATAGATTTTTATTAATCTATAATTAAGGTGGTACCACGTATAAATTAGATATTACGTCCTTAGAATTAATTTTCTAAGGACTTTTATTTTGGAGGAAATTTTATGAAAGTTAAATTATTAGATGGTAAAGAAATCGAAGTAAGTGAAGGACAAAATGGTAAAGATGTCGCATCTTCTATTTCTTCTTCTCTTGCTAAAGAAGCAATCGCATATAAATTAAATGGTAAATTATTTGATTTATTTGCACCTATTAAAGAAGATGGTGATTTTGAAGTTATTACACCAAAATCAGAAGAAGCATTCCATATTTTAAATCATTCAACTGCTCACTTAATGGCTGAAGCAATTAAAGATTTATTTAAAGATGCTAAATTTGGTATTGGTCCTGCTATTGATGATGGTTTCTATTATGATGTCGACTTTAATGGTTATATTTTAAAAGAAGATGACTTAAGAAAAATCGAAGCAAAAATGAAAGAACACGCTAAAAAAGGTGAATATATTATTAGAAAAGAAGTTTCTAAAGCTGAAGCATTAGAAATCTTTAAAGATAATCCATATAAAGTTGAATTAATTAGTGAACTTGAAGATGGTGTTACAATTTCAACATATTCACAAGGTGATTTCATTGATTTATGTGTTGGACCTCACGTTCCTTCTACTGCTTTTATTAAGAATTTTAAATTAGATACAATTGCTGGTGCTTATTGGAGAGGAAACAGTGATAATAAGCAATTAACAAGAATTTATGGTGTTTCTTGCTTTACTAAAGAAGAATTAGAACATATCGAATTTGTTAAAGAAGAAGCTAAAAAGAGAGACCACAGAAAACTTGGTAAAGAACTTGGATTATTTATGCTTTCTGAATATGGTCCAGGCTTCCCATTCTTCTTACCAGATGGATTAATGTTAAGAAGACAAATTGAAAATTGGTGGTATAAAATTCATGATGATAATGGTTATTTATTAATCAAGACTCCTATTATTTTATCAAGAGAATTATGGGAAACATCAGGACACTGGGATCACTATAAAGAAAATATGTATACAACAAAGATTGATGATAGAGACTTTGCTATTAAACCAATGAATTGTCCAGGTGCTTTAGTTGTATATAATTCAGATTTACATTCTTATAAAGATTTACCACTTCGTTTAGGTGAACTTGGTTTAGTTCATAGACATGAAGCAAGTGGTGCTTTAAATGGTTTATTTAGAGTTCGTAACTTTACTCAAGATGATGCTCATATCTTCTGTACAAGAGATCAATTAAAAGGTGAAATTGAAAAATTATTAAAATTATATGATCAAATCTATGCTACATTTGGTCTTGATTATAATATTGTTTTATCAACAAAACCTGAAAAAGATTATATTGGTGACGATGAAATTTGGGCTGAAAGTGAAAAGATTTTAGGTGATGCATGTAAAGCAACAGGAAAAGATTTCAAAATCAATCCTGGAGATGGTGCTTTCTATGGACCAAAACTCGACTTTAAACTTAAAGATTGTATGGGAAGAATTTGGCAATGTGGTACAATTCAACTCGATATGAACTTACCTGAAAGATTTAATTGTACATACATCAATGATAAAGGTGAAAAAGAAAGACCAATCATGTTACACCGTGCTATCTTAGGTTCATTTGAAAGATTTATTGGTATTATTATTGAACATTTTGGTGGTGCATTCCCAGCTTGGATTGCTCCTCATCAAGTTACAATTTTACCTGTTAATTCAGATGTTCAAGGTGAATATGCAAAATCTTTAAACGAAAGATTAAAGAAAGAAGGATTTAGAACAATTTTAGATGATTCAAGTGAAAAACTTGGTTACCGTATGAGAAATTCAATTACTAAGAAAGTTCCTTACGCTTTAGTTATCGGCGATAAAGAAATGCAAAACGATGAAGTTACATATCGTAGATATGGTGATGAAAAACAAATTACTGTTAAAACTCAAGAATTTATTGATTTATTAAAGAAAGAAATCGAAGATAAAAAATTCTTAGTTGATCCAAAAGCTGCTATTAAATAGTTTTATTAAGAAGTATTCTTTGAAAGAGTACTTCTTTTTTTAATGCATAAAAGCATTAAAAAAAGCATCCTTTTAAGATGCTTAATTTTTAATTATAAATATTATTTAGCTTTTCCTTGATTTTTAACAGCATTCATAGCAGCTTCAATAGCAGCTTGATCACCTAAATATTTCTTATCTAAAACGTGGAAATTTTCATCGAATGTGTAAACAAGTGGGACACCTGTAGGAATATTTAATGAAATAATATCTTCATCACTAATTCCTTCAAGATATTTAACTAAAGCTCTTAATGAATTACCATGAGCAGCAATAATTACTTGATTACCTGCAACAATTGAAGGTTTAATTTCACATTCCCAATAAGGAAGAACACGAGCAACTGTATCTTTTAAACATTCTGTTAATGGTAAATCTTGAACACCAACTTTAGCGTAAGCTTTTTGATTAGCTGGGTTTCTTTCATCACTAACTTCTAATGCTGGTGGACAAACATCATAACTTCTTCTCCAGATTTTAACTTGATCTTCACCAAATTTTTCAGCAGTTTCACTCTTATTTAAACCTTGTAAAGCACCATAGTGTCTTTCATTTAATCTCCATGATTTATGAACTGGAATATATTCTTCTCCCATTTCACTTAAAACAAAGTTTAATGTATGAATTGCTCTTTTTAAGTAAGAAGTATAAGCAACATCAAAATGGAATCCTGCTTCTTTTAATAATCTACCACCATTTTTTGCTTCTTCTTGTCCTTTTTCAGATAATTCAACATCTGTCCAACCTGTGAATAAATTTAATTTATTCCATTCAGATTCGCCATGTCTAATTAAAACTAATTGATATGTTTTAGCCATATTTTTCTCCTTAAAATAACACATATATTATAAAATATTTAAATTAGTTTTTATAGTTTTTTATTAATAAAATACTTAATTTTTATTATTAAAAATATTAAAATATTTAA
>CAVGUB010000043.1:0-5295 GCA_963632375.1 Phocaeicola dorei | reverse complement strand
GAATTATCTTTAGTTAATTTAATAATTTTATAGTAATACCTCTAATTTTTTATGTAATTCTTCTTTAACGCCAAGAATTTCAGCGTATTCACTAAGCTTTTGAATATCTCTATCTTCCATTAAAAGATATGTTTTTAAACTTTCAATAGCAATATATTTATCCCCTTTATATTTTTTTGAAAGAAGATCACAAATAGTTCTTTCTTTGTTGTAAATTTTAATTGTATTTCCAAACATTGTATTTACTTCGATAATTCCAAGCTCAAATTTATCTTTTTTAACAAAATGAAAATCCAAATCATAATTACATTTAATAGATGAAACATTATTCCCAGAAATTGTTGTAATTGATAAACTTAAAGGATCTCTTGTAGTAAGATGATTGTAAAAAGCAGAAGTTTCATAAGAAAAGATTAAGTTTTTATACTTAATTTGTAATAAATATTCCGTATCTTCAATCGTTTCTTTTGTGATATAAGTCCCAGGTCTAATTTTTTCTAAAACATCATCTTCTAAAGCGTATTTAAGATATGGTTTCGGGATATTATTTTCTACTGCATCTTTAGTTAAAATAATACCATTGTTTTTGTTTGCTAATTTTAAAATCTTTGAATAATTTCTCATAATATTTTGTTTACTTTCTTTCTTAAATTTTAAAACTTTTAAGAATAAAAGTAAACAAAATACAAACTAAATTTAATCCATAAATACTATAGTATTTATAAAGTTTTAAAGTTATAAAAATAAATGTATAATATTTAACATGAATATTAAAGACGAAACAAAAGATTATACTAAAAAAACGCCTGATGAAGATATTGAAGAAATTAAAGAATTAGAGGAAGGAAAAGAAAAGAAAAAGAATCTTAAAAAATATTTCCTTTATTTAACTATTATTCTTTTAATTACTGGTGTAGTTATTTATTTAAACCTTAGAGATACAGTAGTTATAGATGGAGTAAGTTATAAAATTTATGAACTTGTTCCAAGAACTCTCCAAACAATGAATGTTAAGGCATTTTTAATATTTATTGGAGTTGTAATTTTAGCATTTTTAATTAATGCTGGAATCTTATTTTTATTTGCAAAATTATATCAAAGACATTATAAATACCATCAAGCTTTAGCTTGCCATTCTTTTGGTGAATTTTTTAGTGCAATTACTCCAGGAGCTAGTGGAGGACAAGTCGCTCAAGTTTATTTGATGAAAAAACAAGGAATTTTAGTAAGTAATGGGGCATCTATTTTTGTTATGTCTTATATTTGTTATCAAATTGTTTTAGTTATTGTTGGAGTTATTTCAGTTTGTACTTCAATGAATTTAATTAATTCTATTCCTGCAATTCCTCTTGATATTCAAATTAATGGACAACAATTAAATATTCCAATTTCAGTTTTCATTATTGCTGGATTCGTACTTAATGTTTTAGTTATTGTTATGCTATTTTTTATGGCGTTATCATCAAAATTCCAACATTTCGTTGTACATTCAGTTATGGGATTTTTAGCAAAAATTCATTTGATTAAAAATGTTGAAAAGAAAAGAGAAAGTATTAGAATTCAAGTTGAAAACTTTAGAATTGAGTTTAAGAGATTACAAACTAATATTGGATTTACTACTTTTTTAATTTTCTTAAATTTTGTTGTTGTTATTTTAAAAAACACTTATCCAATGCTTGCAGGAGCTTGTCTTAATGGATTTGATGGAGTTGAAAATATTAATTGGTTTAAAAAAATCTATGATTGTATTGTTTTAAGTAATTTCCATCAAATGGCAACAGGTCTTATTCCATTACCTGGAAGTGCTGGTGTTTCTGAATTTGTTTTTGAACGTTTATTTGGTGCAAGTAGTGGATTCTTCCCAAGTGCTAATTTCTATGATCATGGTGGAAGCCAAATGGTTTTACTTTTCTGGAGATTTATAACTTTCTACATTCCTTTTGTAATTAATGGAATTGTTACTGCAACTTATAAAACTCGTGGATTACATAGTAAAGATGGTATTTTTGTACCTCCTGCTGATCGTAAAACTATGCTTACTATTCAATTTGAAACTATTGAAGAAAGAAAAGAAAATGTTAGTGAGCCTATTTCTTTAATTGATAAAGAAAGAAAAAAGATTAAGAATAAAATTAATGATAAAGATAACTCTAGAATAGAAAAAGAGGAAAAGAAAGAATGAATATAGCAATTTTTACAGATACTTTTTTACCAGAAATTAATGGAGTTGCAACAAGTTGCAATAGTGTTTTTAGATTGCTTAATAAGTATGGACATAACGCTTATGTTGTAACTACTACAAATGAAAAGAATGTTATTTTTAAAGATAATGTTATTAGAATTCCAGGTCTTGATTTAAAACATTTATATGGGTATAGAGCAGCTTTTGTATTTAATCATGAAGCATATAGAATTATTAAATCTTTAAATTTAGATGTAATTCACGTTAATACTGAATTTGGAATTGGACAATTTGGATTTATTTGTAGTAAAAAACTTAATATTCCAACAGTATACACATACCACACAATGTATGAAGATTATTCTTATTACATTACTAAAGGATATTTTGATAGATTTAGTAAATGGACTTTAAGAGAATTTTGTAGAAGTTGTATGGATCAAGCAACTGAAATTATCTCTCCAAGTAAGAAAACTGAAACATATATTAGATCAATTGGAGTAGAAAAAAGAGTAAATATTGTTCCAACAGGTTTTGATTTTACAAGATTTAATGTTAAAAAAAGTGATCCAAAAGTTCAAGAAATTATTAAAAAGTATGATATTAAACATGATGATAAAGTGCTTTTATGTTTAGGAAGACTTGCAAAAGAGAAATCTTTTGATGTTATTATTGATGGATTTTATAATTATTCATTAAAATATGATACATCTCACATTAAATTACTCTTTGTAGGAGATGGACCTGCTAGAAAAGAACTTGAAGAACAAGTAGAAAATTATAAACTTTCAAATGTTGTTACCTTTGTTGGAAAGGTTGATTTAATGGAAGTTCCTTATTATTACCGTGCTAGTGATATCTTTTTGAATGCATCAATCAGTGAAACTCAAGGATTAACATTCATGGAAGCAATGGCAGGACATACAGTAATTTTATGTAGATACGATAACAACTTAGTTAATGTTATTAATGATAAGATTAGTGGATTCTTCTTTAATGATATTTATGATTTTAATGTTAAGTTAGAAGAAATATTAAATATGAGTGAAAAAGATTTAGATGTAATTAGAAAAAATGCATATGAATCAATTGATCTTTTCAGTGAGAAGAATTTTTATCGTAATATTTTAGAGGTATATAAACGTGCACTTAGAAGAAGTTGGTAATATTATCATAAAGAATATTAAGGTTAAAGGAGATAAAGTTACTATTGAATATCTTGATTCCAATAAGAATGAAGAAAGGATTAAACTTAATTTTGATATATATTCTTTATATAAATTAGATAAAAATATGGAAGTAGATGGAGAAAAGTGGAAAGAAATATTAGATAATAATATTAAAGAAGATATTAAAACTTATATTATTAAATTATATAATTCTAAAACTATATCTATTTATGAATTAAAAAATAAAGTTAATAAGAAATTTAAAGGAAATACTGAATTAATAAATACTCTTATTGAAGATTTGATTAATGATGATCTACTTGATGATTCTAAATTTGTAAAAGAATATTATTCTTATTTAAATAAGGAATTATATGGTAAATACTATATTCTTAATTTCTTTAAAATTAATGAAATATCTAAAGATTTAATTAGTCCTTTAGACTTTGCTAGTGATAAGGAATTAGAAAAAGCGTTAAAATACGTTAATAGATTAATTAGAAAGAATAAATCTAACTTTATGAGATTAAAAGTAAAGATTTATTCTAGATTATTATCACGTGGATTTGATCAAGAAATTACTATGAAAGTTTTAAATGAACTTAATATTAATGAAGAAGACGAAAAGAAATCCTTAAGAAAAGATATGGACAAAATTGTATCAAGAGAACTTAAAAAGAAAGGTGAAATTGATTACAAAGTATTAAATAAAAAGTTAATTTCTAAAGGTTATAAATTTAGTGATATTAATGAAGCGATTCAAACGCTTAAAGGAGAAAGAAATGATTAAAGATTTAAAAGATGGTATTAGTGGAAGTGGTACATATATTTGTAAAGCGATGAATAAAGGGATTGGAAGTAATGGAAGTATCTTTTTAACAATTACTTTACAAGACGCAAGTGGAATTATAGACGCTAAAAAGTGGACTTATGAAGAAGAAGATGATGAATTATTCAAAAGTGGAAATATTCTCCATATTGACGCAGATTGTGTATCTTTTAAGGATAAATTACAACTTAAAATTAAAAGAGCATCTTTAATGTCTATTGAAGATTGTGAAATGAGTGAACTTGTCGCAGAATCATCTTTTTCACTTGAAGATTTAACATCTAAACTTAATAGATTTGTTTCTAATATGAGTAACGAAAATATTAAAAAGATTGTTATTGCAGTTTTAAAAGAATACCAAAATGCATTTATGTCATATCCTGCTGCAGTTAGTAACCATCATGATTATTTAAGAGGATTATTTGAACATAGTATTTCTATGGCAGAAATTGGTGAATTTGTTGCAAATCATTACTCGTCTGTTAATAAAGATTACTTAATTGCAGGTGCTTTACTCCATGATGTTGGAAAAGTTATTGAATTAAGTGGTGTTATTGGAACTAAATATACTACTAAAGGAGATTTACTTGGACATTTAGTAATTGGAGAAAATATTATTCAAGAAACTGCTAAAAAACTTGGAATTGAAGGAGAAGAAGTCACTATTCTTTCTCATTTAGTGTTATCTCATCATGGAGATCCAGAATATGGCGCATGTGTTTACCCACTTACCCGTGAAGCTTTACTTTTAAGTATGATTGATGACATGGATGCTAAAATGAAAGTACTAGATAAAGCATTTAAAAATACTCAAAAAGGTGAATTTAGTGATAGAATTTTTGCACTTGGGAATAGAGCATTCTATAAAATTGAAGATTAATAATCAAAACTAGTTGAAATACACTAGTTTTTTAATTAACTTGAAAAATTAGACAAATTAGATAAGATGTCTATATAAATATAAAATTAATTATGTTAAATTAAAATTAACAAATATAAATGGGAGAAATCTATGATTTTAAAAAGAAATATTTTTAAAGAAAAAAGAGAATTAAAAGGATTAAGTTTAGAAGATTTAGGAGCTAAAACAGGAATTGAAAGTTCAGAATTAGAAG
>CAVGUB010000042.1:1786-2638 GCA_963632375.1 Phocaeicola dorei | reverse complement strand
AAAATAAAACCTTCCACTCCCGTAGGTACATGGAAGGTAGAGGAGTTACTCATTTATTTAATGTTAAATAAACCAATAAAACCTTGTCTCTAGTCCCGTAGGTTCCTAGAGCGCGATCCAATGTTAATAATTTACAATAAAATAAATTAAATTGCAAAGTTTTTATTTGCTATAATATCAAGGTAATTAATCCCTTCTGGTGAGGAAGGGCTATGACCAGGAGAAGAGATTCTCCTGGTTTCGCTTTTTAAAGATGAATATCTTTTATGTATGTCAAAAAAATAAACCGATTTCAGTTGTTTTTTTCAAAAAACAACCTAATTTAGTTGCTTTTAAAAATTTCAACCGAAAATCGGTTGTTTTCATGAATTACAAAAGCATTGACAATTTTATTTTCAAACAAAAAAATTGTTTGAAAGTGTTAAAATCTTCTTAAATATGATAAAATATTTGTACTTAAAGGAGGATTAATATGTTTAAGCTATTAAAAATTAAAGTAAGTGAATATAAACTATTAAAAAATGATTTTGAAATAGATCTTACAAGTAAAGCTAGAGTATTTAATGAAGACTTAGAAAATGAAGTAGTTAGAATTGATAATTCATTATTCAGTTTTAACACAATTTCATTTGTAGGATCAAATTCTAGTGGTAAATCAACTGTGTTATCTTTAATTTACAAAGTATGTTCTTTTTTATCATTAGGAAGATGGGAATATTTTAAGAATGAGTTTAATAAAGAATTTATTAATTTAAAAATTGATTTTTATTTAGATGGTTATTTATATTCTTACCTAGTTAAATTAAATAAACCTGAATACATTGATCCAAATAATGTTAATTTCTTAAAAAT
>CAVGUB010000042.1:0-1776 GCA_963632375.1 Phocaeicola dorei | reverse complement strand
ATCTAACACTTTAAATTCTTTAAATGATACATCTTCAATTACAAAGCTTACTGGTAGTCATATTCAAGTTAATTTTTTCAATACTAATAACATTTCTAATTTTAATGAAATATTAGTAAAAAATTCTTTCTTTGAAGCATTAAGTAATTCAAATAATGAACTTGTTTCATCAATCATTAAATTGCTTGATGAAAGTATTGAATACATCAAGTTAAAAGATAATGACACTATTAAGTTTAAAAGATTTAATGAAGATGAAGAAACAATGAACAAGCTTGAACTTATTAATATTTTATCATCTGGTACATTTAGGGGTGTAGAATTATATATTAGAGCAGTTAATGCTTTAAAAAGTGGAAAAATTTTAATAGTAGATGAAATTGAAAGTTCATTCCAAAAGAATTTAGTAAGTAATTTGTTGTTCTTATTTAATGATTCAAATATTAATATTAATCATGCAACACTTATTTTTTCAACTCACTACACTGAAATACTTGATTATTTAAAAAGAAGAGATTCCATCTTTATTACTCATAAAGAAAATGGAAGAATCGATATTAAGAATTTATATGCTGATTATAACATTAGATGTGAATTATCTAAGAGTAAACTCTTTGATAATAATGTATTTAATACTTCGATTAATTATGATGAATTAAAAAATGTAAGGAGAAATTTAATCAATGAATTACATTCTTCTAATGATACTAAATATGTAAAACAATAGTTGAATAGAATATTCTTATACTTTATTTTATTTTTTTTGAATTAATTTTCTACAAGTCATAATATTTTTTAAAAAAAATCATAGTAATTATTGGTTTTTATGATATAATACTATTAGTAACATAGTTACTAATAGTGAAGAATTAAAAATAAGTAAAATTTTTAGGAAGAAATGAAATTTAGTATTGACATAGGTAGATTTTTTCTTTAAACTATTTATAATCATTATCTAAGTTTCATAGGTGCTCGACCGGCGGTGGATGCTGCTTCATCTAAAGCTTAGATTTTTTTATTTTTAGAGTGGTTTATAATTATTATTTATTATGCTTTCTTACTAGATAAATCTTCATCTACTGATTCTTCATTCTTTTTAAATGCATTAAATACCCTATCATCAGGTTCAATATCATCTAAAGAAATATTATTCTTTTCAATGTACTCTTTTTCACATTTTTTAATATACGCAAGAACTTTAGGGAAGTCTTCTGATATTCTTTCATTTTCTTTTTCAATATCAATTTCTTTATCAAAATCTCCAAAAGTCTTATTATCAAAATTCCAAGGTAAAAAGTATCCGTTTTGAGTATCATTAGTTCTTTTAGAAGGTTTAATCTCTCCACTTAAATACGCACATAATGAATAACTATTATCTTCCCATATTCCTTGACCTTTAGCACTTTCTAATATGAAAGTCTTTCTAGAATCAATTTCTACAACACCTTCTTTCTTGCAATTAAATGAATAATAATCTCCTAAATCATATACGAATTCAAAGTTTTTAGGAAGATCACTTAATTTGTAATTTCCTGAATACTTTTTAACTCTTTTTATTGCGTCCATCATAAATGGTGCAGTGACATATTCTTCATTACGAGTATAGATTAAATAGAGGTGTTCAAACTCTGATTTAAGAATAAACGCTAAAAATGTTTCAAACTTAAATAAATCAACATTCTCTTTAACAAGGATAGTTCTATTAAATCTATCTTCAAATTCATCAAATTTAATACTTATTCTTGTATACTTCATTATTATCTCCCTTTAATATTC
>CAVGUB010000041.1:0-14887 GCA_963632375.1 Phocaeicola dorei | reverse complement strand
GAAATGTACTGTTAAAGAATTAAAACAAACATCAATTACTGTCTTAAAATCTGAATTCATTGGATTCATATTTCCTTGCGAATCTGTAGAAGAATTTAATGAATTTTTAAGTAAAGTTAAAAAAGAAAATAACAAAGCAAGACATGCATGTTTTGCATATGTAATTGGTAAAAATCAAAGAGGATCAGATGATGGAGAACCAAAAGGAACTGCAGGAATTCCATTACTTAATGCATTAATTAAAAATAATTTAGATAATGTAGGAGTAATTGTTGTGCGTTATTTTGGAGGAACATTACTTGGAGCAGGAAGGTTACTTAGAACATACCTTGAAAGTTTTGAAACTACATTTAAAGAAGTTACTTTAGTTGAAATGGAAGAAAAAGAATTACATATTGTAGAATCAGAATATGACACTTTTAATATTCTTCAAAATTTTCTTAAAAAGAGTAATTATGTTATAAAAAATAAAGAATTTAATGATAAAATAATAGTAAGTTTTTTAACCCCATTAAATACTAGTATTGATTATGAAACAGTGTTTTTAGGAAAGGTTAAAGAAATTAAAAAAGAAGTAGTAATAGAAAGAAAGGAAATCTAATATGAGTGAAATTAAAAAGATTGAAACAAACCCTTTAAATCATATAAAACATATTATTGCTATTAGTAGTGGAAAAGGAGGAGTTGGCAAAAGCTTTGTCACTTCTTTAATTGCGTCTTCTTTATCTAAGGAAGGTTACAAAGTAGGTATTATTGATGGAGATATAGTTGGTGCTTCAATTCCTAAAAGTTTTGGAGTTAAAGAAAGTTTAAGTGGTGATCAAAATGGATTAATTTTTCCTTCTGTTACAAAAGAAGGTATAAAAATTGTATCTAGTAATTTAATGATTCCTCATGAAGATGATCCAATTATTTGGAGAGGTCAATTAATCGTTTCTTTACTTATTCAGTTTTATAAAGATGTATTATGGGAAGAATTAGATTATTTATTAATTGATATGCCTCCTGGAACAAGTGATATTACTTTATCAACCTATCAATCTATCCCTCTTGATGGAGTAATAATTGTTTCTACTCCTCAAGATTTAGTTAAATTAATCGTTACTAAATCTATTAAAATGGCAGAAATGATGAATATTCCAATTATAGGAATGATTGAAAATATGTCCTATATTAAGTGTCCTAAATGTGATGAAAAGATTGAACTTTTTGGGAAATCTAAACTTAAAGAGATATGTTTTGAACATGATATTGATACTTTTGTGTCTTTACCTTTAGATCCTAAGCATAGTGACCTTGTAGACAAAGGAAAAGTAAGTGAAATAAAAATAGAAGAAATTGATGAAATTATAGATAAATTAAGGAGTTTATAATATGTTAACTAAAGAAGAATTATTAGAAAGAAGAAATAATTTAATAGATAAAATGGATGATAATAGTTTTGCTCTTATCTTTGCAGGAGTTTCTAAATCAAGAAGTGAAGATGAAGATTATCCCTTTTCAATTAATAGAAATTTCTATTATTTAACAGGTATTGAACAAGAAGGAAGTATTTTAACAATTAGAAAGAATGAAGGATTATTAAAAGAAACCTTATATGTTTCAAATTATGATCCATTAATTGAAAAATGGACTGGTAAAAGACTTACTTTAAAAGAAGCTAGTGGTATCAGTGCAGTTGATAACTGTTTATACCTAACTCAAGCAGAAATTGATATTAAAAAAACAATTGATCAAGATAGAAAGTTAACTTTATATTTAGATTTTAGTGAATTCTATGATATTAAACCTCATTATAACGTTAATGATTTAAAGAAAGAATTAAAAGAACATTATCCTACCTTAAAGATTGATGATATTTATCCAAGTATCATTAGACTTAGAATGAAGAAATCTAAATATGAGATTGAATGTTTTAAAACTGCTATTGAAAATACAAATAAAGCATTAAAAGTATTACTTAAAGAATCAAAAGATAACGTTAATGAATATTATTTATCATCACTTTTCTATCATAATATTCATTCTTTTGAACATAGTGAACTCTCTTTCCCTACAATTGTAGCAGCAGGAAAGAATGCTACATGTTTACATTACACTACAAGTTTTGATACATTACATAAAGATGATTTAGTATTATTTGATTTAGGTAGTGAATATAAATATTATTGTGCTGATATCTCAAGAACTTATCCAATTGGAGATAAATTTAATTCTTTAGAAAAGAAGATTTATGAAATAGTTTTAGGTGCTAATAAACTTGTAATTGAAAAAGCAAGACCTGGAATTACAATTAAAGAATTAAACACAATGGTTACTGAATTCATGGCAAAAGAATGTGTTAAAGAGAAATTAATTGAAAAAGAAGAAGATATTAAAAATGTCTACTTCCATAGTGTTTCTCACTTTATTGGACTTGATACTCATGATCCTGCATTTAGTAAGAGTGATACAACTACTCGTTACGCATTTATTCCTTTAGAAGAAGGTAATGTTATTAGCGATGAACCTGGACTTTATTTTGAAAAGTTAGGAATTGGGGTTAGAATTGAAGATGATTTATTAATTACTCGTGATGGATGTGAATGTTTATCAAAAGATATAATTAAAGAAATTAAAGATATAGAAGAATTTAAAAGGAGATAGAAATTATGAAATATCAATGTACAGTTTGTGGTCAAATTATTGATCGTGGCGATGTTTGTCCTATTTGTGGAAGTGATTCTAGTAAAATCATTTCTATAGAAAATGCCCAAGAAAGTGTTACTTTTAGATGCTTAAGTTGTGGAAGAGTTTTTGAAGATAAAGATGTTTGTCCTTATTGTGGAGGAGAAGAACTTTATGATTTAACTCACGATAATTTATTTAATAGAAATAAAAATAAACCTAAAAGTAATGATGATTTAGTTGATGTTTCTAACGATTCTCAAGATTCTTCTAATGATGATTTTGATTTACTTGGAGAATTCACTAAAGCTGCTAAAGGTCAAAATGAAGATGAAGAAGTCTTTGAAGATAAAGAAATTAAATTAGAAAAAGAAGAACCAGAAGTTGTTGATGATTCAACAGTTATTAAAGAAGATCCATTCTTAAATACAGTTATTGATGTTGAAGAAAAGAAAGAAGAACCTGTCGAGGAAGAAATCATTGAGGAAGAAGTAAAGGTTGAAGAACCAGTTCAAGAAACAAAACATGAAGAAGAATTCATTGAACCTGCTTTAGAAGAAGAAATCGAAGTAGATGATGAATTTAAAAAAGATTTATTATCAAAAAAAGAAGAAGTTAATGAAACATCTCTTGATTTAAAGGTTAGAAGAGTTGATTTAACTAAAGATTTAATTATTAAATTATTCTTAGAACTTGAAGAAGAGCATGACGAAGAAAAAGAAAAATTCTTAAAAGAAGAATTAGGTATTTTATCTAAATTATCTAGTGAATTTGACTCAAAATCAGTAGAATCAATCTTAAAAGAAAAGAATGAATTAAATGAAGAAATTTTTGAAAACGAAAAAGATCCATTTAATGGATATGTTCTTTATTTAGAAAGTACTAAAAAGGATTTAAAATAATGATAGATTCAATTATTTTTGATTTTAATGGAACTTTACTTGATGATTTTGATGTAACTTATACAATCGAAAACGAAGTCTTTAAAAGTGTTGGATTAAAAGGATTTAGTAAAAAAAGATGTAAAGATACATTTATTAATCCAATTAATAAATATTATGATGCTTTAGGATTAAATGATAAAGATTATGATTATAAGGATATAAATTCTAGATTTTTTGAAGAATATTTAAAAAGATGGAAAACTGAATCAAAATTATTTAAGAATGAAAAAGAAATCTTAATGGATTTAAAAGCTAGAGGATTTAAACTCTATATTTTAAGTGCTACTGAAATCAATTTACTTAAAGAACAACTTGAATATTTTGGAATTATTGATTTATTCACTGATTTTATCGCTGCTAATAATAAAGATGGTAAAAGTAAGATTGAATATGGTAAAGAATTCATTAAAAAACATGGATTAAATAAAGATAATACAATCCTTGTTGGAGATACATTACACGACTATGAAAGTGCAGAAGCATTTGAAATTGATTCAATTTATTTAACAAAAGGTCATAATTCTAAAAAAAGATTAAAAACTTTAAATAAAAAGTTATGTAATAACTACAAACAAATTGAAAAAGAAATCTTAAAAAGAAATCCAAATTTAGTTGATTATTAATGACAAATTTTCCTTTTTGTTTATTGAGTTTAAATTTTAAATTTAGTATAGTTTTTGTATGAAAAATAAAGACATAAAACCTAAAAGAAAAAGAAAGGATTTTCATCCTAGATTCTTTTTAATTGCAGGGGCTTTTGGACTTGAAACTCTTCTTGTTATCGCTCTTGTATTTTTATTATTTGTAGATGATTTTCAAGAATATTTTTTATGGTATTTAATAGCTTTTATCGTTATTGATATTATTCTTGCTTTATATATTACAAATAGTAAAGTTCAAATAGATTATAAAGTTTCTTGGCTTGCAGTTATTTTAGCATTACCAGTTGTAGGAGGAATCCTATATCTTTTGTATGCTTATAAAGTTACTACAAAGAAGCTTGCAAAGATTGAAAATAATAAAATGTCTAGATTCTTAAGGAAACAAAAAGAATTATATATTAAAGAAGAAGTATTAGATGAAATAAATGAAATTAATCCAGAATTCCATACTTTAGCTGCCTTAAATTCTAATTCTAATTTCCCAGTTTATAACAATACAAATGTAAAATATTATCCTATGGGAGAAGATGCCTGGGAAGATATTTTAAATTGTTTAAGAAGTGCTAAAGAATATATTTTCATGGAATTTTTCATTGTTGAATATGGAGAATTTTTTGATTCAATTCATGAAGTTTTAAAAGAAAAAGCAAAAGAAGGTGTAGACATTAGATTTATTTATGATGATTTTGGATGTGCCACTTATTTACCTAAAAACTTTGATAAAATGTTAGGAAAAGAAGGCATTAAAGCTTTTAGATTTAATAAAATTAAACCTACAATGAATATTCGTCAAAATTGTAGAGACCATAGAAAAATTATTGTTGTTGATGGAGTTAAAGGATTTACTGGTGGATGTAATCTTGGAGATGAATACGTTAATAAACATAAAAGATTTGGTATTTGGAAAGATAATTTTATTTATCTTGAAGGAGAAGGAATCCAAAATTTAATCACTATATTTTTAAGTAATTTAATAATTTGTGATCCAAAAAATGATGAAGATTTTGCTAAATTTTCTTTTGAATCACATAAACAATATTTAGAACATGAAATTATTAAAAAAGATAGTTTTGTTCAACCAATAAGCAGTATGCCTTATACTGAAAAATATGTTTTAAGAAATTGTTTCTTAAAAATGATTAATATGGCTAAAAAAAGAATCTATCTTTCTACTCCTTATTTAATTCCAGATAACGAACTTCAAACAGCATTAATTAATGCTGCAAAAAGTGGAATTGAAGTTATTATTTTTACTCCAGGAATTCCAGATAAAAAGATGGTTTATCAAGCAACAAAATCTTATTATTCAATGCTTTTAATTAATGGAGTAAAAATATATGAATATACTCCAGGATTTAACCATGAAAAAACAATGGTAATTGATGATAATTTAGCAATTACAGGAACTTGTAATTTTGATTTTAGAAGTTTTTACTTACATTTTGAAGAAAGTGTTGTCATTTATAACGATAAAGAAATTAGTAAAATGATTGAAAGTTTTGAAGGAATGAAAGAAGTTTCTGCATTACAAGATGTAAATAAATATCTTCATGTTTCATTCTTTAGAAAGATAAATTGGAGTATTTTACATTTAATTGCACCTTTATTATAGGAGAATTTATGAGCGAAATTAATGAAAATCAAATAGTTGTAAGACATTTAAAGAAAGTTTATGGAGACGCTAAAAAAGGTGAAGCTCAAATTGTTGCAATGAGAGATTCAAACTTTGAAATTAATAAAGGTGAACTTGTTGTAATTTTAGGACCATCTGGTGCTGGTAAATCTACTTTACTTAATATTTTAGGTGGAATGGATAAAGCAAGTGAAGGTGATTATTTTTTCTTTGGAAAAGAAGTTACTAAAATGAAAGAAAATGAACTTGCTAAATTTAGAAGAAATAATATTGGATTCGTTTTCCAATTTTATAATTTAATGCCTTCTTTAACTGCAAGAGAAAATGTATTTTTAGCAGCTTCTTTAAATAAAGATTCTTTTAATGTTGATGAAATTATGGAAAAAGTTGGATTAAAAGATAGAATGAATAATTTCCCTGCTCAACTTTCAGGAGGAGAACAACAACGTGTTGCGATTGCTCGTGCATTAGTTAAAAATCCTGATCTTTTATTATGTGATGAACCAACTGGAGCGTTAGACAGCAAAACTGGTGCCCAAATTTTAGATTTATTATATGAAATTTGTAAGAAAAACAATAAAACAGTTATTATTGTTACTCATAATAAGGCAATAAGTGTTATTGCAGATAGATTAATTCAAGTTGTTGATGGAACAATTAGTAAAAATGAAGTAATTGAAAATCCTAAGAGTGCTAAGGAGATTGAGTGGTAATGAAATCAGGAAGACTCTTACTTAAAAAATGCTTTAGAGATATTTTCAAAAACTTAAAACAATTTATTGCGATTATCTTTATTATTGCAACAAGTGTTACCTTATTTATTGGTCTTGAAGCTAATTACAAAGAATTTAATCGTAGAATTGATACTGTTTTTAGTGCATCTAATATGGGAGATATTTATCTTACTAGTATTCCTAATATTCAAAATGGAAAAGATCAAGATTTATTAAAAATTGAAGAAATATTAAAGGATAAAGGAAGTTACGAAAAAAGAATATCAATCCCTTCATTTAAACTTAATGATTCTGGATTAACAGGACTTTTTTATGATAAAATGCCTGAAATTTCTAAACCTTATGATGTAATTAAAGATTCATCAAGTACCGATGATAATTTCTTTTATATTGATGAAACAGTTCTTAAAATGCAAAACAATTTAGGAAAAAATTATAAGATTGGAGATACGATTAACGTTAGTTTTAGTGAAACTCAACTTGAATCATTACTTACAATGATTTTAGGAGAAGATCCTGCAACTGTTAATGAAACTTGCAAAACAATTATTAAAAATGCAATTAGTAATACTACATTAAAAAATTATTTATTACTTGCAATTGATCGTAGTGATTCCTCAATGCTTTCTAAATCATTACCATCAATATTAACTGATTTATTATTAAATCCAGAAACTGATAATATTAGTTTTGATTTTAAAATAACAGGTACAATGAAGCATGCAGAAAACGTTGAAAATGGTAGTTTTTCTACATCATCATTTGTTATGTCTTCTAGATTATTTCAAAAGACATTATTAAGTAGAGTTGAATCTAATTTAGACATTAATTTTATTAATAGTGCTTTAGTAACTTTAAGTTTAAATGGAATGGATGATGTTTCATATAGTCGAGGGGATAAATATTTAAATGATAAAGACAACCAAAAAACATTAGAATCTACTTTATCTTTAATGTTTAAAGAATATAAAAGAGAATTAGAAACTGAAGATGGAATTGAAAGTTTAAATAATCTTTATGATCAAATTGTTATTAAAGTTAATAATTCAAGTGATGTTGATAACGTATTAAATTCTATAAAAGAATATTTCTTATCTAAAGAGAAGAATAATTTGATACTTGCTCAAACGAAAGAAAATTTATCATCTACAATGACAATTATGAATGATTTAAATCAAGCTCAAATGCTTGCGTTAACTTTCCCACTTATTTTCTTTTTAGTAGCAATTCTTGTTGTTTTAACAACAATTACTCAACTTTTACTTAAAGAAAGAACCCAAATTGGTACTTTAAAAGCTTTAGGATATTCAAAACTTGGTATATTAACTTATTATTCAGGAATGATGAATATTATTTCTTTAATTGGAGTAATTCTTGGATTTATTATTGGTCCATTACTTTTACCTTATGTTTTAAATATTAAATATGATTTATTATATTGTTTACCAAGTATAGGATATTCATTCCCATTCCTTGCAGGATTCCTTGTATTAATTATAGTTATATTCTTAGTAACTTTATTAACCTATATCTTAATTAGACATGAATTAAGTTTAACTCCAGTTGAATCAATGCGTCCTGCATCTCCTCATTTTAAAATGAAGAATAAAAAATCATTTATTAAATCAACATCCCTTATGATGGCTTTAAGAAATATTAAAGTATATTTAAATAAATCAATCATGGTTATTGTTGGAATTATGGGATGTACTGGTCTTCTTATCTGTGGATTTGGTATTGAAGATGTTTTAGATTATGGAATTAATAGAGATTTAACTAACTTTGTTAATGGAGATTTAAATCTTACTTATTCATTAAATACTCCTTTAAGTTATAATAAAGAACAATTATTAAAATTTGATAATATTAAAGAAGTTAATGAATATGGAGTTGGAACATCTGAAATCTTACTTGATAATCCAGTATCTTCTACATATTATTATGTTTCTAAAGAATCAAGTTTATTTAAATATGATGATGGACATGAATGGAAAGAAGGTGAAATTGGAATTGCAGATTTTATATTAGAAAAAACAGGTAAGAAAGTAGGAGATGAAATTGATTTTAAGGTAAATTCTACAACATATCACGCTAAGATTGGTTTTAGTTTCTATGCGTTCTCTTGTAAAGGAATTTATATTTATCAAGGAGATTCAAATTTTAAAGGATTACCTCAAAACGCTAATGCTGCTACAGTACTTTTAAAAGATGTTAGTAAAGCTAGTGAAACATCTAAAAAGATCTTAAGTGATGAGAATTTAAAAGTTGAAACGATTATGACTCGAGAAGAAACAAGTGCGAAGATTGAAGGATATGTTTCTTCTATTAAAATGATGACTAATACAATTAAAATATTTGCAATTGTTCTTGCAGTTATTGTTTTAGTAAATCTTGCAATATTAAACTTCAATCAAAGAATTAGAGAGATTGCAACCTTAAGGGTTTTAGGATTTAATTTAATAGAAATTGCTAAATCATTAATTTATGAAATTATGATATTAACATTAATTGGATGTTTCTTTGGAATATTCTTAGGGTTCCCTTTAGAATTTATGACATTATACGCTAATAGAACAGAACTAGTTAGTTTCTATTACATTGTATATCCAATGAGTTATATTATTTCAATTCTTATTTCTTTAATTACTGCATTCCTTGTTAATCTTTATATCTCTAAAAGAGTTAATAAAGTTCCAATGGCAGAATCACTTAAAAGTATTGAATAAAATAAATAAGCATAAAAAAAGAATGAACACAAAGGATAAAGTTCATTCTTTTTTATTGCTTTGATTTATATATTAACTAATCCTAGGGGAAGATTAGAAAATATCGTTTGTATTTAAATAATTGAAAATTGAAATAACTGATTCTTTAGAATTTTCACTTTCTAAAATAGTTTCTGTATTTTCACTTTCGTTGTTTTCTTGTTCTCTAAATAATTTTTCTAATAACATAAATCTTGTACCTCCAATTTGATTTCGTTGCTTAATTTCTTTAAGCACCATTATATTAATACCAAATAAAAATAAAAAAAATATGAAAGCGTTTTCAAATTTTTATGAAAGCGTTTTCAGACCTTGAAAGTCAAAATTTAATGTTTTTTGAAAGAAACTTTTTGATAATTAATGATATTTCAGGATTACTAGGTATTAAAATACCGAATTAACATATTATTGAAAGTGTAAAATATCTTGGATTTTAATGTAAAAATTAAATTAGATTTTTAAATTAAAAATATCCGATTTGCTCCACAAACTCCTGAAAAACAGTAGTTAGAGGAGCAAATACGATAAAATTCATAAAATGCTAAATAGTAAGAATAATTATAGTTTTAAAAAGATATAAAAAAGATCCGTTAAGAAATTTCTTAACGGATCCTAATATATTACTTATCTAATCCTTCTAAGATTCTTTGTTTTGCTTCATATTTCTTTCTTTCAGCATCATTAAGAATCTTCTTTCTCATTCTAAATGTTTTTGGAGTAATTTCTACTAATTCATCAACATTGATATAGTCTAAACAGCTTTCAAGAGTTAATTTTCTTGGAGTTTTTAAGACAACAGTTTGATCTTTATTTGAACTTCTTTGGTTAGTTAAGTTCTTAGTTTGACAAACGTTAACACTTAAATCTGAATCGTATTTATTTTCACCAACAATCATACCTTCATAAACATCAATTCCAGGAAGAATAAACATTGTACCTCTATCTTCAACGTGTTGAATTGCGTATGGAGTAGCTTGACCTGTAGCAGTAGCAACTAAAACACCAATTTGTCTTTCACCAATCTTACCTTTTGAAACCGGTCTATATTCTTTATATGTATGGTTGATAATTCCATAACCTTTTGTTAATGTTAAGAAATTAGAAACGAAACCGATTAAACCTCTTGATGGGATAACATAATTAATTTTTGTTGTATTTTCATTAGCGTCCATATCAATAAGTTCAGCATCTCTTTCTCCAAGAGAAGTCATGATATCTCCAACGAAATCATTTGGAACTTCAATAGCTAAATCTTCATATGGTTCTTTTTTAACACCATCTTCAACTTTGATGATAACTTGAGGACGTGAAACTTCAAGCTCATATCCTTCTCTTCTCATGTTTTCGATTAAAATACCTAAATGTAATTCACCTCTACCTGAGACTACCCAAGATTCACTATTTTGAATACGTTCAACTTTTAAAGAAACATCTTTTTCTTTTTCTTTCATTAAACGATCTTCAATTTGTCTTGCTGTTAATAATTTACCATCTTGTCCTGAAAAAGGAGATGAATTAGTACCAAAAGTCATTTGAAGTGTTGGTTCATCAATATGAATTAATGGTAAAGCTTCAACTTTACTTGGATCACAAATTGTTTCTCCAACGTTAATATCAGCTAAACCAGCAAATGCAACGATTTCACCAGCTTTAGCGCTTTCAACTTCGATTCTCTTTAATCCTTGGTATCCAAAAAGTTTTAAAATCTTAAATCCTTTAGTAGTACCATCATTTCTACAAACAGTAACTTGTTGATTTAATTTAATTTCACCTCTTTGAATTCTACCAATTCCCATTCTTCCAACATAATCATTGTAATCAAGTAATGCAACTTGTAATTGTGTTGGGCCTTGTTCTTCAACTTGTGGTTCTGGTACTTCATCAATAATTAAATCAAATAAAGCATCCATACCTTCTTTTTGAGTATCAAGTTCTGGAGATAAAGAAGATGTACCATTTAATGCACTTGTATATGCAACTTTGAAATCTAAGAATTCATCTGGTGCACCAAGTTCAATGAAAAGTTGTAAAACTTCATCAACTGCTTTTGCAGGATTTGCATTTGGTCTATCAACTTTATTAATAATAACGATTGGTTTAACGTGATTTTCTAATGCTTTCTTTAAAACGAATCTAGTTTGAGGCATTGTACCTTCAAATGCATCAACTAAAAGTAAACATCCATCAACCATTCTCATGATTCTTTCGACTTCACCACCGAAATCAGCGTGTCCTGGAGTATCGAGAATGTTAATTTTATAATCTTTATATTTAACTGAAGTAGTTTTAGCTAAAATAGTAATTCCTCTTTCTCTTTCAATTGCGTTACTATCCATCGCACGATCTTCAATTTTTTCATTCTCTCTGAAAGTTTGACTATATTTTAACAATTGATTAACTAAAGTGGTTTTACCATGGTCAACGTGGGCAATAATTGCGACATTTCTCATTTTCATAAGTTAATCCTCCTAATAACAAAAATAAAAACTATTGTAGTATACTATTATTAATAGTAAATTTCTAGATTTAATCGATAAATAGCCTAAAATTTTGTTTTTAATATTTAATTTGAATTATTAATTTTATATAATAATTAAGTTATGAGAACTTCAGGAATATTAATGCCTTTATCAAGTTTACCTTCTTCTCAAGGAGTTGGTGATTTTTATGAAAGCGCATACGAATTTATTGATTTATTAAAAAAAGCTAAAATTAAAATTTGGCAACTTTTACCACTTAATCCAGTTGGATATGGTTCTAGTCCATATCAAAGTGAATGTGGAGAAGCAATTGATCCATGTTATATTTCTTTAAAATGGTTAAAAGAACATGGATATATTAAAAATTATGAACCATTTAACAAAGATTCTAAGTTAGTAGATTTTTATCATACAAGATTAGATAAAGAAAAATACTTAAAAGAAGCATTTTTACATACAAAAGATACTGATTCTAAAGAATTTAAAGATTTTTTAAAGAAAAATAAATGGTGTAGTAACTACGCAAAATTTAAAGTATTATTTGAAAAAAATAAATATTTAGATTGGGATAAATGGACTAAAAAAGAAAAATATAGTGCATATGACTATACTAAATTTGATTTTAAACCATATGAAAAAGAAATCTTATTTATTGAATGGTGTCAATTTATTGCAAGTATCCAATTTAAAGAAATGAAAGAATACGCTAATAAAAATGGTGTCTTATTAATGGGAGATATTCCATTTTATGTTGGTTTTAATAGTAGCGATTGTTGGAGTAATCAAGATGAATTCTTACTTGATGAATTTGATCATCCAACATTAGTTGCAGGTGTTCCACCAGATTATTTTAGTCAGGATGGTCAAAGATGGGGAAATCCTATCTATGATTGGAAATATATGGAACAAGATGGATTTACATTCTGGATTAATAGAATTAAGAATGCTTTAAATACATTTGATATTTTGCGAATTGATCATTTTAGAGCATTTGATACTTATTACACTATTAATGAAAGTGAAAAAACTGCAAGAAATGGAGAATGGAAAGAAGCTCCAGGAAGTGTTTTATTCTCAATTTTAGAAAAAGAAGGAATGACTAAAAACATTATTGCTGAAGATTTAGGTGATTTAGTACCATCAGTTTTAGCGTTAAGAGATAAATTCAATCTTAAAGGTATGAATGTTTTTGAATTTAATGTATTTAATAGAGAATTTGTAACTACTCCAAACCAAGTTATTTATACTGGTACTCATGATAATGATACAGTTATGGGATGGTATGAATCATTAAGTGAAGAAAATAAAGAATTATTTGATATTATTTTAAGATTTGCAAAAATTGAAGGTAAAGATACATTAGATAAGATTTTAAGATATGTTTTAAAATCTAAATGTGAATACGCAATTATACCAATTCAAGATTATTTAGGATTACCTAGTGAATATAGAATTAATACTCCAGGAAGTTTTGGAAGTCCAAACTGGGAATTTAGATTACTTTCATTAGATGAATTCGCTAAAAAGACTGATTATATTGCATCTTTAATTGAGGAAAGTAATAGATAGTATGAAGAAAATTGGATTAATATCACTTGGATGTGATAAAAATACTGTTGATAGTGAATCTATTCTTTCTTTATTTAAAAAACCTTATTTTGAAATTTGTACTAATCTTGAAGAATGTGACGCAATTATTATTAATACTTGTGGATTTATTCTTCCTGCTAAAGAAGAAGCAATTAACACAATTTTAGATTGTATTAAATATCCAAATGCTAAAATCATTGTTTGTGGATGTTTAGTTAAAAGAAATTTAGAAGAGTTAAAAGAAGCTTTACCTGAAGTTTCTTTATGGGTAACTTTTAAAGATTATCCTAAATTCTTAGAACTTGTTTGTGAACTTTTAGATGTTAAAATTCAAACTGATGAATTTGATATTTTTAGAAGAGTTTTATCTACTAAATCTTATAGTGCATTCTTAAAAATCAGTGAAGGATGCAGCAATTATTGTGGATTCTGTGCAATTCCTTTTATTAGAGGAAAATATCATTCATTCGATTTTGATAAAATTATTGAACAAGCTAAAGAATTTGCAGCTAGTGGAGTTAAAGAATTAATTGTTATTTCTCAAGACACTGGAGCGTATGGTAAAGATTTTGAAGGAAAAAATATCAATTTATGCACTCTTTTAAGAGAACTTGAAAAGATTGAAGGTATTGAATTTATTAGAGTTTTATATCTTTATCCTGAAGAAGTTACTGATGAATATATAGAACTTGTTAAAAATAGTAAGAAATTAACTCATTATTTTGATATCCCAATTCAACATGCTTCTAATAAAGTTTTAAAAAGTATGTTAAGAAGAGATACAAAAGAAAGTGTTGAAGAATTATTTAATAAGATTAAAAAAGAAATCCCAGATGTTATCTTTAGAACAACTGTTATTGTTGGATATCCAGGAGAAACAGAAGAAGAGTTTAATGAATTAAAGAAATTTATTAAAGAATATAAGTTTAACCACCTTGGATGTTTTACATATAGTAAAGAAGAAGGTACTTATGGAAATACCTTAAAAGATCAAATTGATGAAGAAGTTAAACTTCAAAGAAAAGAAGAAATTATGAAGATTCAACAAGAAATTTCTTATGAAGAAAATAAGAAATTAATTGGAAGAACTTATAAAGCAATTATTCTTTCTAAAAAGAATAACGAATACAGTGTAAGATGTGGAGTTAACGCTCCAGATGATATTGATGGATCAATTTATTTAAAATCTGATAAAGAATTTAAAGAAGGCGATATTGTTAATATTAGAATTACTCATGCATTCGTTTATGATTTATACGCAGAAATAGTGGACTAATAATCCACTTTTTTGATACAAAAAAATTCAAGGAAAACCTTGAATTTTATGCTAATTATTTAAAAAATCTAATAATACTTTTATATAACTAGATTCATCATCTACATATGTTGCATGACGAGCATCTTTAAATAAA
>CAVGUB010000040.1:0-29447 GCA_963632375.1 Phocaeicola dorei | reverse complement strand
AGAAATTACCACATTTACATCTTGGTTGTTCTTCAAGTTGAGAATAGAAAATATCAATTGCTTTTTTATATTTTTCTTTCTTAGTTAAATCATATGCCCAAGGAAGTACAAATGCAGCTTGACAATCATCTGTAGAATAATCAGATTTTGGATATCCTAATGCATTTCCATCTTCATCAATAAACTTATCTAAATAATTTAAGATAAAATCTTTATAAAAATCTTCTTTAGTAGCGTTATATAAATCTAAAGTAGCTTTTAATAAGATACCATCTTCATAACACCATCTTTTTGCCTTATAAGGAACAAATTCCTTATAATATTGTTTTACAAATTCTTCAACCATATTCTCTCCTTATATAAAATAGTCTGGATATCTTTTAATAACGGATTCCATTCCATCAAATCCACGTCTTAAGTGATCTTCATTAACTGCTTGTAATGATTTTAAATCACCTTTTCTTAAATATTCAACAATTAATAAATGTGCTTTATAAATTTCTTTAACATTCTCATTCTCTCTTAAATTCGCCATAATTCTAGCGCGATTTAATGGAGTTGTAAATTCATACATATAATTCCATAAACTTTCCTTACCTGCAAGAATGAAAAACATTTTATGGAATTTGTTATCGTTTTCATAAAGCAATCTAGATTTTTCAATTGAAGAATCCATATCAATAATTTTCTTTTGTTCTTCTAAAATCTTATCAAGAGTATCGAAATCTTTTTTAGTTAATTTACCTATAATTAATGAATAAATATAACATTCAGTTGCAATTCTTATATCCATTGAATCATAAATACTTTTAACATCAATTTTACTAACAAAAGTTCCTCTTTTAGGTTTAACTTCAAGTAATCCATCTTTGCAAAGTCTTGCGATAACTCCTCTTAATGGGGTTCTTGATTGATTAAACCTTTTTACTAAATCTTCTTCAGTAATTTTAGTACCTGGTACAATTTCACAATTAATTATTTCTTCTTTTAAAATATTATAAATCATCATTATTACCTAAATTATATTTCTCATAAAGATAGATCAAGAATCTAGTTAATAAGATATTTTTTCCATTTTTTAAATTGATATCACTAAGTTGTGAGAATCTAGAAATTCTATAATTAATTGTATTTCTATGAGTAAATAAAAATTCACTAGTGTATTGGACCGATTCTTCAAGGTCTATATACGCTTTAGCAGTATCAAAAATGTATTTATTAACATTCTTAAATACATCTTTAACAAATTCTAAATCTAGTGAATCATCTTTATATTCTTCAAGTAATAATTCATATAATGAAAGATAACCTGAATTATTTGAATGTAAAACAAGGAGTAAAGATTCCTTGTAAAAAGGAACCTCTACAATAAGGAGTTGTTCTAAATTTAAATCATTTTTAATTGTATTAGCAGATACACAAAGTTTAATAAATAAACTCTTATCTAATTCACTAACTTTAATAACTTTATCATTAACTTTTGATAATTCAACATTTTCGTGAATAATCAAAAAGATATACTTTTTAAGTAAGTCTAAATTAGTAAATGTTTCATCTACAATAATGTATGATTTAATATAACTACTCATCCTTAACCTTCTTAACTTCGTGGAGTTCTAAACGTTCTCCAACATTTCCTTTTAATGTAACATTTTTTAAATTAATAGTATCGACGTTATAGCAAACAAAGCCCTTCTTTGAGCAATCTTCTGCAAATGACATCATTACAGGTTTGCCACTTCTTGCGTCTTTATTAAATTCAAAACTTGAATCAATGATATTAACTTCCTTAATGAATTTTTCAGGTAATCCATAGAAATATCCTGCAGCATATTCACAATTTGTAGCGTGAATATTTGAGAATGTAAATTTACCTAAATAAGGAGTTCTATCATCTACTGGTAATTTTTCTTTTGTATAAACATATTCAGTTTTTCCATCAGGATCACAGAAATAGAACATGTTCATAGTAATTGGAGTTAAAACTCCATCCATTTTAATGTTATCAAAGAAGATGTTATCAATTTGACAAATATCACCTCTTCCTCTTCTAACTTTAATTCTTAATCCACGGTCTGTGTGATCAAAGAAGCATCTATCACATTTTAAATCTGATAATCCACGTGAAATTTCACTTCCTAATACGACACCACCATGTCCATATTGCATCCAACAATTTCTAATTGTAATATGTTCACTCTTTTGATTATATTTTCTACCTAATTCAAGTTTACCTGATTTAACAGCAATACAATCATCTCCAACTGAGAAATGAACACCAATAATATCACAATTTACAACAAATTGAGGATCGATACCATCTGTGTTAGGACTATCTTTAGGATTTTCAATATAAACATTATAGATTCCTAAATTCTTAACAAAGTATGGATGAATTGTCCAAGAAGGTGAATTTTTAACATTAATACCTTCTAAAACAATATTTTCTGAGTTATTAATAAAAATTAAATGTGGTCTAACATATGGTTTATTTTTAACATCAACCCACCATGGTCCAAATTGAGCTTGGCCATTGATTGTACCTTCACCAACTAAGAATGTATTTTTACAATCGAAGAAATTAATAATTGAAAGCATCATTGGAGAAGCAATACCTTCCCAAATACCTCTTTCTTTAAATTCTCCATCAACGAATTCATTAGCAGGAATAAAATCATAATCTTTAGGATTTGTATTTCCTAAAATAGTAGCACCTTTTTTAAGATAAATTGTTAAATCACTTTTAAATTTTAAACTTGTAATGAAGTAAGTACCTTCTTCAAAAACAAGTAATGAATTTTTCTTACAAGAATCAATTAATTTTTGTAATTCTTCTGTAACATTAACTTCTCCATTATTACAAATTCCTTTAGTTGTGACTACTTCACTTACAGCTTTTGTTTTAAAGTTATAAGTTTTTTCATTAACATTAATTTGATATTCTGTATCAGGAGTTAAATCATAAACTGAAAAACAGTTTGTTTTATTATTTGTAATAACTTCTTTTCCATTAATATAAACATTGAATGGTTTAGGTGCAAAATATGCATCGTTATTTTCAAGTTCAAATGTTGCACTAACAGGAGAAATAAATAATGTTTTCATAATTAACCTCTACTTTTTGTTTTCTTTGCTAACTTTTACCTTGTTAACAATTACTTTAATTAAATACTTGATACCAAGTAATAAACTATCTACAGCTAAAGCAAGTAATCCTTGTGTTAAAGGTTCTTGGAATAGCCAAATTGAATCACCATAAATTCTAACACATGCAATTGAAATATATGCTGTGATAAAAAATACTGCTAATTCAAATACTATATTAATAAATACTGACCAAACTTTCTTTGATTTATAAATAATATAGTTATCATGTTGGTTAGGTTCATCTTCCATCATTAAAAGTAAATTACCATACATGAAGTCAAATACAACTCCACCTATTAATCCACCAACGATAGCAAGATTTTCACCACCAAGTCTCATACCCATTGCAATAAAGAAGAATAATGCTCCATAAAACCAATATTTTAAGAATACTGCTTTTACTCCATATGGGATTTTTTGAAAGAAGCTAGTCTTTTGATAACTAGCTATTTCTTCTTTCTTTTGTTTTTCTTCTTTTGATTTATTTTTCTTCATTTTGAACAGTTGAGTCTTCATTTAACTTAACTTCATTAAATGAAATTTTCTTTAATGCTTTTTGTACAAATGGAGCAGTTGCAACAACAACACCTGTAATAACACTTAAGATAATATGAGTCATTAATAAAGCTTCGGTTTGTTGAGCATATGTTATATATTGCTTAATAATTAAATCATTTGGTTTTTCAATTTGAGCTAAATATTCATCATATAAGTTAATTTGATTTGCTTTATAAACAAAAAGTAATAATAAAATGTTAATTGCCCATAAAACAAAGAAAATGATTAACATATGAACAGGTCTTTTTTCACCATACTTATTTAAAGAATATTGTAAATAAGCAACACTGTATAAAATTGTAAATAATGTAATTAAGAATAAGAATATACAGTTATATGGCCATAAAGCATTGAAAACGCCTTTTAAAAAGTCTGGTAATCCATTTGCTACAACATTTGCTGAGTTAACACTTGAGAAATTAACATCAAGTCTAGAAAATGCTGGAGAGAAAATGAATAATGAACATAAGAATTGTAAGCAACAAACAAATACGAAAATTAATGGGACAGTATAATAATTTCTTTTTAAAGCGATTGCTTTCTTTCTAATCCAGAATTTAAATCCTTTTTTCATATCTTATACCTCCTATCTAATTCTATTTGTTGTTTCTTCATCAAAGAAACAAATTAAATCTTGATCAAATCCAACAACTAAAGTTTCACCAGCTTTAATATCAAGCCATCCTGGAAGTTTTAATTTTAAATTTTGATCTCCACTGTGACATAAGAATAATGTTGCACTACCTAAATGTTCAACTAAATCAATTTTAAATTTTAAATCGCCATCTGGAGTTGAGTGTTCTGGTCTAATACCACAGCAAACTTTCTTTCCAAAATAACCATTTTTCTTTAAAAGTTCAGCTCTCTTTTCGTCTAATTTGAATTTAATATCGCCTTTAACAAAATAACCATCTTCAGTAACTTCACCATGAATGAAATTCATTGGTGGGTTTCCAATAAATGAAGCAACGAAAATGTTATTAGGATCTGAATAAATTTCCATTGGAGTGCCAATTTGTTGAACTTTACCCATAGACATAACAACAATTCTATCAGCAAGAGTTAAAGCTTCAATTTGATCGTGAGTAACATAAATCATTGTAGCACCAAGTTTTTGGTGTAATAATTTAATTTCTCTTCTCATTGAGACTCTTAATTTAGCATCTAAGTTTGATAATGGTTCATCAAATAAGAAGACTTTAGGATTTCTAACAATAGCTCTACCTAAAGCAACCCTTTGTCTTTGACCACCAGATAATTGTTTTGGTTTTTTATTTAATTGTTCATTTAAACCTAAAATTTCAGAAGCATGCATGACTTTTTCATGAATTTCTTCTTTTGGTGTTTTTCTTAAAGTTAAAGAGAATGCCATATTTTGATAAATTGTCATATGAGCATATAAAGCATAGTTTTGGAAAACCATAGCCATATCTCTATCTTTACTAGCAAGATCAGTAACATCTTTTCCATCAACGAATGCACGACCTGTTGTAATATCTTCAAGACCAGCAATCATTCTTAATGTAGTAGATTTACCACATCCAGAAGGACCAACAATAACAATAAATTCGCCATCTTTAATATCAATATTGAAATCTTCGACAGCTAAGACACCACCATTTGTGTCATAAATCTTTTTTAAATGTTGTAAATTTAATTCTGCCATAACTATTTACCACCTTTTAAACTTTCAATATGCTTTTGTAATCTATTTCCTTTAGTTAAGCAAATAATTCCAGCACCAATTAATGATAAAGCTGCACAAACTAATAAGACAACACACCAAGTAAATTGAGCTGTGTTTAATCCAATAACACCAGTGTAACTTCCTTTATCTTCAACACTTAAATAGCTAAGATAATTCATAAAATATTTTAAAGGAATCCAGAAAATTCTTAATAATTCAATTACGCCTAATCCAATTGCAAAGTATCCACCTCTTTTATCATATGTTTTAGTTTTTTCAGCAAGCAAGAATGCTGCAAGTAAAACACAAATATTAATTAAAAGATCAATACCTAATTGATAATCAGGTGTACAGTTTGTTTCTTTAAAAATAATTAAGAACATTGCAACATTGAAGCAGATTGCAAGAATACAAAGCCAAAATGATGCAGTGTTGTTTTTATATCTCATAATATCACTATGAGTTTCATGTAATTCACCTTTTAAGTCTAAATCATAGAATTTAGCTTGTAATTTTAAATTTTCTAATTTAGATAATGTAGTGTTATATTTTTCACTAGCTTTACTAGCTTTTTTAGAAATATGATTGAATTCTCTTTTAAATTCTTTATCATCTTTCTTTTCTAATGCTAATTCTTTATATTTAGCAAGTTCAGTAGAAGTTTCTTCGAATCTAGCTTTTAATTCTTCTAATGAAGCTTCCATTCTTTCAATTTTTCTTTCAGTACTCTTTAATTCTTGAGTAACAATTAATCTCTTACAACTATTCATCGATATTTACCTCACTTAAATCCATACATGGATTTTTCTTTTGATAAATGAATCTTAATACACCATAAACAATTCCAGCAACTGAAATTAAAGCAATTAAGATCATTACAATATATCCTAAGACAAATACCCAATTAAATGTGTTATATGAGAAATATTCTTTAATTGAACCAGCATCAACACCATTTGAATAGCTTAAATAAGCATTTATAACTTTGTAGTTTACGCCAGTTTTTAAGTAATTGCTCCAACTTGAAAGACTCATAATTCCATAAATAGAAGTTCCAAGTCCAAATGCACTAGATAATCCTAAGAAAATAAAGTTTGTTGGATAGAAAACTTTTCTTTTTTGAGAATAGAATAAGAATGAAATTGCAGATACAACAATTCCAATTAATCCAAAATTAAATAAGAAATGATTAAATGTTTGTAATTCGCCTCCACTTCCATTAACTGCTTTTGTAAAGTTAACAAAGTATTGCATATTTAGACCATAAATCTTTCCATTTCTATAAAGATAAGCTGCTTCTGCATATGCGTTAGATGCATCTGGTGCAACCCAAACACCATAATTTGTTGCATTTCTTATAGAAAAAGCAGTATCTATAATGTATAAATCATAGAATGGTGTAAAAAATATTAAACTATAAACAAATAAAAATATCATACTAAAAAAGATAGTAAAGATAATTGGTTTTTGTAATTTGAATATGAGATTTTTATTTGTATTTGGACTTTTTTTCATATCTATTCTCTCCATAGTATCTTAGGGCTTTATGCCCTAAGATACTTAATATAAACGTAATTTTATTATGCTCTCATTAAATCGTAAGCATCTGTATAAACTTTAACTAATTTAGTTAAACTTAATGTTTCATTAATATATTTAAGATAACCATCTTTTGTATATAATGTTGTTCCGTCACTAGCTGTTCCACCGAATCCGTTAACAACGTAATCATCCCAAATATTCCATGCACTTGTTGATGAATTTGAATTAATTTTATTTAATCCAGCAGATTCAAGTGTTTGAACTTGTGTAGCATTACCTGATGAAAGGTTAAATGTAGATGGGCAAATTGTAAAGAATTCATCTTCTTCGAATGATAATTTTGTGTGTTTGAATGTTCCAACTTTTAATGCGTGTGCAACAATATCAACACCAACTTTTGCATTTGCTGAAGTACATTGACCTTCAACACCATAGTTTTTAACACCGCCGATATTTAAACCAGCACCAACGAATTTTCTGAAGTAGTTTGTATAACTGTAGTTACCAATATCTTTATCAGCAAATTGTTCTAATGTTTTTTCTGATAATTGTGGAACTCCATCAACGATATCTGTGTAATAGCCTTCATCCTTTGGACCACATGTATATAAAGCTTGACCTTCTTCGCTATAGAAGAAATCAAATAAAGCTAATGCTCTTAATAATTTAGCTTCATCTTTAACGATGTCAGCATTAATACACCAACCTTCTGTCTTAACACTTCTCCAGCTTTCTGTGAATTGGAAGTATTCTCCATCACCTTTCCAATCAGCAACAGCATTAATAATTGGTCTTAAGCTATATCCTTCAACAGCTAATGAAGCAGCTTTATCATTTAAAGCACCTTGTGATTGTGAATAATCATACATCATGAATCCACAATATGTTTTACCATCAACTGTAACACCATTACCATTTAATAAAGCGTTAGCTAATTTACCATCAGTTGTACCATAGTTTGATTTTTGGTGTAAGTTAGTAGCAATTAAACCTTCTTTATATAAAGCATTTAAATTGTCTAATAATTCAACTGTATCTGCTTCACCTCTAGCATCATGGATTTCACCATTTGAGTCGATGTATAAATATCCACTTCTTGATTCAAGACCACGGACACCCCACATTTGAGCACCCCATCTGTATAAGTCAGCAATTCTTGAGTTATTGTATTCACGTGGAGTGAAAACAACCATTTCTGTATTTGCATTGCCAGTTAAAGCTTTTGGAGAAACTTTAACAAGTCTCATTAATGCGACCATTTCATCAGCATCATAACATGCATCAACACCTAAGAAAATATCTGATAATTTATCATATTGATCACCATATTTAGCAGCTAAATAATCTCTAAATTGTTTGACCATTACTTTTGATGTTCTTTCACTTGCACTTAATTTATTTTGTTGTGAAACAATATTTTCAGTTTTTGCTTTTGAAACTACTTTTGTAGCAACTGAATCCATTGATTCTGGAACTTCGACATCATATTCATCATCATCTTTTGCTGTATATGTTCCACCATTCCATAATCCTTGTGTTTCATCCCATTCAACTGAATCAAAATCAGCATCTAATAATTTTTCAACGAAATCAGCTCTCAATAATGTATATTTTTCAATATCATTAAATCCATCGAAATATGGAGCATAGTAGATAGCATTCTTTGAGTTATCGCCATATTTTGTTGTTTCAATAGAAGCTTTAACAATTGGGTTTTCTTCTAAGAATTTGCTGAAGTTAGGTAATTTATCTAAATATTCATTTAAGTCTAAGATTGTACCGTTTTGTGTACCATATTGTGAAATAACAGAAACTTGTCCAACTGCAATATCAGCGAATTGATTTGTTTGCCAGTTATTTTTGAAATAATCAACTGCTTTACCTGAAGCATCAGTAACATCATTAATTGTGAAATTTAATTGTTTTTGGACTGCTTGCCAAACTGGTTTAAAGTCACCTTTTTTAATTTTTGTACCTTTAGGTGTTGAATAGTCAACATCTTGATTATAAGTTAAACCTGTTGATTTATCATAGTTAACTGACATTGATAAAGTAACATTTTTAGTTAAATCTGGTTCGTATGGTTGTGGATCTGGATCAGGTGTTGGATCTGGATCAGGTGTAGGTGTTGGATCTGGATCAGGTGTAGGTGTAGGAGTTGGTGTTCCACCACATGCACTAATTGTTAATCCAATCAAAGCTGCGCTTAATACGCTTAAAAATCTTTTTGTTTTCATTTTAATTTTCTCCTTTGTAAGATTTTTATATTTATAAGTATTTAATACTTAATAACCCTATTCTTTAACACCGCCAAGGTTAACCCCAGCAGCGAAATATTTTTGAATAAATGGATAGATAATGATAATTGGGATAATTGCAGAGACGATCATACAATAGAATAATGATGTCATTGAGAATGATCCAAAATCAGGACGTGAATCCAAACCATTCATTTGATCCAAGAAACTTTTAATATAAACTTGGAGTGGTTGTTGTAATTGATCTGAAACAACTTGAGCTGCCCAGAAGTAACCATTCCATCTTGAAATTCCATAGAATAAACCAACTGTAGCAATAGTAGCTTTACTCATTGGAATATAAACTTTATTACAAATTTGAGTTTCAGTAGCGCCATCAACAATAGCTGCTTCTTCAATTTCCTTTGGAACTCCAGCAAAACCATTTCTTAATAAGATAACGTTATATGCATTTAAACCCATTGCAACAACGACTAACCACTTATCATCAATAATTCCGATTGCGTGGAAAATATCCTTTGTGTTGTCGTAATTAAGTTTTGTAGCAAATAAACCTGCTGAGAACCACATTGTGAATACTAATAAGAAGTTTAATACTCTATTGAATGGCATTCTCTTTTTACTTAATGCATAACCACCATAGATTGAAACAACCATTGCGAAGATTGTACCTAAAGCAGTTAAGAATAATGTATTTGAGTAAGAAATCCAGAATGTTTTTTGTTGGAATGTGTAGATAAATGCATCAAATTGGAATTGTTTTGGGAAAAGAATTAAAGAACCAAGTTCCATTTCATCTTTTCCAGCAATAGCTGCACAAACTGAATAAACAAATGGATATAAACAGAATAATGCGAATACTGTTAAGAATGTATAAGCTAAAATTTTAAATATAATTTCGGATGTATCTAAACGTTTCATATATTTTATACCTCCTAATATTAATATAATGATGTATCGCTAATCTTACGTGCGATCATATTAGAACCAATAACAAGCATCATAGCAATTAATGCATTGAATAAGTCAGCACTAGCTGCGATTGATTTTGATAAGACTGAAGAAACTTCAGAACCTGTCATACCTGCATTTCTCATAACGTATGTTGAAACGATATCTGCAGTTTCATAAATTGAGTTGTTATATAATAAGTAAACTTTTTCGTAACCAACTGTGAATAACTTACCAATTTCAAGAATTAACATAATTGTTAATGTTGAACCAATACCAGGGAATGTAACATATCTAATTTGTGCGAGTTTATTAGCTCCATCCATTCTAGCAGCTTCATAGCTAGTTGGAGAAATTGATAAAATAGCAGCAAAGTAAACAATACTACCATAACCAGCAGCTTCCCAAATACCTGAAACTTGATAAACTGCTCTAAAATATTGAGGATCGCCAAGTAATTTTGCTCCTTTTGGAATCCAACCAATTGCTGTTAAAGCTTGAGTTAAGACACCACCACTAAATGTATCAGTTTGAGGTGCAACAAGTAATTGAACAAGTGTTGTAACAACGACAAGTGAGACAAATTTAGGAAGATATGAGAAGATTTGAAGAATACTTCTATAAACTTGATTTTTAACTTCACTAAAAAGTAATGCTAAGATGATTGGGAATGGGAAACCAAATAATAATCCATAGAAAGCAAGCATGAATGTATTTCTAAATGCTCTCCAGAAAAGTGGATCGTTCATAATTGATTTAAAACCAGCTAAACCAACAAAGTTACTGCCCATAATGCCAAGACCTGCATCAAAATCTTTGAATGCAATTGTTAAACCATACATTGGTAAATATCTCCAGAAGATAAATACTAATACAAGTGGTAAAAGCATTACATATAAACGCCAATCTTTTAAAATTCTTTTTCCAACAAACTTCCAATGATTTTTTTCATAGTATAGTTGGACGCGTTCTCTTTCAAATTCTGTTTTACTTTTTTCTTCCATAAACGTTATTCCTTATTACTTTTTATATTACTCTCATCTTTATTATCATTTTGATGAGATTTATATAAATCATCTAGTTCCTTTAGTTCTTTGGCGGTTAACTCTCCACCATCTAATAAATTAGAATTGTCGATTTGGCCAAATTCAGTAAATGGCTTATCGGAATTAAAATTAGGAGCTTCTTGATATTCTTTAAGATGACCTAATTTATTTCGTTCTTGAACATATCTAACATATTCTTCACTTTCAACTAGTAGTTGAGAATTCTTACGATTAGCAACAAATGCAATAATAATTGAAATTACTAAACTCATACTTTCTAAGACAACTTCTACTCTTAAATTTTTAGTAAAAGTATCCATAAATGAATTAATGTTAAATAATGCAAGTACTAAACATCTCGAAACAATCATGAATATATAACATATTATTAAATAAGGTATAAATACATAATTTTTCTTTAATGTTTTTCTTCCTATTATATATTGGAATATTATAACTGGTATTAAAATCGATAATGCTCCAACTATATAGGCCACATATTGCGATAGTTCTGACGACTTTGCCACAATACATGCTGTAAGTCCCCCAGCAAGTGAAACTATAATTCCACATATTCCTATTCGATATATACATATTAAGGATAATATTACCGAATAAGATAAGAATATTAACTGATATTCACCTTGAATTTTAGTTGTTGCAAAGAAGTTTAATGCTTCAAAAGCAACTGCAATAAGGGTGAATATACATAAATCAATAAATTTATATTTCTTTAAACTCATTTGAAAGCCCTTACATTACAATATATTTTAATTAATTCAATTATGAGTGTCAAATGTTTGTTGTATACAACACACACTTTTTTTCCTGAATTCAAAAAAAGTCCGATAAATATCGAACTTTTATTTTTAAATTTTTTTATTTAATTTTATATTTTTCTACCATTGTAGGAAGGAAAGTTTCATCTTCAAAATAGTTAATTTTCATTGAAGCTTTAACTTCTTTTAAAGTATTTTGTGCAACACTTCTTGCGTATTCTGTTCCTTCTTTTAAAACTTCATAAATATAAGGAATGTTTTGTTCTAATTCTTTTCTTTTTGTTCTAATTGGATCTAAAACATCATTTAAAACATTTGCTAAGAATCTTTTTACTTTAACATCTCCAAGTCCACCTCTTCTATAATGATCTTTTAAAGCATCAAGATTTGGATATTCAGGTAAATATTTAGTAAACATGGAATCTGTACAGAATGCATCTAAATAAGTAAAGACTGTGTTATTTTCAACACTTCCTGGATCTGTAATCTTTAAATGATTAGGATCTGTGAACATTTTCATAACTTTTGCGTTTACTTCATCTTTAGAATCACTTAAATAAATACAATTTCCTAAAGATTTAGACATTTTAGCTTTTCCATCAGTACCAGGTAAACGTAAACATGCTTGATTATCTGGTAATAAGATTTTAGGTTCTACAAGTTTTCCATCATAAATTGAATTGAATTTTCTAACAATTTCACGAGTTTGTTCAATCATTGGAGATTGATCTTCACCTGCTGGAACAATATTTGCTTTAAATGCAGTAATATCACTTGCTTGAGAAATTGGATATGTTAAAAATCCAACTGGAATTGATTCTCCAAAATTTCTCATTTTTAATTCACTTTTAATAGTAGGATTTCTTTCTAAAGTAGAAAGAGTAACTAAATTTAAATAATAAAATGTAAGTTCAGTAAGTTCTGTAACTTCACTTTGAATAAAAATATGACATTTTTTTGGATCTAATCCACATGATAAATAATCTAGGGCAACTTCAATAATATTATCTCTAACTTTACTAGGATTATCATAATTATCAGTTAATGCTTGAGCATCTGCAATCATAATAAAAATATCATCAAATCCACCTTGATTTTGAAGTTCAACTCTTCTTCTTAAACTTCCAACATAATGTCCAACATGTAATCTTCCTGTTGGTCTATCGCCTGTTAAAATAACTTTTCTTTCCATTTTTATACCTTTTCTTTTATTTGACTTATTAATTTTACCATAAAAACGAACTAAAAAAAGCACCTAAGTGCTTTTTATTAGTTTTTATTAATAATAGACTTAATTAATTCTAAAGAAGTTGGGATATCTTCCCCTGTTACACCTTCAAAAGTAAGGACTGCTTCTGGAGCATATGTTTTAACTTCTTTAATAATATAATCAAAATCAATAATACCTTTTCCAAGACCACATTGTTTTAAAGCTTCACCATCAACATTAAAGTCTTTTAAGTGAATAACTTTAATATCTTTATTAAAAGTAGTTAATGCATAATGGAAGATTTCTTTATAATTTTTATAATTTCCAATATATAAAAGGTTATAAATATCAATTGTGACCTTAACATGAGGAGAATTAAGTTCTTCAACACATCTTTTTAATGTATCAACATCATACATAATGTGTCCCCATGCAGGTTCCATTAAAATAGTTTTGTTATATTTTTCAGCAGTTACTACTAAATCTTTAAAAACTTCAATAGATTCTCTATATCCTGTTTCAGTTTGATTTTTAGGATTATAAGTCCATTTATCATCATTATAAGATCCAGTTTCACTACCAACGTATTCTGCATCTAAAATAGAAGCGTATTTTAAATGTTCTTTAAAATACTCAACATTCTTTTTTACTAATTCTTTATTTGAATGGACAGGATTAAAATACGCTCCAAGCATTGAAACTTTTAATCCACTTTCTTCTAAATAAGGTTTAACTTTTAAAGCATTTTCTTTACTAAATAACATAATTTCATTGTTATCATCAAGTAATGCTTTTTTAAATACTAATTGAATATAATCAAATCCAGCATCTTTACATTTTTTAAAGATAGTTTTATATGATTCTTTTGCTAAATCATGAAGTCTAATACCAACTTTCATGATTATAATGTAACTCCATCTTTGAAGATTGAAATTTCTTCAAATGAATTTTCTTCATTTTTAGCTTTCTTTTCTCCATTAATAACAGAAATAATTAAATTTTTGAAATTATTGAAGACTTCTTCTTTACTAATTCCATCAACAATTTGACCTGCATTAAAATCGATCCAATTTGATTTTTTATTAGCAAGAGGAGTATTTGTAGCAATTTTTAATGTTGGAATAAATGTTCCAAATGGTGTACCACGTCCTGTTGTAAATAAAATTACATGACATCCAATACAAGCAAGATTTGTACAAGCCATTAAATCATTACCAGGTCCATTTAATAAATTTAAACCTGTTTCTTTAAGTTCATCACCTAAATATAAGACATCATTAACTTGACTTGTTCCAGCTTTTTGAACACAACCTAAAGATTTATCTTCTAAAGTTGTAATACCACCAGCTCTATTACCTGGACTTGGATTTTCATAACAAACTTGGTTATGAGCAGCATAATATTCTTTAAAACCATTGATTAAATGAACGATTTTATTGAATGTTTCTTCATCTTTGCTTCTTGCCATTAAGATTTGTTCAGCACCAAACATTTCAGGAACTTCACTTAAAACAGTAGTGCCACCTTCTTTAACCATGTAATCACTCATCATGCCAACAAGTGGGTTAGCACTGATTCCACTGAAGCCATCACTACCACCACATTTTAATCCAATATTAATTACAGAAATAGGAGCTTCAACTCTTACATCTTTAATCATATTAGAATAAAGGTCTTTTAATAATTTAACGCCTTCTTCAACTTCGTTTTCAACATCTTGAGCTTTTAAGAATCTAACTCTTTCAGTGTCATATTCACCTAAAGTTGCTTTAAAAGCATCAAGTTGGTTGTTTTCACAACCTAAAGCAAATACTAAGACACCACCATTGTTTGGATGTTTAACAATTGCTTGTAATGTTTTAACGGTATTTTCAAAGTCATCACCAAGTTGAGAACATCCAAAAGGATGTTTTGTAACGATAACGTCATCAATTTTGGATGTATCAACTTCTTTTATAAATTTTTCTTTAATTAATTCTGCCATAGAATTAACACATCCTACCATTGGTACGATAAGAAGGTTATTTCTAATACCATATTTATTAAATTTTCTTTTGAAAACTTTTACTTTTTGATCACAATTAATTTTAAAGTTATCTTTAAAATCTCCACTAAACTTATATTCAAGTTCACCACTTAAATTAGTTTCGACATTGTGTTCATGGACATGTTCACCTTTTTTAATATCACTTGTAGCTCTTCCAATTGGATAACCATATTTAATGATATTTTCACCTTTTTTAAAGTCTTTTAAAGCAAACTTATGTCCTTGAGTAATATCTTCAAGTAATGTAACATCGTTATAAACTTCACCTTTAGCAAGATTAGTTAAAGCAACTGCTACATTATCATTTTCATTAATAATAATTGTTTTATTCATATTATTAACTATTATTCTCCAAATTTCTTTAAAGCTTCTTTCATTCCTTTTTTAGAAATTAAATCGTAACATTCTAAAACTTTATCTTCAACACCTGGAATTAATGTTAAATCTTCACCCCAGAATGAAGTATTTGATAAAACTGCGTGGACTAATTCTTTTGATGATAAACCTTTTGAATAAACATCTTTGAAGAATTCTAAATATTCTGGATTATCATTTAAAGCGATATCTTCTTCACCACGTTTTCCACCATAGAATTTAATTAAACTTGCGAGTGAGAATAATGCGTGTTCTGGTAATTTATTTTCTCTTGCAATGTATTTTTTAACTGTTGGTAAAACTCTTTCTCTATATTTTGAGATTGAATTTAATGCAATTGACATTAATAAGTGGTGAACGAATGGATTTTCATATCTTTCGAAAACACTATTAGCGAATTTAACCATATCATCATGTGGTAAATCAATTGTAGGAATAACTTCGTTATAAACGAAATCTCTTGCAAATTTACCAACTACTGGATGATCAACTGCTTCTTTAACAGCATCAATACCTGAAAGGTATGCAACTGGAACGATAGTTGTATGGCAACCATTTAAAATAGAAACTTTTCTTTGTTTGTATGGTTTAATGTCATCAACATAACGAGCATCGACATCTCCACCAACTTTATTAACAGGGAATTTTTCTTCAATCCAAGCTTCTTTCTTTAAGCACCAAAGGTTGAAGATTTCACCAACAACGATTGAACTATCAACATAACCTAATTCACTTGTAATCTTTTCAATATCAGCACGTGGATATCCTGGAACGATTCTATCAACTAATGTTGATGTAAAGTGACATGCTTCATTAACCCAAGCAATGAAAGCATCATCTAATTTAGCAAGTTTTGCTAATTCTAAGACACATTTCTTTAATTCATCACCATTGTTATCAATTAATTCACATGCAATAAAGCCTAAACCTTTTGATTTATCACCATGGAAATGTTCATATCTATGTTTTAATAAAGCAACAACTTTACCAGGGAATGTGTGAGGAGTTTTTGTAAAATCAATATCAGTTGGATCTAAAGTAATACCAGCTTCTGTTGTATTTGATAAAACGATTTCTAAATCTTCACTTTCAGCGTATTTTAAGTATTTTTCCCAATCTCTATATGGATTAATGAAGTCATCTAAAACATCAATAACTTGGTGTTCTCTAACTTTCTTACCATCTTTAATACCTTGTAAATAGAGAGTATATAAGCCATCTTGTTTTGCTAAATCATCAACTCTACCCATTTCAAGAGGTTGAACAACGACAACGTGTCCATCATAGACACCACTATCGTTCATTTTTTGAATCATCCAATCTGAGAAAGCTCTTAAGAAGTTACCTTCACCAAATTGCATAATTTTAACTTTACTTGTTTTCTTTTCATGAATCTTTTTATTTAATTCACCAAAGACGATTTCTTCAGTTTTTGCATTAAATAAAATTGTATTTTTATAATCTACCACAAACTTTAATTCCTTATTAACTTCAAATTTTTCAAATGGTGTACATTTAATAGCCATACTTTTCTTTCCAAAATAACCATAAATATTAACTGTATCACCTAACATTTCACTAACTTCAACAAGCATTGAAGCTTCGAAACTGTGATCGTCAGATTTTTCTTTACCTAACTCACATGCTTCAGGTCTAAAACCTAAAACTACTTTTTCTAATTTACTAGCAGCAGCAAGTCTTGATTCATCATAACCTGCTAATGAAACTGTGATGCCATCTTCGCTAATAAAATCTGATCCTTCAACTTTACCATAAATAAAGTTCATTTGAGGATCACCAATAAATCCAGCAACGAACATATTTCTTGGTGAGAAATATAATTCTTTTGGAGTACCAATTTGTTGGACATATCCATCTTTCATAACAATAATTCTATCTGCCATTGTCATAGCTTCAATTTGATCGTGAGTAACATAAATAGTTGTAGAACCAACTTCATTATGAATTCTTCTAATTTCACTTCTCATATTGACTCTTTGAATAGCGTCAAGATTTGATAATGGTTCATCCATTAAGAAAACTTTAGAATGTTGAATTAATGCTCTTCCTAAAGCAACACGTTGTTGTTGACCACCTGATAAAGCTTTAGGTTTTCTTCCAAGATATGTTTCAATTCCTAACATTTTAGCAGTTTTATCGACTTCTCTTTCAATTTCATCTTCATCATAACCTGCAATTCTTAATGCGAATGCTAAGTTATCATAAACTGACATTGTAGGATATAAAGCATAGCTTTGGAAACACATGGAGATACCTCTTTCACGTGGTGATAATTTATTACATAATTTATCATCAATAAATAATTTACCACTACTAATATCTTCAAGGCCGGCAATCATTCTTAAAGTTGTGGATTTACCACATCCAGAAGGACCAACAAGAATAATAAATTCTTTGTCTTTAATATTTAAATTAAAATCATGAACAGCATGATAACCATTGTCATAAATCTTATTTAAATTTTCGATATTGATTGTTGACATAATTTTCTCCTATTTAATCGCTAATATTATATTTGTTATTAAAAATAAATTCATTGTGTTTAGTGCACAATATGAAATATTATTCAAAATTTTTCTATAAAAATATATATTTTTATAAATTTCTAGAATAAAATACTAAAGTTATGAGTAGTCAATGTATATCAAAAGAAGAAAAAATTAGAAGAAATGTATTAACTGGAAATTTATGGAAAACAGTTCTTTATATTACAATGCCACTTTTCTTCTATCAATTTATGAATTCTTTATTCAATTTGATAGATCAAGTAATGGTTGCTCAAATTGGAGATACTAGTGTTAGTGCTGTTGCTACTATTTCTCAAATTAAAAATTTAATTAGTGCTCTAGGCATAGGAATTGCATCTGGCGGAGCGATACTAGTTTCTAGAAGTTATGGTGCTGGAAAGATTAAAGACGCTAGAAAATATAGTAATATTATCTTCACAATGACTTTAATTGTAGATGCTATTTTCTTACTTTTAATACCTTTTTCATCATTAATATTAAAATTATGTAGAGTACCTGATGAATTATTAAGTGTAAGTGATGGATATTTTAAACTTCAACTTATAGAACAAATATTAATTGTATTTAATAATGTTGGAATCGCCTTAGAAAAATCAAAAGGTAATACTAAAATTATCTTTGTAATGAATATCCTTAATTTAGCAGTTAAATTAGTACTTAATGCTTTGTTTATTTATGGAATGAAGGTTGATAGTTTAATCTATGTAGAAATTGCTAGTATTTGTGCACAACTTTCAATGTCTTTAATTGCAGGATACTTAATGTTTAGAAAATCTAATATATTTAGAATTACTATTAAAGAATTATCTTTAAAATGGGAATACGTTAAAAAAATTATTAAAATTTCTTTCCCATTATTCTTAGGAAAAGTTGTTATTTCTTTAGGTAAAGTTGGAGTTAACGCAATGTGTGCTGAATATGGTGCATTAACTGTTGGAGCGTTAGGAATTTCTAATAATATATGTGGACTTGTTACAAATCCTGGTACTTGTTTTGAAGATAGTGAATCTTCAATTGTTGCTCAAAATTTAGGTAATAAGAATATGAAAAGAACATTTAGAGTATTCTTAAGATGTTTATGCATTAATTTAGTTTGGGCTGCAATTGGATTTTTAGTAACAAGAGTATTCTTTGAAGATCAAATTATTGCACTCTTTTCTACTAAAAATACTTCTCCAGAATTCTTAAATCAAATTAAAAATATCTATCAATATGATTGTTTATCTATCCCTGCTTTAGCATTAAACTCTGTAGTTTTAGGGTTATTATATGGATATGGACAAACATTCTTAGCAGCAATAAATAATATTTTACGTATTGTTACTCGTATTGGAGTTTTATTTATTCTTCAAACATTCTTCCCAAATATTGGAAGTGAAGCTGCTGGACTTTCAATGGGTATTTCTAATGGAATTATTGGATTATTCTCACTTATTTTCTTTATTATTTTCTTTATCAAAGTAAAAAGAAAAGGATATAAAGATATGTCTTTAAAAGATGAAGATCCATTAATGATTGAAAATGATGGAATCTTAGTAAGAGTAGATAAAAATACTTACGAAATGGAAGATAAAATTGAATTTATTGATTTAAATAACTTAAATTCTTCAATTAAAGGAGAATTAATTATTAATAAATCTTATTCTAAAAATACTCCTTTAATCTTAATCTTTCCAGGTGGAGGATATAGTCATCTCTCTACAAGAGAAAGTGCTCCAATTATGAATAAATTCCAAAATTTAGGATATAATACCGCAATATTTAGATATAGTGTTGCACCTTCACATTTACCTTTACAAGAAAAAGAATATAAATTTGTAATTAATTATTTACATAATTTATTCCCAAATATTTATACATTAGGTTTTAGTGCAGGTGGTCATTTAGCAGGACTTGCTTCTACTGATAAAGATGTTAATAAATATATTAAAGGTTCTATTTATTCTTACCCTGTTATAACATTTGGAAAATACACTCATGAAGGTAGTAAAAATAACTTACTTAAAGGTAGATTAAACGATAAAAATATCTATAAATATAGTATTGAAAATAGAATCGATTCTTCTACTCCTCCTTCATTTATATGGACTACAATTGATGATAAAGCAGTCCCTTGGATAAATACTTTATTATTTAAATATAATATGGATTTAAATTCTAGATATTGCGAAATGAAAATATTTAGACATGGACTTCATGGAAGCGCATTAGCAGATGAAACTGCTATTCCACAAGATAATCCAAATCCAGAATATAACAACAAAGATTTACAATGTTGGGTAAATTTAGCAGATAATTTCATTAAAAAAGTTGAATCAAATTAAGATTCAACTTTTTCATTTTCTTGAGCTTTAATATTATTTTCTTCTATTTTTTTATCACTTTCTTCAATATTTTTATTCTTTTTGAAAAGTTTTTTAAAATCTAATTGAGATATTATAACCCCACTAAAAACTAAAACTGCACCAACTATTTGCCATCCAGTCATATATTGATCAATATCACTAAATTTATAAAATGTGTAAATAGTAACGGCACATATTGAACTAAAGACACTTTCCATTGATAAAATAATACTAGCTTTACTTGGATCATATCCTCTTTGACCAAGCATTTGGAGAGTATATGCAATTGCACTTGAGAAAACCCCAATAAATAATATAGAAATAATTGATTCTACATTATAAGTATTACTTACTAAGAAAGTATTTCCTTTAATAATAAATCCTGCAATTAATGAAACAACTGCTTGAACAATTAATTGTTCCATTGATAAAAGCAAAACATTAACTTTAGAACAATAATGATCTATTGTTAAAATTTGACCTGCAAAAAAGAATGCACCAAGTAAAATAATAAAATCACCTGGATTAAATGATAATTTTTCACCAAAATTATAAGATAAGAAGAATAATCCAACAAAAGCAATAAGAACTGCAATTAATGTATTAACATGGAGTTTTCTTTTCATAAAAATACCAAATATTGGTACTAAAACAATATAAACTGCAGTAATAAATCCAGTTTTTGATGCACTTGTTGATTCAAGTCCTATTTGTTGGAATAAACTTGCAAGAGTTAAAAATATTCCACAAAAAAGTCCTGATAATAATAAATCTTTCTTTTTATATTTAATTCCTGCTTCTTTATTCTTTTTTAAAGAATAAATAACAAAAGGTAAAAGAGTAACACTCCCAATAACACTACGTAAAAATAAAACTGAATATGCATCCATATATTTAGCAGCAATTGATTGGAAAACAAAAGTAATTCCCCAAACAAACGCAGCTAAAAATAGCAATGTAGTATTCTTTGCATTTAATTTTTTCATACTACTTCTTTTGTGCCTTTGCAATTTTTTTAACTCTATTTAAGAATTTTGTAGCGTTAATAATTGGATTATCACTATTAAATACTTTAAGTAATAAATCTAAATCAGATTCAGTAATTCCTGGTACAAAATACATAAATTGTCTTAAAGGAGTACCAAAAACATATGCTTGAGTTTCTTTATTATCCTTTAATTTAGGATATAAACACATAAGATTTTTAACTTTTTTAGCACCTTTACTTCCTAATTTAATTGCAATATTAAAGGATGAAGAATAATCAAATTTATAATCTTTTGGATCATTAATAACGATATTACTATCAATTTCTTTAAATTCAGAATCACTTAATTCAGTTACTTCTTTAGTAAAATATCTAGAACCTTTAAGTTTAGATTCAATTAAATTAGATTCGTTACTTTCTTTATTTGATTCATTTAAATATGGAGATTCAATATCTTCTCCTTCAATAAATAAATCAAATACCTTTAAATCATTTAAAGAATCTTTAGAAACATATACTTTATAATTACCTTTTTCTACTCTAAATGAATGAGTTTTAATATCATAATAACTAAAATCTTTGTAATCTAATTTTAAAGTTAAATGGTAATTACCATTTGCTTTTACTTCAACTTTCTCAAAATTCTTTAATTCTTTTTTAGCGTTAAATACTTTATCATTTGGTTTTTCAATATAAACTTCGATAACTTCTTTAGCGTCTCTACTTGATTTATTTAAAATATCTAAATAAACATATAAAGATTCATCTTTATGTAATGTATTTCTATCAATATTAATATCTTTATATTCAAATTTTGAATAACTTAATCCATATCCAAATGGGAATAATACTTTTTCTGGATACGAAACGAAATAACGATATCCTACAAAAATAGATTCTTTATGTAAATTATCGATTAAATTATTGTTTAAATAATGGAAACTAGGATGATCTTTTAATTCTTTAAAATAAGTTTCACTTAATCTTCCTGATGGATTATTTTTACCATAAAGAGTATTTACTAATGCTTTATTTAATCCTTCTCCTCCAAGATAAGTGATTAATAATCCTTTAATTTTATCAATAAATGGCAATTCTTTAACGTTTCCTGATTCTAAAACTACAATAATATTCTTATTAATCTTATATAATTCGTTAATTAAATTAATTTGATTTTTACTTAATGAAGCATTTTCTAAATCAAATCCCTCACTATCATCATCTGCAGATGTACCTAAAAATACAATAACTTTATTCTTATTTTTAGCACTTTCTAATACACTCTTTAGTAATTTTGAATTTTCACTTTCATCATTATCATCATATCCTTTAAGGTATGTATAGTGAGTTGTAAATTCTTTAATTGCATAGAAAAAGTCTTCTACTTTGTAAGGATTAACACATGCACTTCCTTTTCCACCAATATGAGGATTTTTAACTAAATCTCCAACAAGTAAAATTGTATCATTTGTAGAAATTGGAAGAATATCATCGTCATTTTTTGCTAAAACGATTGATTCTTCAGCAGCTTTAATTGCAAATTCATGATGTGAATCAAAATCTTTTTCAGTATGTTCAATATCTTGATATTTATAAATGAAATTTAAAATATTTCTTAAAGGTTTATTGATATCTTCTTCAGTAATTTTTTTATTATTGTATGCTTCTAATAATTTAAAATAATTTAAATTACCTGCATTTGGCATTTCTAAATCAAGTCCATTTAAAAGTGATGCAATTGAATCATTAACTGCCATCCAATCTGACATAATTAATCCATCATAATGGTAAGTGTCGCGCATAACATCTTTTAATAAATATTTGTTTTCAGCAGTATAAACTCCATTAACTTTATTGTAAGAAGTCATAACACTTCCAACTTGAGTGGATGTAATTACTTTTCTAAATGCTTCAAGATAAATTTCATGTAACGCTCTTTCATCTACTACTTCATTAATTCTAGCTCTTTCATTTTCAGTAGAATTACACGCAAAATGTTTTAAACAAGTAGCAACTTTTTCATTTTCCATTCCTTTAACGTAACTTAAAGCAAGTTCACCAGTAAGGTATGGATCTTCACTAAAATATTCAAAATTTCTTCCACATAATGGACTTCTTTTAATATTAATTCCAGGACCTAAAACACAATTTATTCCTTGAGCTTTTGCGTCTAATGCAACATTTTTACCAACATTTTCTAATAATTTTCTATTAAAAGAACATGCTAAAGCACTACTTGTTGGATATAAAACACTTTTTTCAGCAACTTCATTTAAACCAACTTCTAAAGGAACTTTACGAATTCCGCTTGTGGTATCACTCATTCTAATTCCTTTTAAATTAAAACGGTCATCTTTTTTAATTTCCCAAAAGTTAATTCCTCTTAAAAATTCAATCTTTTCATTAATGGATAATTTATTTAATATTTCTTCAATATTATGCATAATTTACCTCCTATTTTAATTTAAATGTTAATTTTGTAGGTTGATGATCACTGTATGCAAAAGCAGTTTCACCAACTCTAAAAGCTTCAACACTTGAAACTTCAACGTTACTTGAAACAATAAATCCATCAACAGTTTTTACAAAACTAATTCCTTCTCTATAAACTTCATTAGCACTTCTACATGTAGGAATATTTTCAGCACCATAAACTTTTAAACTACTATCGATTTGACTTGTACCATCTTCATTAAATAAATAAGATACCCAATCTGGAGTTTTTTCTTTGTATAATTCCTTAAAAGATGGATTAGATTCAGTATATTTTTGAGTAGCATTAGGATTATACGCTAATAAATCATGATTAAAATCACCACCAACTACAACATAATTACCTTTATTATATTCTTCCATAATATAACTATTTAATTCATTAAGTTGAGAATTTCTAATATATCCACCTTTATCGTATGCAGACATATGGTTATTAATAATTACTAATTCTTTTGATGAATCCTTAACAGCAATTCTATTAACTTCAAAACATCTATCTAAATCAAAGAATTTATCAAATCCAGTAGAAATTGTATATGATTTTCTAACACTTTCTTTAATTTCATATTTAGATAAAGTATTTAATCCACTTAAAGATTTACCAATTGGATCATATAAAGGGTAGAAAAGATATGCACTATCATAATTAACTGCGTATACATTATCGTAATCTTTAAATGAATCATTAATCATTTCTTTTTGATTAATGTTATACGCTCTATCTCCTAAGGTATCAACTTCTTGAAATACATAAAAATCACTATTAATCTCTTTTGCAATATCAATGCATCCATTAGTATTTCTTAAAGTTTCATCCTTACTTCTTCCTTTTCCATAATGACCTGTTACGCTATTCCCGTTCTCATCATATCCAGTATCCATAAAGAAAGTATAATCATAAGAATAGGCACCAAAACCAATATTAAAAGATGTAATAGATAAATCTTCATTAGTACTTACTTCTTTTAATTTAGAATTATGATTAATGTCCAATTTCTTATTATCTTCTATTCTTTTATAAGATAATGCTACATAACTCATGTAACTACCTACTGTTAAAGTAGGCACTAAAATTACTCCAAGAAGAGTAAAAACAACAATTTTAACACTTTTTTTCATATATAAATTTTAACAAATAAAACTTAAAAATTATATAATTAATGCAACTTTTTTAACTAAACTTCTCATTTAAGAACTTTTCAACAAGAAGAGTTGGAGATTTTTTAATCAAAACAAAAGAAATCGCACTAGATATTACAATTGGAGCAAGTAAAATTAAAGGATTTCCAAATGAAAAGATAAGAGATGCTCCAACAAAAACTTCCTTAAAAACAAATGAATAAAATAAACATCCAGAAATTATTATGATAATTATTTCTTCATTTTCACTTAATTTATAAATCCAAAGTGAAATTAATGTAGTAATTATTTTACCAACTAAAAATCCAAAAGAAACTGTAGGTAAAACAACCCCACCTTTAAATTTAGATGTAAAAGAAAAAATAACAAAAATAAATCTAATTAATAAATATAAAAATAAAGTAGAAATTGATAAATTCATCAAAGAATAAGAGATGATATTTGATCCACTACCAATTAAAACTGGATAATAAATTCTTAGTAAAATACTGAAAACAATTAAAATAATAGGATAAATAATAAAATTAATTATCTTTTTATTTTTTACTATTCGTCTAACAAAATTGATGATTTTATCGTAAACATATGAAATAAAGAAAATAATAAAAGGTAAAATTAAAAATACTAAACATATTGGACCCTCAATATAATCAGTTAAATTAAAGTATAAATTATATACAAATTGACCTTTTAATAAACTTAAAAGTAAATATGAAATCACTAAAGAATAAATTGTTCTTAAATATTCTTTTATATTAACTTTTAATCCTTGATTATTCTTATAAAACTTAAATAATCCTGCAACTGGATTTAAAAATGCTAAAGCAAATCCAATTGACGCTCCAAGATTAGTTAACTTAATCTCCTCTTCATTTTTATTAAAAATTCTTCCAACTAAAAGTCCAATTATTGAACCAAGCAATACACTTGGACCTTCTTCTCCTAAAGCAAGTCCAATAAAAAAGGACATTAAACATGTTAAAAATACTACTAAAATCTTAAAAATTAAGTTTCTTTTACGTTCTTTTTTTAAATTAATCGTTAAATGATCTAAAAAATCTTCTTTCTTCTCATAATAAAGAACTATAACAAGTTCAATAATAGAAAAAACAACTACTAAAATTCCATATACTGAAATCATTAATAATGAATTATTATTAGGATTAATTTTAGAATATAAAGATATCGTAAAATGAGATAAAAATTGAAATAAAAATATAATTAAAGTGATAATAATTGCAATAATTGTATCCTTTAAAATTTGTAACAAGTCTTTTTTAAGCATATCTAATATTCTATTCTTCTTTTACACTAGATTCATTAAAAAATTCAATTTTATATCCTTTAATTAAAATAAAATTTTCATCAATTTCGTATGGAAATGATTTAAAATCTTCATTATTTAAAGTATATTTAATAACTTCATAGATTGCTTTAGCTTCTTCTTTAGCATCATTTTTAACAGTACCAATTAAATCTCCATTTTTAGATGCTTCAATTCCTTCTTTTGTTCCATCAATTCCTACAATTGGGAAAAATTCTTCATATAATTTCTTTTCTTTATCATATTCTAAAGTTTTTAAATAATCACTTACTCCAAGTGCCATTGAATCATTATTTGAAATAACTAAATCAATATCATTTTTATATTCATCATAAATTGATTTAAAATAATCATTACTTTTTTCTCTATTCCAATCACAATACGAAGAAGAAATAATATTAATATCGTATCCAAAAAGTGTAAGAGTATTAATAACTGCTAAATTTCTAATTTCAGCGTCTTGATGACTTCTTTCGCCTTTAATTAAAATAACATCTAATTTACCATTCTTATTTTTATCAAAATTTTCTTTAAAATTATCAAAACTAATAAAATAATCATTAATAATTTCCGCTTGTAAATCACCCTCATTTTTAGGATCACTTCCAACATACAAAAAATTATTATTATCGTAAATTAAATCATTTGATAAAGGTCTTCTATTAAAGAAAACAACTGGAACATTCTTAGATTTACATTTTTTAATAATAGCATTTCCACTTGTTCTATCAACAAGATTAATAACGAAGAATTTACTATTTGAATTATCTAATTCTTCTAAAATGCTTTCATTTTGATTTTTTTGAGAATTTGACGCGTAATAAGTCTTTAAATCATATTCTTTATTAAAAATTTCATTAAAAGATTCATTAAATTCACTAATAAAATCATCTTTATAATCATATAAAAATAAACTAATCCTATTTTTAGAATTTCCACAACTTGAAAGAAGTAAAGAAAGTAAACTAATAAACACAAAACCTTTATTTTTCATTCTTCTTCACTCCTTTTGGTAATTTTAATAAGAATGTTGTATTTTCATCATTCAAAATTAAAAATTCCATATCATTTCCAAAATATAAATTAAGTCTTTGATAAACATTGAAAAGTCCAACACTCTTTGTATTTTCTAAGTCAGTAAAACCTTGATAAATTTCTTGAATTTTTTCATCAGTAATACCAAGTCCAGTATCGATTACACTTAAATAGAAAAATTTCTCATCTTCATAACCTTTTATAATAATTTTTCCATCTTCTATATCTTCTCCAACTCCATGTTCAATTGAATTTTCAATTAAAGGTTGTAAAACTAATTTTGGGATTTTATATTCTAATATTTTTGGATCAATATCAAATTCATAACTAAATTTATTTTCAAATCTAATAGTTTGAATTTGAAGATAATATTTTGCGTGCATTATTTCTTGACCTAAAGGTATTACATTTTCACCTTTTGCAATAGATAATCTAAAGAATTTAGATAACGCAATAATCATTTTTTCAGCTTTCTCATTCTCATTTTCATCAATCATTGCAAGAATTGAATCTAAAGTATTATATAAAAAATGTGGATTTATTTGATTTTGAAGTGCAATTAACTCAGTTTGTCTTTGTAATTCTCTTTCTTGAACTAATTTATTCGTTAAATCTTTCATTCTAAAAAGAAGTGCTTTAAAAGATTGAGATAATTCTTCTACCTCTAAAGTACCTTTAACATCTCCAAGTAACTTAGGATCATATTCTAAATCTTCAATTGATTTAATTTTATATTGTAAAACTTTAATAGGATTAGTAATTCCACGTGATAAAATTAAGGTTACTAAAGTAGCACAAATAACAGAAAGAACAGTAAGTAATATAATAAAAATAATATATTGAGATAAAATTGAATCAAGTGATGAAATATTTGAAAAAACTCCAATACTCCATCCTGTACCTAAAATAGTATTACAATATAAATAATAAGAAGTTCCATCAATTTTAATTTTAGATTCTCCTAAAATTAAGGAAGTAATTGATAAAATATCTTTTGAATAAAATTTATCTAATGAAGAAAAAACAACTTTATCATCTTGATCTAAAATCATAATTCTTCCATTTTCTCCAAGTGCATTAAATGAAATTAAATCTATAACTGAATTAAAATTTAAATCTAGTTTTAAAACTCCATATTTAGTTTCGTGATCATAATTAACAACTTTAGAATAACTAAAATAATATTCATTATTTTCATTAATACCAATTGATGAATAAACTCCAATTAATTCTTCTGTTTGGGCATAAATAAACCATGACTTTTTAATAGCGTTATCTTTATCACTAACTTTAGAATCTCCAACTAAAAAGTTTCCTTCGCTTGAAAAAATAGAAATATTTGATACATCTTTATTTAATTCTTTAATGTCATTAAAATAATTTTCAATTTCTTTGTTATTAAGAACATCATAATTTAAAACTTTAGAATGAATCGCATTTGATAATGTAGAAATATTAGAAAAATAAGTTTCAATATCATTTACAATTTGTCTTGATGTAACAGAAATCTGTTTAATTGTAACTGAATTTAAAGAATAGTAATAAAAGCACATTGAAATAATAGACATGATAGATGCAAAAATAATCATGCCTGAAGCAATTAATATCCCAAGTTTTACAGCAGTTGGTTTACTTTTTCTTCTTTTTGTACTCAATTGGACTCACCCCATAATATTTTTTAAAAACATGTGAAAAATAATAAGGATCTTCATACCCTACTATATTCGCAATATTAATGATTTTATCATCTGTATTTAATAATAAATCTTTACTATCTTTCATTCTTAAATCAGTTACCATTTTTGTAAAATTAGTGTTATTTTTCCTTAAAATCGCACTGATATAAGAAACACTAAAACCTAAATCTTCTCCTAAAGATTCTAAAGATAATGAAGATTTTTTATAATTTTTATTGATATAATCTCTAATATTTATAAAAGATTTAGAAACACCTTCTTCTCTACTCTTTT
>CAVGUB010000039.1:0-24432 GCA_963632375.1 Phocaeicola dorei | reverse complement strand
GTGATTTTTTATCAATGACTCTTCCTTTTAGAAAAACTGGAAGTAAAAAATATAACCCTGTAAAATATTTACCATTTGAATTAAATCCTTTTAAAAGATATTTAAAATCATCTTATATTTATATAGGTCTTGAAATATTAGGAAGCGTATTAATAGGAAGTGGACTTATTTCTTATCTTCTTATTTATTCAGATAGAGTAGTATTTTATTTTATCGTAATTTTATTAATTATTTCTCTTATTTCATTTAATTTCTTGATGTTTATTAAAATGAGTAATGTAAAATTACATTTAGCATTTGCAATTATTACTGCATTTACTACATTACTTACTTCATTTTTAGAATTTTTATTCTTAAGTAATAACAATACAATTATTTATGGATCTACTAAATTAAATATTGTTCTTATTTGTATAAATATTATATTAATGTTATTTTTCTTATTTAATCCAACATATAAAACATGGTATAAAATGACTAGATTTGATAATCAAACAGTTGCAAGACCAAAATACAATTATCTTGCAATGCTTGAATGGGGAAGTTTTATCGTTATTTTATTAAATATTGTTCCATTAATCATTTCATTATTTTAAAAAAATATTCCTAGAGTTAAGTTTCTAGGAATTTTTTAATAGAAATGTAAAATAAAAACTACCTTTAAAGGTAGTTAATATTATTTTGAATTTTTATGAAGGGTACGATAAGCTCTTGCGCTCATTCTTACCTTACAAATTTGACCATCAATTTCAACTTTATAAGTATGGAGATTTACATCCCATCTTCTACGGGTTGCAATGAGGGAATGGGAACGTTTATTACCACTAATTGGGTGTTTTCCAGTAATAGGACAAACTCTAGACATTTCTTTTACCTCCTTCTTAAATATGCTTAAAGATTATATCAAAGAAAAAATTAAAAGTAAAACACTTTTTAACAATATTGTTTATTTCTTGTTTACACAAGTAATTAATATAATTTTATAGATATTGAAAATATTTTATAATTTACATTATATTTACTTTTTATAAGTAATAAAAAATGTTAAAATTTAAGAGTATATTTTAAGAAAAATTATGAATTTATTTAATATAGTCCCAAGTAATTATTTCTCAATATTTCAAGGTAAAAATCGTGAAATTTATATTGAGAGTTTAGAAATTTTGTATTCATTATTACAAAATGAAGAAGCAGTCATTAAAAAAAGTGACTTTTTAAGTGCGTTAAAAGCTAAAGAAATTGAACTTAATGCTTTTGATGTTTATGAAGAAATTAAAAATGAAGGTGAAGAAATTAATTTAACTAGTATTCCTAGTAAAGCAAATTTCATTGTAAGAAAGTTAGAAGAAACTGGTTGGATTGATTCTATGATGGATTTAGACAATAATGAAGAAATTATTGTTCTTCCAGCATATACAATCTCTTTAATTAAGTGTTTTAGTGAAATTATGAGCGATGAAGAATCACCTTATAACTCTTTAGTACACTCAACTTATAGTGAACTTAAGTTAGAAGAAGAGGAAATGGATGATTTATTATACGCTACTCTTTTAAGATGCTATGAAAATACTAAAAAGTTAAAGGTAGAACTTGTTACTTTAATGCATTCTATTAGAATTTTTGAAAATAGATTAAGTGCACTTTTTGATACTAACGAAGTTTTACATACTTATTTTGATATTTATAAAAATAGAATAAGTGATCGTTATTACCATCCTTTAAAAACATTTGATAGTGTTGCTAAATTTAGAAGACCAATTATTAAGATTTTAGATAACTGGTTAAAAAATAAAGAAATTAGAGAAAAATTAATTTTACAAGCAAGTCTTGGAAGTAAAAACAATAAAAAAGAAGAAATTGAAAGTGAAGTTATTCAAAAGATTAACTATATTACAGATACTTATGAATCATTAAATTCTTTAATTTCTACAATTGACAAAGAAAATAGTAATTATACTAAAGCAAGTACTAATAAGATTTTATATCTTAATAATAACGATAAAACTATTAAAGGACATTTAGAAAATATCATGAAATGTTACGCTAGTAACTATAAAGATATTAATGTTCGTAAGAAAGTTTTAGATATGATTGATGATTCAATTTCATTCTATGATTTAGGATATATTGATTCTTATTCAATTACACTTCCTATTTTAAAGAAATTTAAAAATGATAACCAACCATTAGAAGTTATCTCATTTGATGATGCTAATGATTTTATTATGGATAATTTCTTAGAAGAAACTAAAAATATTTATACAGATGAAAAAGTTTATGGATTTATGAGGGAATGTTTTGGAGATAAAAACGAAATTACTTCTAAAGACATTAGATTAAATAATATTGATTCTTTAATTTGTTTAATCCTTGCTACAGTTAAAAATGATGAAACTTCATTTTATGTTGTAGATGATTCATCTACTGAAAAAGTTATTAATAATAACTATTTAATACCACTTTTTACATATACTAAAAAAGAAATTAAAGGAGAAGAATAATGAATTTTACTGAAGAATTTAATAAATTAAATTATAGTGAAAAAAATGAATTTCAAAATTCTTGTAATACATTACTTTCAAAAGGATTTATTGTTAGAGATTATTTTGATGTTCGTGAAAAAGCAATGCGTACTTCTAAAGAATATAGATTTATTGATAAATATTATGAATTAGTAGATGAATATTTATCTTTTTCAGGATGGCATATTGAAAAAGATGTTATTTTAGGTGTTATTTCTTTAATTAATTTAAGTGGCGATAATAGAATCAAACTTGATAGAGAAACTTCCCTTACTATTTTTGCATTAAGATTAATTTACGAAAAAGAAAAAGATCAAAGTGCATCTACTAGTGAAGCAATTTATGTAACAACTCCATTACTTGTTCGATATATGTTAGAACATGGAATTGTTTTACCAAATAAGAGATTAACTGCTAGAAATTTAGCAAAATCATTAAGATTTTTAGTAAGTCACAACGTTATTAATAAAGTTAGTGGAAACTTTGATGAAGGAAATGTATCTTTCTATATTCTTCCTTCAATTGTTTATTGCTTAGATAACGATAGAATTAGAGCGATAAGTGACGCTTTAAATGAAATAAATCAAAATGAAAAAGAAGAAGATTCTTTAAAGGAGATTAAAGAAGATGAAGTTATTGACTAAAATTAAGCTTATCAATTGGCATTACTTTTGGAATGAAACAATTGAAGTTAAACCTATTGTATTTTTAACTGGATTAAATGGTAGTGGTAAATCAACTTTAATCGACGCTTTTGAAGTTGTTTTACTTGGAGACACTACTGGAAGAAGTTTTAATAAAGCTGCACTTGAAAAATCATCCCGTACTTTAAAAGGATATTTAAGAGGTGAACTTGGTGATACAGTCGATGGAGGATTTAGATATTTAAGAAATGGAAGATTTACTTCCTACATTGCACTTGAATTCCATGATGATTTAAACGATAAAGATTTTGTTATGGGATGTGTTTTTGATTCATTTGAAGATGGTAGTGAAGATCATCATTTCTTTACTATTGAATCAAAGATTCCAGAAAATGAATTTATTAATAATAAAGTCCCTTATTCTTATAAAGAATTAGTTAATTTCTTTAATAATGAAGGATTAACTTATAAATTCTTTGATTCAAATAGACAATATCAAGAATTTTTAAAGAAGAAATTTGGTGGATTAAAAGATAAATATTTCTCTCTTTTAAAGAAATCAACATCTTTTTCTCCAATTACTGATATTACAACTTTCATTACAGAATATGTTTGTGATCCTCAAGCAAATCTTGATTTATCACATTTACAAGAAAATATTATTCAATACCGTAAATTACAAGTTGAAAGTGAAAATATTAAAAAGAGAATTGAAAAATTAGAGAATATTTCTTCTTTATTCAAAACATATAAAGCTAACGAAAAAGATTTCTTATTAAATAAATATTTAATTGAAAAATGTGAACTTTTTAGCAGTGAACAAAAATTAAAAGCATTTAAAGAAGAAGTAGAAAAAGCTAAAGAGAGAGTAAAAGAAATTGATGAAGAATTAAAAGATTACAATGATGATTTAGTAACTCTTCAAAATAGAAAGATTGGATTAATCCAAGATAAAGCTCAAAATAATGTTGCTCAAATTACTCGTGATTTATACGATCAAAAGAAAAAGATTGAAACATCAGTTTCTAAAATCAAAAATGATTTAGAATCTTTTAAGAAAGCAATTTTAAATTATATTAATGAATATAAAGTTGAAGCTGACCATTTATTAAATGATTTAAATAAAATCAATAAAGATTTACTTGAAGATGATAAAGATGAAGAAATTGTTGAAATTTTAGTAGCATCTAAAGAAGTTATTAAATTTAGTAATGAACTTGAAGATAAAATCAATAAAGATGTTTTAAGTGTTACTAAAGAAGATTTATTAAATTTCAAGAAAGTTTTAGGAATTTTTAAAGAAAATGTCTCAACACTTGCAATCTCACTTGCAAGAACAATTTCTAATATTGATAAAAAGATTGGTTCTATAAAAGAAGAACAAGTTTTAATGAAAGAAGGTAATAAACCTTTCGATTCAAGACTTATTAATATTAAAAATGAATTAAAAAGAGCTTTAAAAAATGAATTTGGTAAAGATATCGATGTTGAACTTTATTGTGATTTAATCGATATTAAAGATTTAAGTTGGTCAAATGCTGTTGAAGGATACTTATATTCCCAAAAGTTCAATCTTTTTGTTGCTCCAAAATATTATTTATCAGCATACAATATCTTAAAAGATTTATTAGCAGAATATCATTTCTATGGAACTGCTTTAATCGATCAAGAAAAAATTATTGAAAGAAATTATCGTTATGAAGACGATTCTTTAGCAAGCGAAATTGAAACAAAGCATGAAGGTGCTAGAAGTTACACTAATTTCTTAATTGGTAGACTTAAAAAAGCTGAAACTTTAGAAGAAGCAAGAGAATCAGGAAATGGTATTACTCGTGCTTGTGATTTATACCGTAATTTTACAATTAGTAAGATTAATCCTAGACTTTATAGTGAGTCATTCATTGGAAGAAATGTTAATGATAGACTTTTAACTGAAAAGAGTAATCAATTAAAAGGATATATTGAAAATTTAAATTTCTATAAAGAACTTAAAAATGTTATCAATAACGCAAATAACTTAGAATTAATTTCTAGTGGTGAAATTGAATATTTAGCAGGTATTTTAGAAAGTGCAAATGAATTAGATGGATTATATAAATCACTTGATTACGTTAATAACGAATTAAATGAACATGATACCGCATTAATTCAATCACTTGATAAACGTATTAATGATGTTGATTTAGATATTAAAGAATTACAAGATTCAAAAGACGCTTTAATTTTAGAAAAAGGTACTTTAAATAAAGAAATTGATAATATCACTAGTGAAAAAATTATCAATGAAGAAAAAAATATTGAATCTAAAAAAGAATCTTTGAAGAACAACTATAGTGAAAACAACATTGATAAAGAAGGAGAAGAAAAATTCAATTCTTTATTAAATGATAATAAAACTTATATTGAAATTAGAAGTATTGCAAGTCAAGAAATCTCAAGACTTCAATATTTATATAACAATGTTTTCAATCAACTCGTTAAAGAAAGAAGAGAATATTGTCATGAATATCATTTAAGTTATGATTTTGATAATAAAGACAATACTGATTTTGAAAATGAATTAGTAGATTTTAGAGATGTTAGACTCCCTCAATACGTTGAAAAAATCAATGATAGTTACAACAAAGCAACTCAACAATTTAAAGATGACTTTATCTTTAAATTAAGAGGTGCAATTGAAGATGTTGAAGAACAAATTGAAAATTTAAATGACGCATTAAAACAATCTCAATTTGGTAAGGATTCTTATAGATTTACATGTAAGGCTAAAACCGAATTAAAGAGATATTATGAAATGCTAAGAGATGACTTAATTTTAGAATGTGGAGAAGGAGACACTCGTTTCTTAGATAAATATCAAGATGTAATGGAAGATTTATTTAAGCAAATTGTTGATACTTCCAGCACAAATGATACGTCAAATGAGCTTTTAAACAACATTGAGAAGTATACTGACTACAGAAGTTATTTAGATTTTGATTTAATAGTGTATAATATAGATACTAAAGAAGAACAAAGATTATCAAAAATGATTAAAAAGAAGAGTGGTGGTGAAACTCAAACTCCATTCTATATCGCAGTCTTAGCTTCATTTGCTCAACTCTATCATGTTAATGAAACTGGAGAACTTGCTAATACATCAAGACTTATTATATTTGATGAAGCATTCTCAAAAATGGATAGAGGAAGAATTAAAGAAGCTGTTAGACTTTTAAGAAAATTTAATTTACAAGTTATTATTTCATGTCCTACTGATAAGGTAGCTGATATTACTGAACTTGTTGATGAGACTCTTGTTGTTTTACACAATAATAATTCAAGTTGTGTAAGAAATTTCTCTAAGGTGGATTCTATAAAGTAATTAAAATATAAATAAGGAGGTCTTTATGGGAAGAAATGTAGTAGCGATGATTCTTGCTGGTGGTAAGGGAACTCGTTTACATGCTTTAACTAAAAAAATTGCAAAACCTGCAGTTTATTTTGGTGGAAAGTATCGTATTATTGATTTCTGTCTTTCTAATGTTGCAAACTCATCAATCGATTCTGTTGGTGTTTTAACTCAATATGAATCAATAGCTTTAAATAGCTATATTGGAAATGGTGAAAAATGGGGATTTGATGGTGTTGAATCTACCTGTGTCGCACTTGCTCCACGTCAAACTGAAGAAGGTGCTAACTGGTATGATGGAACAGCTGATGCAATTTATCAAAACTTAGATTTCTTAGATGAAGAAGATCCAAAATATGTTCTCATTTTAAGTGGTGATCATATTTATAAAACAACTTTTGATGATATGTTAAAACGTCATATTGATTCAAAAGCTGATTGTACAATTTCTGTTTTAGAAGTTGATATTAAAGAAGCTAGTAGATTTGGTATTTTAGAAGTTGATGGCGAAGATAACATTACTAAATTCGTTGAAAAACCAAAAGAACCAAAATCAAATCTTGCAAGTATGGGTGTTTATGTCTTTACTTATAAGAGTTTACGTCAAGCTTTACTTGAAGATGCAAAAGATCCAAAGAGTGAACATGATTTTGGTAAAAATATTATTCCAAATATGCTTTCTCAAAATAAAAAACTTGTTGCTTTCCGTTTCAAAGGATATTGGAGAGATGTTGGAACTATTGATTCATTACATCAAGCTAATATGGAGCTTTTACCTTCAAGAAGAAATAATGAAACTATTAGATTTGATACATTCCCTACAATTTTTAGTGAAGATACAAATTCAATGCCTTCATACATTGCAAAAGATGCAAAAGTAGAAGATTCATTAATTAATCAAGGTGCTAGAATTTATGGAGAAATTGCACATAGTGTTATTTCAAATGAAGTTGTTGTTGAAAAAGGTGCTAAAGTTTTAAATTCTGTTTTAATGCCAGGAGTTAAAGTTAAAAAAGGTGCTGTTGTTGAAAACGCAATTTTAGGTCCTAATACAGTTATCAAAGAATCTGAAAAGATTAACGTTGATACTGATAAGATTGTTTTACTTGATTACGAGAGGAGCTTACAATAATATGAAAAATGTCGTTGCATTAATTGATCTTCATAATTCTCCAGAACTTGGATTAATTACAGAAAAAAGACCACTTGCATCTACTCCAATTTTAGGAAGATATGCATTCATCGATTTTACTTTATCTAATTTAACTAATAGTGGAATTGATGATATTGGTATTTTAATTAAAAATTATAGTAGAAGTGTTATTAAACATATTGGAAACGAAAATACATATTTAAAAAATTCAAAAACTGGTTTTTTAAATTTTATGATTAACGAAAAAGGTATTCATAATCCTTTATATAATACAGATTTAAATAACTTAAAAGAAAATGACTATTTCTTATATGATACAAATTGTAAATATGTCATTATTGTTCCAGTTGGATTTGTATGTAAAGTTAATTATGATGAATTAATTAAAGAACATATTAATTCTGGAAAAGCTTTAAGTATTGTTTATTCAAAAGTTAAAAATGCTGGAAAGGATTTTTTAGGATTAAATAAGATTGTTGTTGATTCATTAAATAATGTTCAAAAGGTTGAAAAAGTTAGTGATTTAGATCAAGATTGTTCAATTGGTCTTCAAACATTTATTGTTAATAAAGATTTCTTTGCAGAAGCTTTAAAAAGAAGTACAAATATTTCTTCATCCATCACAATTTGTGACTTATTCTTAAAACATTTACATTTTGTTGAAGGAGTACACGCTATTGAATATAAAGGATACTTCAAATACTTTAGAAGTATGAAATCATATTATGATTATTCATTAGAAAATAAAGAAATGCTCTATGAAGAAGGCAATCCACTTTTTAATAGTGATTGGAAATTCTATACAAGAACTCACGATACATGTCCTGCTTTATATGGAGAAAATTCTGAAGTTAGTGATTCAATCATTTCAAATGGTTGTAATATTGGTGGTAAAGTTAAAGGATCATTACTTTCACGTAATGTTATAGTTGAAGAAGGCGCAACTGTTGAAGATTCAATTATTTTCTCTGATTGCGTTATTAAAAAAGGTGTTCATTTAAAGAATGTTATTGCTGATAAACTTTGTACATTTAAATCAAAAGAAGAAGTTTTTGGTACTAAAGAAGAACCACTATATGTTCCTCAAGGGGAGATTTTATAATTTATGAATATTGTAATGGTAAGTAGTGAATGTTTACCATTCTCTAAAACAGGTGGACTTGGTGATGTTGCATATTCTTTAAGTAAAGAATATGTTAAAAAAGGTCATAATGTTGCAGTTATTACACCTTTATATCAAAATTTTAAATACGAAAAATATCCAAATTTAAAGAAAGTATTTTCTTTTAATGTCAAAATGAATTGGAGAAATCCTGGGTGCGAAGTTTATCATTTATTACATGATGGAATCGAATATTTCTTTATAAAAAATGATCAATATTTTACCCGTCAAGGTGGATTATATGGATACACAGATGATGGAGAAAGATATGCTTTCTTTGATAATGCTTCATTAGAACTTGTTAAAAAGTTACCATTTGATGTAGATATTATTCATTGTCATGATTGGCAAGGTGGAATGATTCCAGCATTACTTAAAATTAAATATTCAAATGATAAGATTTTAAGCAAAGTTAAATCAGTTATTACAATCCATAATCCATTATTTAAAGGATATTTAAATAGAGAATCATTATATGATTTATTTGAAATTCCAACTGAATATTACGATAATGGAAGTGTTAGACTTGAAAATCAAGTTTCTACATTAAAAGCAGGTATTAAATTTGCAGATAAAATTACTACAGTTTCTCCAACCCATGCTTTTGAACTTAAAACACCAGAAGGCTCAAAAGGTTTATGGTATGATTTAATTTTAAGACAAGAAGATTTTAGTGGTATTTTAAATGGAATGGATTATGATGAATTCAATCCAGAAAAAGATAAAATTATTTTTGAAACTTATAATAAATCAAATTTCAAAACAAATAAGTTTAAAAATAAAGAAGAATTCTGTAAGCAAAATGGACTTGATCCAAACTTACCTTTATTTGCAGTAGTTTCAAGATTAACTTCTCAAAAAGGTATTGATTTAATTCTTGCAATGAGTGATTTTGTTACTCATAATCACGCAAACTTTGCAGTTTTAGGAAGTGGAGAATATTGGGCTGAAGAATCTTTCAATAACCAATATCGTGCATATCCATCACATAATTATGTTTATATTGGATATAATGATGAAATTGCACATAAATTATATGCTGCAAGTGATTTCTTCATTATGCCAAGTGCCTTTGAACCATGTGGACTTGGTCAAATGATTGCTCAACGTTATGGTTCTTTACCACTTGTAAGAAGAACTGGTGGACTTAAAGATTCAGTTATTTGCTATGATGATGATAGAGAAAATACTGATGTTGCAAATGGATTTGGATTTGATAATTATAACGTTTGTGATGCTTTAAAATGTTGTGCAACTGCATTAAATGTTTATTCAAATAAGAAAATATTTGATAAATTAACATTAAATGCTTTAGTTACTGATCATTCATGGAATGAAAGTGCTAATGAATACATTGAGCTTTATAAATCTATATTAAAATAAACTTGATTATTTAATAAGAAAATTATTAAAATATTAAAAGTACATTAATTTATATGTTTTATTTTTAGAGAGTTAACGAGTGGTGAAAGTTAATAATAAAAATATAAAGTCTCAGTACGTTATTTACTTTAAAGAGTGTATCTTATTGATTAATAAGATAAATTAAGGTGGTACCGCGTTTATAGACGTCCTTAAAATTTTTAAGGGCGTCTTTTTAAATCAAAAAGGAGAGAATTATGAGTTATAACCATTTAGATATTGAAAAAAAGTGGCGTGAAATTTGGTTATTAAGAAAAGAATATCGTTGTGATACTAGTGATTTTTCTAAACCAAAATATTACGCATTAGATATGTTCCCTTTCCCAAGTGGACAAGGATTACATGTTGGACATCCTGAAGGATATACTGCAACTGATATTGTTGCACGTATGAAAAGAATGCAAGGATACAATGTTTTACATCCTATTGGATGGGATTCTTTTGGACTTCCTGCAGAACAATTTGCAATGAAAATGAATAAACATCCATTTGAATTTACAAAACAAAACATTGATCATTTTAGAGAACAAATTCAAATGCTTGGTTTTTCATATGATTATGATAGAGAAGTTATGACTTGTGATCCAAGTTATTATAAATGGACTCAATGGATTTTCTCACGTATGTTTGAAGATGGTTTAGCATATGTTGATTTTAAACCAGTTAATTTCTGTCCTGAACTTGGAACAGTTTTAGCAAATGAAGAAGTTATTGATGGTAAAAGTGAAAGAGGTGGATATCCAGTCATTAGAAAACCATTAAGACAATGGAATTTAAAAATTACTGCTTATGCTGATAGATTAAGTGATGATTTAACAGGACTTGATTGGCCAAATTCAACAATTGAAATGCAAAGAAACTGGATTGGTAAATCAAGAGGCACTGAAATTAACTTCAAAATTGAAGGAACTGATAAAACATTTACTGTTTTTACAACAAGAGCTGATACATTATTTGGATGTACTTATTGTTGCTTAGCTCCTGAACATCCATTAGTTAAAGAATTAGTTACTGAAGAACAAAAAGATGCAGTTTTAAAATATGTTGCTGAATGTGAGAGCAAGAGTGATCTTGATAGAACTGGTACAAATAAAGAAAAAACAGGTGTATTTTTAGGAGTTTATGCTATTAACCCAATCAATAATAAGAGAATTCCTGTTTATATTGCTGATTATGTTTTAGGAAGTTATGGAAGTGGAGCAGTCATGGCTGTTCCTGCTCATGATGCAAGAGATTATGTATTTGCTAAAAAACATGGTCTTGAAATGATTCAAGTTGTTGAAGGCGATATTAGTGAAAAAGCTTATGAAGATGATGGAAAACATATCAATAGTGATTTTGCTAATGGATTAAATATTAAAGATGCTAAAGAAAAAATTTCTGAAAAATTAATTGAAATTGGTGCTGGAAATTATAAGATTAATTATAAATTAAGAGATTGGTTATTCTCACGTCAAAGATATTGGGGAGAACCAATTCCAGTTATTAATTTAGATGATGGAAGTCAAGTTTTAGAAAAAGATTTACCATTAATTTTACCTGAACTTGAAGAATATAAACCATCAGGAACTGGAGAATCTCCACTTGTTCATGCAAAAGAATGGTTAAATGTTGAAGTTGATGGAAAACATGGATTAAGAGAAACTAACACAATGCCTCAATGGGCTGGAAGTTGCTGGTACTATATCCGTTATATTGATCCACATAATGATAAAGAAATTGGCGATAAAAAATTACTTGATCATTGGTTACCAGTAGATTTATATATTGGTGGACAAGAACATGCTGTTTTACATTTATTATATGCACGTTTCTGGCATAAATTCTTATATGATAAGGGAGTTGTTTCTTCAAAAGAACCATTCCAAAAATTATTCCATCAAGGTATGATTTTAGGTCCTAATGGTGAAAAAATGTCAAAATCTAGAGGAAATGTTATTAATCCAGATGATATTTGTCAAAAATATGGTGCTGATACTTTAAGACTTTATGAAATGTTTATGGGACCTTTAGAAGCAAGCTTACCATGGAATGCTGGTGGATGTGATGGCGCTCATAAGTTTATCGAAAGAGTTTATAGATTATTTACTGAAGAAACTTATACATCTAAATTTAGTGATCAAAATTCAGGTGAATTAGATTTAATTTTCAATCAAACTGTTAAAAAAGTTACTAATGATTTTGAAAATTTACAATTTAACACTGCAATTTCTCAAATGATGATCTTTATTAATGAAGTTTATAAAGCAAATAGTATTTATAAGCCATATATGGAAGATTTCATTAAGATGTTTGATTGTATTTGTCCATTCGTTGGAGAAGAAATTTATCATTTACTTGGTCATGATGATTTAATTACTTACGCAAAATGGCCTACATATGATGAATCAAAACTTGTTAAAAATGAAGTTAAGATTGCAGTCCAAGTTAATGGTAAAATGCGTGATACAATTTTAGTTTCTTTAGATGAAGATGAAGAAAGTGTAAAAGCAAAAGCATTAGCAAGTGAAAAAGTTAAGAATTTTACTGATGGTAAAACTATTAAAAAATTCATTTACGTTAAAGGAAAGATTGTAAATATTGTTGCAATTTAAGTTTATTAAGCACTATTTAAAGTAGTGCTTTTTAAATACTTATATTTATAAGGAAATAATGTAAAAATACTAGGAAATTAGACTTGATAAATATTGAAAAAGTATCATCAATAAGATACAATTTTATTTATTATGTTACTTTGTGTTGAATGTGGAAATACATGCGTTAAAATTGGTATATTTAATGAAACTGATATTAAACCTATAAAGGCTTTAAGAATTAATACTCAAAGAGATTTAACTTCTGTTGAATATTCTTTAAGACTTAAAACTGTTATTGGTAATAAAATTGAAATTACTGATGCAATAATTTCAACTGTAGTTCCAACTTTAAAAGATAAAATGAAAGAAGCAATTAGATTTGCTTTTAATATTGATGCAAAAATCTTAACGAAAGATTTTAAGATTGATTTACCTTTAGATATTGATAATCCCTCTGAATTAGGTCTTGATTTTATATGTACTGCAGTAGGTGTTAAGGCACTTGGTATAAAAGCACCTTTTGCAATTGCGGATTTTGGAACATGTACTAAAATTTCAGTTGTTGATTGTGATGGAAAATTTATTGGAAGGTTTATTACATCTGGTTTAAATAGCGAACTTAAAGGTTTGATTAATGGATGTGATCAATTGTATGAAGTAGAAGTTAATTTTCCTAATAAAATTATTGGAAAAAATACAAGGGATTCAATTCAATCAGGAATTTGTTTTGGACAAGCTTTCTTAATTGAAGAAACTGTAAGAAGAATGGAACAAGAACTTGGATATAGATTAAATAGAATTGTTTGTGGTGGGTATGGCAAAATGATGTCTAATTATTTAAATGGTTTTAGATTTATTTTTGCGTTATCTTTAATTGGGTTAAATGAAATTTATAAATTAAATAAATAACTATAAATACATGATTTTTATAAAATATGTCTTAGTAATAAGGCATATTTTTTAAAAAATAGTTTAAAAATTACAGTTGAAAAATAAATTTTAGTAATATAAAATCTTATTCATTATGGTACTTTGTATTGAATGTGGAAATACGTGTGTTAAAATTGGTGTATTTAATAAAATTGATGTTAGACCTTTAAAAGTTTTGCGAATTGATACTGAAAGAAATTTATCTGTTGAAGAATATTCATTAAAACTTAAAGATGCTACTAAAGAATATGAAATTAAAGGTGCAATTATTTCAACTGTAGTTCCAGTTTTAAAAGAAAAAATGAAAGAAGCAATTAAACTTGCTTTTAATGTTGATTCAATTATTTTAACTAAAGATTCTAAAACTGATTTACCTTTAGATATTGATAATCCATCTGAATTAGGTTTAGATTTTATTTGTACTGCAGTAGGTGTTAAAGCTTTAGGAGTTAAACCTCCATTTGTAGTTACTGATTTTGGAACATGTACTAAATTTTCAGTAATTGATAAAGAAGGTAAATTTATTGGAGTATTTATTTTACCTGGATTAATGAGACAACTTAAAAGTTTAGCGAATGGATGTGATCAACTATATGAAGTTGAAATTAATTTTCCAAATAAAATCATTGGAAAAAATACAAAAGATTCTATTCAATCTGGAATTTGCTTTGGTCAAACTTTTTTAACTATAGAAACTGTTAAAAAGATGGAAGAAGAACTTGGATATAGTTTGAAAAAGTTTATTTGTGGTGGATATGGGGAAATGATTTCTCATTATTTACCAGATTTTAAATATGAACATGGTTTATCTTTAATTGGATTAAATGAAATTTATAAGTTAAATAAATAGTTAATTTTACATTACATAAACTTGTTTTGTGTAAAATATTCTTAATATTGCTTAAAAATGCCCTTGAAATTGGGCATTTTTTGTTTATAATTTCTAATGTTTAATCTACGACACATATTTTATGGTTGTAAGAAGGAGGAAGAGAATTCATGATTTTATGCATTGAATGCGGCAACACTTGTACAAAACTCGGTTTATTCGATAAGAAAGACAATTTAATTAAAACCTTTCTTATGAATACTTCACGTAACTTGACGAGTGATGAATACGCAATTCGATTCAGAAGTCTAATTGGAAAAGAATTTGAAATTGATGGTGTCATTATTTCTTCTGTTGTTCCTAAATTAACTTTAATTTTAAAGGAAGCAGTTAAGAGTGCATTTAATGTTGAACCAAAAATTTTAAATAAAAAACTCAAAACAAAGATTGCAATTAAGATTGACAATCCAAATGAACTTGGAACAGATTTTTTATGCACAGCAGTTGGCGCACTTAAATTAGGTTATAAAGCACCTTTTGTTGTTGCTGACTTTGGAACATGTACAAAAATATCTGTTATTGATCAAAATGGTAATTTTATTGGTGTTTTTATTACTGCAGGAATTGAAACCAATATGTTAACATTAAGCAAAGAAGCTGATCAATTATATGAAGTTGAAATTGCATTACCTAGTAAAATTATTGGAAAGAATACTAAAGAATCCATTCAATCTGGCTTAGTTTATGGTCAAGCATTTATGGTTGATGAAACAGTTAGAAGAATGGAACAAGAAGTTGGATATCCTTTATGTAGAATTTTAACAGGTGGACATTCTAAAATTATTAAAAACGTTGTTTGTGGTTTCCATTTTGAAAACGATCTTTCTTTGATTGGATTAAACGAAATTTATAAAATAAATTGTAAGGATTAGTTTAATGAACAAAAGAATTGATATTATTAGAAATATTACCATTGATGCTTTATTTTTAGCACTTATTTTACTCTTTACTTATGTACCTCAAATTGGATACATTCAAGTAATGCCAACTATGGCAATTACAACAATTCATTTAGTTGTTTTAATTGGAGCAAGTTTATTTGGATGGAAAAAAGCATTATTATATGGCCTTTTCTTTGGATTATCATCATGTCTTAAAGCTGCTACAGCTGCAAGTTCACAATTTGATACTTTATTTATTAACCCATTTATTTCAGTTTTACCTAGAGTTATATTTGGATTAGTTAGTGGACTTGTTATTGATTTATTAAAAAAACGTTTAACATTTAAACAATTTTCTATTTGCTTACCATTTACAGTTTGTATTTTAACAATATTCCATACTTTTATTGTTTTATTAAGCTGTTATATTTTTGGTATTTTAGATATTTTTGGTATTTCAAAAGCATTAGGATTAGCAGACTTTGTTTCTGGAATTAGACAAACTGGATTTATTATTGCATTAACTAGCGCAACATTTATTGGAGCACTTGGAGAATCAATTGCTTCATTTATCGTTGTCCCTGCAGCTTTCTTTGCATTAAGAACAATCCCATTTGTTAAACAAATTGATAATCATTATAAGGAAAAAGACGCCAGGCAAGATACAAAATTAGAAACAGAGCACCAATAATTGGTGCTTTTTTCTTGGAATAAAATTAATAAAATATTGAAGTGATTTTCTAGTTAATTACTATATATTTTGATATAATTTTTAATTGAGGATAAGAATATGTTAGATTTTAAAAATTTAGTTAAAGATTATTATAAAGACGCATTAGATTTATTATTAAAAGATTGTTCTATTAATAGTATTTATGATGAATCTACAATTACAAAAGAACACCCATATGGAGAAGGTGTTGCAAAATGTTTTGAACTTTTAAAAGAAGTTGCTTTAAAAGATGGTTTTAAAGTTGATATGTGTGATGGACATTGTTTAGAAATTGAATGTGGTGAAGGTGATAAATTAATTTATATCTTTGCTCATCAAGACGTTGTTCCAGTTGCAGGTCAAGATTGGGATAATGATCCATTTACCCCAGTAATTAAAGATGAAAGAATTTACGCTAGAGGAACAAGTGATGATAAAGGTCCTGGTATTGCTTCTTATTTTGCATTAAAAGCATTAAAAGATGCAGGATTAATTAAAAATTTCAGAGTAAGACTTGTTTTTGGTGGCGATGAAGAAAGAGGAAGTAGTTGCTTAGAATATTATTTCCATACTTTAAAGAAAGAAGATCCTACTTATGGATTTACTCCAGATGGTGATTTCCCTTTAATTTATGGTGAAAAAGGTATTACAAATTATTGGTATGAAGGTCATAAAGAATTTGAAGATATCGTTTATATTAAAGCAGGTACTGTTTTAAATACTGTTATTGATAAAGCAGAAGTTAAAGTTAAAAATCCAGCAGTTTTAGATGCATATTTAAGAAATCATACAGGTATTAAAGTTAATAAGATTAATAATGATACTTATATTTTCTTAGGAAAATCAGCTCATGGATCTACTCCTGAACTTGGTGAAAATGCAGGTGTTGCCCTACTTTCTACTGTAGGAAGTGCATATAATATTCAAGAATTCCAATTACTCGCTAATGAATATGTAGAACCACATGGAAAAAATATGTATGTATATTTTGAAACAGAAAATTTACATTCTACTACATATAATGTTGGTAAGATTGAATACGAAAATGGATTATTTAGAATGGGAATTAACTTTAGATATCCAGAAAATGTTGTAGTTGATGAAGTAATTTCAAAGGTTCAAGAATGTTCACCATTCCCAATTAAATACGAAAAAGGTAGTGATTGCTTATATTTTGATCCAGAAACTCCATTTATTAAAGCATTAGCAAATGTTTATGTTGAAGAAACTGGTGATACAAAAAATAAACCTATGACAATTGGTGGAGGAACATACGCTAAAGAAGCAAAAAATACTATTGCTTTTGGTAGTAATTTCCCTGGAAAAGTTGATCATATCCATGAAGAAAATGAAAAGATTGATTTAGAAGATTTCTATAATTCTATGTCAATTTATGCACATGCAATTTATTGTTTAGGAAATTTAGATTAATGAGAACAAAATTTAAACAATGGGCTGTAGATTATATTGATGAATCAGTTAATTCTTTAAAAATTGATGATACTCAAAAAATCTTAGAATTTATTAATGAAAAGCCTACATATTTAGAAATTGGACCTGGAAAAGGTAAATTTATTATGGATTTAGCTAAAAAATATCCAGATTATAATTTTTTAGTTGTTGAACTTAATAGAACTGTTGCAGGTATTTGTCTTAAAAATATTGATACTAGTGAAATTAAAAATGTAAAAATGATTGCAGATGATTTTTATAAAATGGTAGATATTTTACCAAGTGAAATCTTTGAAGGAATATTTTTAAATTTTAGTGATCCATGGCCTAAAAAACGTCATGAAAAGAGAAGATTAACTAGTGATTTATTCTTAATTAATTACGCTAAAATCTTAAAAAAGAATCATAAAATTTATATGAAAACTGATAATGATGGACTTTATGAATATTCTAAAGAAAACTTTATTAAGTATGGATATGAATTAGAATTTGATTCTAAAGATTATAAAGAAGAACATGAATTTGATGCAATGACTGAATTTGAAACTAAATATTTAGAACAAGGTATCAAAATTAAAAAAATGATTTTAAATAAAGGTGATAAGGTAGTTTACGATGTTATTGAATGATTTAGAAATTAAATATTTTAGAGAAATTACTCAACTTAATGCTGTAAGTGGAAATGAAAGCGAAGTTGCTGATTATTTAATTAAAGAATATAAGAAATTAAATCTTGAATTAGTAAAAGATAATTTAGGAAGTTTATACGCTTTAAAAAAGAGTAAAGTTGAAAATCCATTAAAAGTTGTAATTGATGCACATATGGATGAAGTTGGTTTTATTGTTAAAGAAATTAAAAGTAATGGTATGATTGAACCATATCCAATTGGTGGAATTAACTATAACACTGTTTTAGCAACAAGACTTAATTTAAAAAGTAGTAAAGGAAGATATTTTAAAGGTACTTTTGATTCAACTCCACCTCATTTAATGAAAGATCCAACTGCAGGAGTTGATCCAAATTCTTTACTTTGTGATTTTGGATTCTTATCAAGAGAAGATGCATTAAATAATGGTGTTAATTATGGAGATATGATTGCACTTGAAGGAAAATTTGAATTTTTAAATGAAAATAGAATTCTTTCAAAAGCAATTGATGATCGATATGGTATTATTTTAGGACTTATTATTTTAAATGAATTAAAAGATGTAGAACTTCCTTATGATTTATATGTTGGAGGAAGTGTCCAAGAAGAAGTAGGTTTAAGAGGTATTCAAACTATTAATGAAGTTATTAAACCTGATTTCATTTTTGTTCTTGATTGTTCTACTGCAAAAGATTCATACAATTTAAATGAAAAAGGACATATTGGAGAAGGTGTACTTTTAAGATTTATTGATAGAGGAATGATTGCAAATAAAGCATTAATTGAATTCCAAAAAGAAGCTTGTATTGCAACAAATAGTAAATATCAATATTTTGAAACTTTAGGTGGTACTAATGCTGGAGCAATACACTTAAAGAACGTTATGACTTTAACACATTGTATTTGTGCTCGTTCAATTCATACTGCAAGTACAATTATGGATGTTAATGATTATGTAAGTGCTAAAAACTCATTAAAATACATGCTTTTAAATTTATCTAGAGATAAATTTAATGAATTTAAGGAGAGTAAATATTAATATGAATTATGGTGTTTATTATAACCACAAAACAATTGGAGATATTTTAATTATTGAATTTTTACCTAATGTTTATCCAAATAAAGTAATTAAAAAAGATGATTGTGTTGCTTTATATAAGGATGATGAATTAGTAGGAATTAATATTTTTAATATTTCAGAAATCGTTAAAATTAAAGCAAATGGATATATTCCAGTTTTAGAAGAACATGTTTTAAAAGTTATTAATTTTAAACTTGAAAATGCAGGATTCCCTACTTTAGATGATAAAAAAGAATCTGGATTTAAGGTATCAGAAATTGTTGATATTGAAGAACATCCAGAAAGTGATCATTTACATATTTGTAAAGTAAACACAGGAAAAGAAGAACTCCAAATTGTTTGTGGAGCTTTCAATGCAAGAAGTGGATTAAAATGTGTATGTGCAACTCCATATACATTTATGCCTGATGGAAAACAAATTGTTCCAGGAAAATTATTAAAAATTGATAGTTTTGGAATGCTTTGTAGTGGACGTGAACTTCATTTAGAAGGTTACGAAAATGTACATGGTCTTTTAGAACTTGATGATAGTTACAAAGTTGGAGATGATTTTTTCTTAAATTAAAGAATATTTTCTAATTTAGAAACATCTTCTAAAGTTAAACTACAAAGTGCAATACGAATAGAAGTAGGGTTTACTATTGTAAAATAAGTATCCTTACTTTCTAAGTATTCTAAATAACTATATGCATCTTTAACTTTAATAACCATATAGAATCCTCCTTGGAAAGGGTAGTATTCAATATGTTTTTTATCTAATAATTTAATTAAATTTTGGCCGATGAGATTTATTCTTAAGGCCTCTTTTTTTATCTTTTCTTTTACTGTTTTACTATTTTCTTTATCATTAAAGAATAAACCTAATGTAGATAATGCAACATTATTTGGATTAGAAACTGTTCCACGAACAATAATTGCTAACTTTTTAGCGTATTCTTCAACATCATTTTTAGAAAGAATGATTAATTCTCCAAGTCTAAGACCATAGAATCCAAAAGATTTAGATGCACTAAAAGCAAGTAAAATATCTACTTTAATATCATTATCTAAGATAAAATCTATAACTAAATTTCTATTAACTGAATAATCTAAATATGCAATATCTAAAAGAAGAGTGATTTTATCACTATATTTATTGATAATTTTGAATAAATTATCGTAATCTTCTTTATCAAAATTAAATCCAGTAGGATTGTTACATGGATCATTAATTAAAAGTAATACTTTTTTAGAAGATTCTTTAATTAATTTTTCTAAATTTTCAAAATCAAATTTTCTATTTTCATTAAATGCATTAAATTCTTTAAATTCAGTACCTGCTTGATCTGCAATATTTTTATAATTTGGCCAATAAGGAGCAGGACATAAAATAGTATGATCTTTAAATAACATAAAAGAATTAAATAAAGCATCTGTTCCTCCAATTGTAATACTAGAAGTAACTTTATATTTTTCATATAATTCTTTAACTCTATCTTCAAAAATCCAATCAATAACTCCATTAATAAAATTTTTAGAATTATCGTTATTTGCATAACATAAATATTTATCAAAATTATTTTTTAAATAATCATTAATTTCAGGGAATGTAACTAAATTATGGTTATCATCAAAAAGCATTCCAATGCTTCCATTAATGACTTCTTTTCCTGCTTTTTTAGCAAGGTTAACTCTTTCATTAACTTGTAAAATAGTAAAATTTTTCATACTTTAATATTGTAACACAAATTTTTAAAAAATGTTTTACTCATTTGCTAGTTATGTTTAATATCTTAAAAAACTAATTAAATAAATTTGCATAAATTTTAAAAGATTTTTATAATAAAATTGAAAAAATTTTCAGTGATTTTCATAAGAGGTTTTATATGGACGATTTAAAAGAACGTGTAACGATTTATGAAGTTGCAAAAGCTAGTGGAGTATCTCTTGCAACAGTTTCAAGAGTCATTAATAATACCGACTCAGTCAAAGAAGAAACAAGAAATAAAGTTTTATCAGTTATTAAAAAGTTAGGATACAAGCCTAGTGGACTTGCTCAAGCTTTAGCAACCAATAAAACTACTAATATTGGAGTTATTATTCCTAGTGCAAATTATGTTTATTTATCAAACCTTTTAGCAGGAATCTCAGAAGTTTGTAAAGTTAATGGATTTACAGTTTCTTTATATACAACAAGTCATTCAAGACAAGATGCATTAAATTGTATTGAAAAAGTTATTACATCTCATGTTGATGGAGTTATTGTTTTTGATGATGAGTTAAATGAAGAAGATTTAATTGGGTTTAATGCGTATAATGTTCCAGTTATTTCAATTAATACTAAAATTACTGGTAGTAAGATTGGATCAATTTCTTTAGAATATGAACATTTAATTAGACAAATCATGATGGATTATTTTACAAAAGGTGATAAAAAGATGACTTTCTTACATGTTCATAATGCAGGTAGATTATTATCAAGAATTGAAAATATTTTCATTCAAACTCATTTAGATAATGATAGAGAATACGATATTATTAATTGCGATGACAGTTATTTAAGAACCTATAGAGACTTTATGGAAAGATTTAAAACTAAACGTAAAGAATATATTGTTGCATATCGAGATTCTATCGCTGCTGCTGTTTTAAATGCTGCAACTGATAGTGGACTTAATGTTCCAGGAGATATTGAAGTAGTATCAATGATTGGTACTAAATATTCTCACATATTACGTCCTTCTATTTCTAACTTTTATATTGATATGCAAGAAGTTGGTAAAAGAAGTATGTATATGTTAATTGATTTAATTAATAATAGATTAAATGATAAATTATATAAGTTTGAATCTAGATACGTTAAAAAAGATTCTACTAATTTTTAATTTCTTTTTAATTCAAATATTAGTCAATTTGGATTATAATAGATAAGTCTTTTTAAGGAGTTAAATAATTATGGACATTTATGAAACATATATAAGAACTATTGTTGATTATCCAATTAAAGGTATTAAGTTTAGAGATATTACCCCTTTACTTGCTAATGGTGATGCTTTCCATCAAGTTATTATGGATTTAAATAAAGAATTACCAAGTTATGATAATTGGGATAAGATTATTGCTGCTGAATCAAGAGGATTTATCTTTGCTGCTCCTTTATGTTCAATGAATAATAAAGGTTTAGTCTTAGCTCGTAAAGCAGGTAAATTACCACTTGTTGGATATAGAAAATCTTATACATTAGAATATGGTGAAAATACAATTGAAATCCCAAAGGATGCAATTAAACCTGGAGATAGAGTTATTATTTTAGATGACTTAATTGCAACTGGTGGAAGTGCTAAAGCAATGGTTGATTTAGTTATTGAAGCAGGTGGTATTCCAATTATGGGATTATTCGTTATTGAATTAAGATCATTACAAGGTTATAAACAACTTGGAATTCCAGTAACATCAATTGTTAATTATGGTTTACATAAGGGTGATAAATTAAGACTTAATGGTAAGAAATTCCAAATTGGAAGATACGAAGATAAAGTTGATGAAAATGATATCTTAGTAATATTTGAAGATGGTTCAAAAGAAGTCGTTAATAAAAATGAAATTATTGCTGTTGTTCAAAATGGCGAAAATGGAAGACAAACATATATTAAATATAGAGATTAATTAAGATATTTAATATAAAACAATCGAGTTAAAAATTAGCTTATAAAAATTTTAAAAAAATTTCAAAAAAAGGTTGCTTGATGCTTGAGTGCGTGCTATAATACTTAAGCATTAAGCGAAATGGACCAGTGGTGTAGCGGTTAACATGCCACTCTGTCACAGTGGAGATCGCGAGTTCGATTCTCGTCTGGTCCGCCAAATTTAGCTTAATTGGCCCGATAGCTCAGCAGGTAGAGCAAAGGACTGAAAATCCTTGTGTCCCCAGTTCGACCCTGGGTTGGGCCACCATTATATTTAAAGATTCTCTAACATTGGTTAGAGTTTTTTTATACCTTTTTTCTTAATTAAATTATAATTATAATATTAAGTATATTAATAAGAGGGAAGTACTTATGAAAAAATATTCTACTAAAAATGATTTTTATCCAAGTTTTTTTAAAGGAGTTGCTCATCGTGGACTCCATAATGAAAAATATACCGAAAATGGATTAAACGCATTTAAAAATGCAATTGATAATGATTTTAATTTTGAACTTGATATTCATTTAACTAAAGATAATGAATTAATTGTATGTCATGATAGTGATTTAAAAAGAACATGTGGTAAGGAAGGAATTATTGAAGAATTAACTTTAAAAGAAATTAAAGAAAATTATAAATTACTTGATGGTGAAAAAGTCCCTACTTTAAAAGAAGTATTAGAATTAAATAACGAAAAAGAAACTGTAGTTATTGAACTTAAACCAAGAAAGAATTATAAGAAATTAGCACGTAAAGCATTAGAAGAAGTTAAAAATATTAAAGATAAAAAGAAAATAACTTTTATTTCTTTTGATCCTAGATGCTTAATTTTCTTAAAAAATAAAGGATACGAAGTAGGTTTACTTTTATCACATACTAGAAAAGATGTTGTTTTATTCCATAAGTGGTTTAACTATCTTGATATTGATGAAGAATTACTTAAAGATAGAAGAATTAAGAAATATCTTAAAAAAGGACATATTGTAAATGTATGGACAATTAGAGATATCGAAAAATACAAAGAATTAAAAGAAAAAGTATCTACAATTACTTTTGAACTTATTGAACCAGAAAAAATAAAAGAATTATATAAGTAAAAGAAAATCCTGTGTAGTTAAAATTACACAGGATTTTTATAACTTAATATATTTAACTATGATTTATAACTCATTTATAAACTTTAAATTGATTCCAGAATATTTAGTGTAATAATCATCAAACTTAAAGTGTTTTGAGTATTTCCTTGGAATAATGGTAGATTTATCACTAGGGACTAAATATTTATTATTTTTATATAAGATATTATA